>JBEVJD010000509.1:0-9906 GCA_040510435.1 Pyrinomonadaceae bacterium | reverse complement strand
CTTCCACGACGGCGCGCGTCTGAGGCAGTTGACTCACACGATGCCCGACGAGCCTGCGCGGCGCGCGGAGCAGGGCTGTTTCCTTCCCTCCATCTCGGACGACGGACGCCTCATCGCCTTCGCTTCCGACCGCAACCTCGTCGGCGAGAACGCGGGGTTCGCACGGCAGATTTTTCTGCTGGACATGTTGACGGAAAAGGTCGTGCAGATAACGCGCGTCGGCGTGGGAGCTTCGGCGCGTGACGCGAAGTTGAACGGCGACGGTTCGCGCGTCGCCTTCGTGCTCGAACGTGGTGACGAAGATGGTTTGAGCGACCTGCTCGTCCATTCGATTTCGAGCGGCGAGACGTTGACGGCCGCGACGGGCGTGCGGTCTCTCGCGTTAACGATTGGCCGGGCCGTGAGCGACGACGGGCTGCGCGTCGTCTACTCGGCGCGGGGCGCGAACGGGGCGACGCAGGTCTTTCTTCTCGACGGGCGCAACGGCCGCGCCGTACGGCAGTTGACTCAGCTCGGCACGCGCGCCTCGGACGTGCCTCTCAACCCGACCGTCAGCGGCGATGGCAACCGCGTCGCCTTTGCCACGCGCCGCAACGTCTCGGGCGGCAACGCAGACGCGAGCGTCGAGCTATACCTCCACGACATTCCCTCGAACACGACGACGCGCCTGACCGACGCCCCGGCCGCGGCCGACGCGGAGGTCGTCTCGTCGCTCGACGACGCGGGCGCGCGCGTCGCCTTCAACTTCCCGCGCGTGCTGTCCGAGCCCGACGTGTCTGAAGAGTTCGAGGACGACTCGGAGATTTACCTCGCGGCCGTCCCCCCGCGCGCGCCTTTCGGGGCTGGGCTGCAAGTCTTCAACGCCGCCGTCCCCGGCAAGACGCCGCCCTCGGGCGCGCTCGCGCAGGACTCTCTGGCCGTCGTCACGGGGAAGAATTTCGCGCTCTCTTCAAACTCAACGTCGAGACTACCCGGCGGCTCGTTCCCGACGATGGTTGAGAACCTCTCAGTCACCGTCGGCGGACACGCGGCGCAAATCTTTTTCGCCTCGCCGTCACAGCTCAACTTCAAAATGCCCGCGGCGCTCGGCACGGGTCTCAACGAGTTCGTCGTGCGCAACCACGACGGCTTCGAGATGCGCGGCGAGGTCAACGTCGCGCGCGCGGCCCCGGGCGTCTTCACTTTGGGCGGGACGGGCGCGGGCGAGGCCGTGGCGCTCGACAACTCGACGCTGCGCCCGGGCCCTTTCGACGTGACGGACGAGGCCGGCGACCCTCGACGCCTGATCGTCTTCTGCACGGGACTGCGCGACGCGCGACAGGTCGAAGCCTCCGTCGGCGGTCGAACTGTGCGGGTCGAGGCCGTCGTCCCCTCGCCCGACCTGCCCGGGCTCGACCAGTTGCACCTCGCGCTCGCGGCCTCGTTGAGAGGGGCGGGCGCGGCCACGCTCGTCGTCCGCGCCGACGGTGCCGAGAGCAACCGCGCGACCCTGACTCTGACCGGCGGCGGGCCGCCCGCGCGCGCCGCGCGAATCGAGGTCATTCCGGCTGCGGCGTTAATACCGATTGGCGGCGAGGTGCGTTTTAAGGTGCGCGCCTTCGACTCGCTCGGCGAAGAGATTCCGAGCCCGGCCGTGTCCTTCGAGCCGGCGGACGCGACCGTCGCGGTGATTGATTCGATTGGCCGCGCCGTCGGCGTGAACGCGGGCGTTACGGCCGTCAAGGTCGGCGTCGGGGAGACGACATCTGTTGTGACTCTGCGCGTCGTCGAACGAACGCTCGTCATCAACGAGGTGCTGGCCGACCCGCCCGACGGCGCGGCGGGCGACGCCAACCACGACGGCGTCCGCATCGGTTCGGAGGAGGAGTTCGTCGAGTTTGTAAACGGCTGGACGGACGCGCTCGACCTTTCCGGCTGGACGGTTCGCACGCGCCCCTCAGGCGGGTCTGCGGAGAGCGTGCGACACGCGTTCCCATCCGAGAGCCTGCTCCCCGCGGGCGAGGCGCTCGTGCTTTTTGGCGGCGGAAATCCTGACCCGAACGATCCCTTCTTCGGAGGCGCGCTCGTCTCGGAGGCGAGCAACGGGTCGCTCTCGCTCGCCAACGCGGGGCTCACGCTCGTCGTGCGCGACGCCGCGGGGAACCTCGTCACGCAGTTCGCATACGGCACCGCGGGCGATAACTTCGGCGGCGACTCCGTCGATCAATCGATCACACGCGCGCCCGACATCGCGGGCGCGTTCGCGCGACACACAGCCGCCGACTCCGCGCGCAGATTCTCACCCGGTAGGCGTTTTGACGGCGGTTTCTTCCTCGAACGCGCGGGCCGTCTCACGCGCGCCGTCGTGGCTCCGACTCGACAGACGATATTCATCAACGAGTCGGCCGTCTTCAACGCACAGGCGTTCGACCAGTACGAGCGCCCGATGAGAGGTGTGCTGTTTGAGCTGAAGTCGAGCGACGCACATGTCGCCGGGGTCGAGAGTGTAGAGCCCGAGGCCGGCGACGGTTCCGTCACGTTCGCCCTGCGAGGTCTGGCCGAAGGTTCGACTAAGGTCAACGCACACGCGAGCGCGGGCGGCTTCACCGTCAACAGTGCCGACGCCGACCTCCTCGTCGTGAAGCGCCCGCCGAAGATAACGCGCGTCGAAGTCTCGCCGCAGGCCCTCGTCCTAAATCGCGGCGGCACCGCGCGGCTCTCCGCCACCGCCTATGACGAGAACGGACAGCCCGTCCCCGACGCTCTCATCAGTTGGAGTTCGGACGATACGCTCGTTGCGACCGTGGATTCGACCGGCGTGTTGCGTGCGTCGGGCGTCGGCACGGTTCAGGTCACGGCCAACACACACGACAACCGCGGGGCGGAGATTAAGGGACGCGCGGAGGTGAATGTCCTCATCCCGCTCGTCGTCAACGAACTGCTCGCGGACGTGCCGCCCGACGACCCGGACACGGCGCAGGTCGAGGGCGACGCGAACCGCGACGGCACGCGCAGCGCCGACGATGATGAGTTCGTGGAGCTTATCAACATCTCCGGCGCGCCTCTCGAACTTTCCGGGCTGCAAGTCGCGGACTCTTCGGGCGTGCGCTTCACCTTCCCCGAGCACACGACACTCGAAGCGGGGCGCCCCCTCGTTATCTTCGGCGGCGGAGAGCCGACGCCTGAAGGATTCGGCGGCGCGCTCGTCTTCAAGACCGGCTCGCTCAGCCTCAACGACGGCGGCGACACACTGACTCTTAAACTACCCCTCGCACCTGAACGCGTCTTTATCGTCGCCGCGCACGCGTACGGGGCCGGCGGCTCCGTCGCCGCGCCGAGGGATCAGTCTCTGACGCGCTCGCCCGACGCGGGCGTGGGTTCTGCGGGCGGCGACTTCAACGCGCACGCGTCGGCCGCGGCCTCCGCGGGTCGCGCCTACTCGCCCGGCCTGCGCGCCGACGGGACGCCCTTCGGCTCGCCGCCGCTCGTACGCATCGAGGTCACGCCCGCCACGGCTGCGCTCGACGTGGGTGGCATGCTCGACTTCAACGCACGCGCCTACGCACGCAACGACGGCGTCGAAGTAGAAATCCCCGGTGTCCTCTTCGTCTGGGCTTCGGGCGACCCGAAGCGACTGACCTTCGCGCCCACGGAAGGCACGACCGTCCACACCACGGCCCAAACGCCCGGCACGGCCGCCCTCTTCGCACGCGCAGGCAACGTCGAAGGCTCTGCCACTATCAACGTCAACCCGACTCCCACGCCAACTCCATCCCCGACGCCGACTCCATCCCCGACGCCGACTCCGACACCTACGCCGACTCCGACTCCATCTCCGACGCCCGCGCCGACGCCGACGCCAATACCCTCCCCTTCTCCCACTCCGACCGTGACGCCGACTCCATCCCCGACGCCCTCACCAACACCGACGCCTTTCCCGACTCCTTCACCAACCCCTCTGCCGACGCCGACGCCGAGCCCTTCGCCGACGCCGGGGCCGAAACCGCTGGTCGTCATCAGTCAGGTCTTCGGCGGCGGCGGGAACAGCGGCGCGCCGTACAGGAATGACTTCGTCGAAATTTTCAACAGGGGCGGGACGAACGCAGACCTCAACGGTTGGTCGATTCAATACTCTTCGGCCGGCGGCACGACGTGGCAGTTGACGCCTCTGCCGCACGTCACGCTCGCGCCCGGCCGCCATCTCCTGATTCAACAGGCGGGCGGCGCCGGCTGCTCAGGCTCGCCCTGCGGTCAGGACTTGCCGACTCCGGATGCTTCGGGCAACGTTGCGCTCGCCGCGAACGCGGGCAAGGTCGCACTAGTCAACACGTCGGAAGCTCTGAGCGGCGCGTGCCCCTTGGGAGGGCAGATTATTGACTTCGTCGGCTACGGCTCGGCGGCCAACTGCTTTGAGGGCAGCGGCCCTGCGCCCGCCCCCGGCAACGCCCTCTCCGCATCCAGAATGAATGAAGGATGCGCCGACACCGACGATAACTCGACGAACTTTCAAGCGGCGGCACCCTCGCCACGCAACACCGGCTCGGCAACAGTCTCCTGCGCCGCCACCCCCACGCCGACGCCGGTTCCGACACCCACGCCGACGCCAACGCCCTCTCCGACGCCGACGCCTTCACCTACTCCGAGCCCGACACCGACGAGCACGCCTACCCCTTCGCCGACGCCGACACCTTCAGCCACACCCACGCCGACGCCGAGCCCTGCGACGCCGCTTGTCGTCGTCAGTCAGGTCTACGGCGGGGCGGGTTGCACGACGGCGGGCTGTTCCGCTTTCAGGAACGATTTCATCGAGCTATACAACCGTGGGGCAACGAACGTCTCGCTCGTCGGCTGGTCTGTGCAATACGCCTCCGCGACGGGGACGGCGGCGTGGCAGGTCACGGCGCTCGGCAACGTCACGCTCGCGCCCGGGCAGCGTTACCTCGTGCAGGAGGCCGGCAACGCGAACGGCGTCAGCACGCTCCCTGCGCCTGACGCTATGGGCTCAATCAACATGAGCGCGACGGCGGGCAAGGTGGCTCTCGTGGACACGACGGCGGCGCTGTCCGGCGCGTGCCCTTCGGGGACGAATGTCGTTGACCTCGTCGGTTACGGCGCCTCCGCGAACTGCTCAGAGACCGCGCCGGCCCCCGCGCCGGGAACGAACACGGCCGCCGTCAGGAAGGGAGACGGTTGCACGGACACAGGCAACAACTCCGCGGACTTCTCGGCCGGTCAGCCCAACCCGCGCAACAGCTCCGTGCCCGCGCAGGCATGCCCCGCGACTCCCGCGCAAAATGAGACGGGAGAGTCGCCTCCGAAGTCGGAGACGGCTCTCCCGCCGCTCTTCTTATTTATAAACCTCTGCGGATTCAGCGAATCACGCCCGTCAAAGGGCTCGAAGCGCTGGCGTAGAGACGTTTCGGCATTCTCCCCGCGAGGTACGCGAGGCGGCCGGCCTCGACCGCCAGGCGCATGGCCGTAGCCATCCGCGCGGAGTCTTCGGCCTCCGCGATGGCCGTGTTCATCAGCACCGCGTCCACGCCCAACTCCAACGCGACCGCGGCGTCGCTCGCCGTGCCGACGCCCGCGTCCACGATGATGGTCGCGTCGGGCAACTGCTCGCGCATGATGCGGAGGTTGGCAGGGTTCTGCACGCCGAGCCCCGAGCCGATGGGCGCCGCCAGCGGCATCACGGCCGAGCAGCCCGCGTCCAGAAGCTTCTTCGCCATGATGAGGTCGTCTGAGAAGTAGGGCAGCACTTTAAAACCCTCGCGGACGAGCACGCGCGCCGCTTCGAGCGTCTGCTCGTTGTCGGGGAAGAGTGTCGTCTGGTCGCCGATGACTTCGAGCTTGACGAGGTCTGTCTGCAAAGCCTCGCGCGCGAGCCGCGCCGTGCGGATTGCCTCTTCCGCCGTGTAGCAGCCGGCGGTGTTCGGGAGGATGACGAGGTTCGGGTCGAGGTGGTCGAGGAACGACTCGGTCTTACGGTCTAAGGGTACGCGGCGGACGGCCACCGTCACCATCTCCGCGCCCGACGCGCGGTGCGCCGCCTTCATCTCCTCGAAGCTCCTGTACTTCCCCGTCCCCACAATCAGCCGCGACGCGAACACGCGCCCCGCGACCTCGAACGTCTCCCTGTCTGCCTGAACCGCTGTGGACATTTTTATGAGTGCTCTTTCTAAAGGATGATTCGCGCCGCCCATCGCAGCCGCGCGCCGAGCACAATCTACACCCGAACGGCCGGAAAGAAAAACCATGAGCCTTCCACGCAAATGCCCTGACACTTCTTATTAACCACGAGAGAAGTGACCCGGATCAAGCTGTGTCTCCGTGTCTCCGTGTATCTGTGTTGAAAAGCCATGAACAATCAACCCATGCCGGAATACATCAACCACCTCTCCGGGCGAGTCATACATGCGGCCTACAAAATTCACCAAACACTCGGGCCCGGGCTACTGGAAAGCGTCTACGAAGTTTGTCTGGTGCATGAACTGACAAAAATGGGGATTAATTCGGAACGTCAAGTCCCTCTGCCCGTTCTCTATGACGAGTTAAAACTCGAAGCCGGGTTTCGTATCGACGTGCTCGTGGAGCGCCGACTGGTATTGGAGTTGAAATCGGTCGAGGCGTTATTGCCGGTGCACCGGGCGCAGGTCTTAACGTACTTGAAGCTTTCGGGTTATCGGCTGGGGTTGTTGATAAATTTTAATGTGGCAGTGCTCAAGGATGGAATCAGGCGCTTAATAATGTGACCGGGTTTGACACAGAGACACAGAGACACAGCTTGAAGACGGCTGTAAGTAACCCGGCAACCTGTGCGGCGAACTTTGTTTAGACGCTCGTCAGCCGCCGCCGACGAAGTGGACGATCTCGACGCGGTCGCCTTCGGAGAGGCGTGCGGCGGGCCAGTCGGCGCGGCGGACGACTTCGCGGTTGAGTTCGACGGCGACGCGCTCGGGCGCGAGCGAGAGTTGTTCGATGAGGGAGAGCAGCGTCGCCCCTTCAGACAGTTCCGTCGGCTCCCCGTTAAGCTCTACGCGCAAGCGTCACGCCTTTCGTCACTGGTGGATGATGCGGCGCATCTCGGCCGAGTTGTCGTCCGCGACGGCGCGGATGATGATGGCCGCGCGGCCGGAGTTGAAGCGAGGCAGCAGCGCGCGGACGACCCCGACGCCGTGCTGGTCGGTCGTCGTCGTCACGATGATCGGCCGGAACGAGGTGCCCAGGACTTTAACCGTCAGGTTGGCCTGCCCGACCGGCCTCTGGCCGTAGGTGCCGCGGCCGACGTAAATCTTGATCGTCACCAACTGCCCCGCGCGGAACTCGCCCTCGTCGTCCAGAAGGCTCAGGTAGATTTCGTCGGAAAGCTCTTCGGGCTCCTCAACCACCTCGGCCTCGACGATGGTCTCGACGGGGACGGGGACGGGCTCGGGCGCCTGCGGAGCGGGCGCGGGCGCCGCGGTCTCCTTCGTCGTGGGCGTGATGCGGTAGTAGTCGAGGGCGCTCACCTCTTCGGCGAGCGTGGACAGGATGACAACGTCGGGCTCCGACTTCGCCTTAACGTTGACGGGCGGCGCGGCCTCTGCCTTCGGAGGCGCGGGCGGAGGCGCGGCCGCTTCCGGCGCTTTCGGTACGGCGGGCGCGGCCTCTTCGACGGGCGGCGCGACGTGCTGTGACGCGGCGGGCTGTTCGGCGGGCGCGGCCGTCTTCTCGGGCGGAGGCGCGGGCGTGTCCGACTTCTTCCGGCGCGGGCTCGCGGCTTTGCGTGCGGCCTCGGGCGCCTCGGGGTCGGGCTGCGCGGAGCCGCCGTTGGGGCCGCTCATGCGCTTGAGGTCTTCGACGCGGCCCTGCTTGATGGCGGCGCAGATGAGCTTGTGCTGGCGTTGCAGGCGCTCGGTCAAGACCTGCTCGTCGAAGCCCTTGCTGATGAGGTCGGCGTAGGGCGTGCGCTTGCTGGCGATGATGTGGCCGCCGACGTAGACGAGCGAGAGGATGAGCGGTGTGTCGAGCCCCTTGTCCTCGGTTTGGACGTGGTACGTGACTCCGTCGTGCGGAATGTCGGTGTTGAATCCGGTGATCACTGCTCGCTACGGAAGTCGAATGTGTGGCGCGGATTTGGCCGAGGAAGTCGGCCTCCCCGGCAGGGGTAAAATCAAGTTAGCACAGCCCCGCGAAGCCGGTCAATCTCCTTGCAAAACATGGCTTTGGGCGCGGGCGGGGACGGCCTTGACACGACCCGCTGCGTGGACTAGGATTGGCTTGTACCATGATTCTCAAACTCAAAAACGGCCGCTAGGGGGCC
Source organism: Pyrinomonadaceae bacterium (assembly GCA_040510435.1). GTDB lineage: Bacteria > Acidobacteriota > Blastocatellia > Pyrinomonadales > Pyrinomonadaceae > QHXN01. The sequence goes on along the minus strand of JBEVJD010000509.1, from coordinate 1,625 downwards.
GCTATTTCGGCGCAAGCTGACGGGAGGATAGTGTGTTCAGTCTGTCCGACTACCTGCCAATCGCGCTCATGTTTCTCGTCGCCGCGGGCTTCGCCGTGGGCAACGTCCTGCTGTCGCAACTGGTCGGCCAGCACAAGGCGACGCGGACGAAGACGATGCCCTACGAGTGCGGCAAAGACCCCGTGGGCTCGGCGCGCGAGCGGTACTCGGTGAAGTTCTATCTCGTGGCGATGATCTTCATCCTCTTCGACATCGAGTTGATCTTCCTGCTGCCCTGGGCGGTCGTCTTCCGCAGCTTCATCCAGGACTTCAACCTCGGCCTCCTCATCTACGTCGAGATGATGACGTTCGTGGTGCTGCTCCTCGTCGGCTACGTCTACATCCTGAAGAAGGGTCTCTTCGAGTGGGGCGCGAAGGCGCGCGTCGAGGCGGAGGCGGAGGCGCGCGTGCTGGAGTTGACCGAGCAGAGAGCGCGCGCGGCCGAGGCAAGGCACGCGGCGCCGGCTCGCGCCGCGTAAAAGATTGAGCAAGGTGTACTTATGGGCTTAGAGAATTTCATCGCCGAGGCGCTGCCCGACATCATCACGACGCGGCTCGACTCGCTGGTCAACTGGGCGCGCAAGTCCAGTTTGTGGCCGGCGACCTTCGGGCTCGCCTGCTGCGCCATCGAGATGATGGCGACCACCGACTCGCGCCACGACCTCGCGCGCTTCGGCTCGGAGGTCTTCCGCGCCAGCCCGCGACAGGCCGACGTGATGATCGTCTCGGGGCGCGTGTCGCGCAAGATGGCGCCGGTTCTGCGGCGCATCTACGACCAGATGCCCGAGCCGAAGTGGGTCATCTCGATGGGCGCGTGTGCGTCGTGCGGCGGCGTGTTCGACAACTACGCCATCGTCCAGGGCGCGGATGAAGTGGTGCCCGTCGACGTGTTCATTCCCGGCTGCCCGCCGCGTCCCGAGGCGCTGATTTACGGCATCGTGCAACTGCAGAAGAAGATTGCCGCCTCCAAGCTCGATCAGACCCCGAAGGTCCGCATCGCATGACCGCTGAAGAGATCATCGCCGCGATCGCCCCGGCGGTGCCCGGTGCGACGTACGTGGCGCTTGCCTCGTTCGACGCCGCGGTGACGCCGACGATTGGCGTGCCGCGCGAGCAGTTGGTGGCGACCTGCCGCGCGCTGCAGGCGCCCGGCCTCGAATACGTGGCGTTCTCCGACGTGACGGCGGTGGACTTCCATCCGAACCGCCAGCCGCGGTTCGACCTCGTCTACCACCTGGTGTCTCCACATCGTCGCACGCGGGTGCGGCTGAAGGTCCAGGTCGATGGCGGCCAATCGGTCCCGACCGTGCAGACAATCTGGCACGGCGCTGGATGGCCCGAGCGTGAGGTCTTTGACCTGTTCGGCATTGTGTTCGAAGGCCACGACGATCTGCGCCGCTTGATGATGCCCGAAGACTGGGAAGGTCACCCGCTGCGCAAAGACGTGCCGCTGGGCGGCGAGGAGGTTGCGTTCACCTTCAACCAGGATCAGATCTACGCGCATAAGCCGTTCGCCAAAGAATGACGACCGACCACCGACCACCGACCACCGAAGCAAGCAGCGGTGGTCGGTGGTCGGTGGTCAG
>JBEVJD010000508.1:0-7824 GCA_040510435.1 Pyrinomonadaceae bacterium | reverse complement strand
ACAACAACTTTAGTTACAGAGCACTAGTCTTGAGGTTAGACAGTTCGAGCTTTTTGCTCGGAAGTCCGAGAAAATTGCTCGGAAGCCCGGGGTTTTAGGGCGGAGTTCGACGCCCGGCGCGTCAACGCCTTCGCCTCAAGCGATAATCATCGTCCCCGTTCCCTCGTCGGTGAAGACTTCGGAGAGGAGGGCGTTGCGCAGACTGCCCTTGATGATGTGTGCGCTGCGGACGCCGCGGCGCAGCAGTTCGGTGATGTTCTGGAGCTTGGGAATCATGCCGCCGGTAGCGACGCCGTCGCGGATGAGCGCCTCGACCTCCGCGGCCGTGAGCCGCGAGATTTTCGTCGCCTGCTCGCCCGGGCGCAGGTAGATGCCGTCCACGTCCGAGAGCATGACCAGCTTCTCGGCTTCGAGCCGGACGGCGATCTCGGCGGCGATGGTGTCGGCGTTAATGTTGAAGACGCGTCCCTCGGAGTCGGCCCCGAGCGAGGAGACGACCGGCAGGTACTCGTGGTCTAAGAGCACGCGCAGCAGCCGGTCGTCTATCTCCAACACGTCGCCGACGTGGCCGAAGTCCACCACGCCGCGCTCGCCCGTCGCCTGGTTGAGGATGTCTCTGGGAGGCCGCCGCTCGGCGACGACGATGTTGCCGTCCACGCCCGAGAGCCCGACGGCGTGGACGCCGCGCTGGCGCAGCGCCGCCAGAATGTCGATGTTAATCTTGCCGGCGAACATCATCTTCGCCATGTCGAGCGTGGCGTCGTCGGTGACGCGCCGGCCGTTGATGATGGTCTGCTCGACGCCCATCTGCTCGGCCAGATCGGTCAACTGCTTCCCGCCGCCGTGCACGACGCAGATGCGGATGCCGACCTGATGCATCAGCGCCAGCTCCTCGGAGAGAGACGCGAGGTTCTGCGGCTCCTCCGTCACCTTCCCCGACAGCTTCACCACGAACGTCTTGCCCTTGAACCGCTGGATGTAGGGCAGCGCCTCGCGCAGCAGGTCTAGTCTTTGCTGGGTCACGCGTTCACCTCCGGGGAAAGGGTGTTGGGTGTTGGGTTGTAGGTGTTGGTTAAGAAGAGACTGTTTTACCCAGCACCTAAAACCCAACACCCAACACCCTCACTTCAGCAGTTCCGCCAGAATCGCCTTCTGCACGTGCAGCCGGTTCTCGGCCTCGTCGATGACGACGGAGGCGTCGGAGTCCAGCACGTCGTCGGTGACGATGCAGTTGCGGCGCACGGGCAGGCAGTGCATGAAGATGCCGCTGTCGGTGCGCGCCATCTTCGCCGCGTCCACGATCCACTCGCCGCGGTAGGGCGCGCGCTCCTCGATGTCGTCCTCGGGGCGGCCGTAGAACTCCTTGCTCCCCCAGCTCTTCGCGTAGACCACTTGCTGGCCGTCGAACGCCTCCTCCACGTCGTGCGTCACGCTCACGCGCGCGCCCGCGTCGAAGGCGCGGCCGTTGATTTCGCGCACGAGGTCTTCGTCCAGCTCGTAGCCGGGCGGGTGCGCTATCGTCAGGTCATGCCCCATCTGCGCCGCCGCCAGCGCGAAGCTGTTCGGCACGGCCATCGGCAGAGGCTTCGGGTGCCACGCCCACGTCATCAGCACGCGCTTGCGCCCCTCGCCCAGTTTCTCGCGCACCGTCAGCATGTCGGCCGTCGCCTGACACGGGTGGTGCATCGCCGATTCGAGGTTGACGACCGGCACGTCCGAATACTTCGCAAAGGCCGCGAGCACAGGGTCGAGTCGTTCCTCCTTCCAGTCCTTGAGCGCGGCGAAGGTGCGCACGCCGATGGCCGACGTGTAGCGCGCGAGCACGCGCACGAACTCCTTGACGTGCTCGGTCTTGTCGCCGTCCATCACGACGCCCTCGCGGTGCTCCAGCGTCCAGCTCGTCCCGCCCGGCTCCAACACGACGGCGTTGCCGCCCATTTCGTAGACGCCCACCTGCATCGAGGCGCGCGTCCGCAGAGACGGGTTGAAGAAGACGAGCCCCACCGAGCGCCCCTCAAGCGGCCTCGACGTGTCCTCGCCCCGCTTGAAGCGCGCCGCCCGCGAGAGCAAGCCCTCAAGCTCCTCGCGCGTCCAGTCGGCAGTTGTCAGAAAATTCCTCGGCATTGTAATTTCAGTAGCGATCCAACGTGCAAGGGGAGGGTTTCAGTTGCGCACCATCGTCACGACCGTCGTGCTTCTCGCGCTCTCGAACGTCTTCATGACGTTCGCTTGGTACGGCCACCTGAAGGAGCTGAACTCGCGGAGCTGGTACGTGGCCGCGCTTTTGAGCTGGGGGCTCGCGCTCTTCGAATACCTGCTGCAAGTCCCGGCGAACCGCATCGGCTACGAGAGCCTGACGCTGCCGCAGTTGAAGATTATGCAGGAGGTCATCACGCTCGTCGTCTTCGCCCCCTTCGCCGTCTACTTCATGGGCCAGCCGCTCAAGCTCGACTACCTCTGGGCGGCGCTCTGCATGTGCGGCGCGGTCTACTTCATCTTCCGCTCTTGAAAACTCACAGCCCCTTGAGCGCCTCGACGAAGAGACCCGCCTCCTCCCGCGTCACGCAGAGCGGTGGGAGCAGGCGCAGCACCTTCGGGTCGCTCGAAGTGCCCGTGATGATGCGACGTTCGAGCAGAGCCTTGTTGACCTTCGCGGCGACCGGTTCTGTAAACTCTACGCCGAGCAGCAGCCCCGTGCCGCGCACGCCAGCGACGCCCGCGACGCCCGACAGACTCTCGCGCAGGAACGTTTCGACGGCGCGCGCGTTCTCCAACATCCCGTCCTCTTCAATCGCCGCGAGCGTCGCCACGACGGCCGCCATCGCCAGCATCCCGCCGCCGAAGGTCGTGCCCAGATCGTTCTCCTTAATCGCCGACGCGACCGCCTCGGTCGTCAGACACGCGCCCACGGGCACGCCGCTCCCCAGAGCCTTCGCCAGAGTAATCACGTCCGGCACGACCCCGCCCGCCGCCGCGCTCCCCGCGAAGAACCACGACCCCGTGCGACCGACGCCCGTCTGCACCTCGTCGAAGATGAGCAGCATCCCGCGCTCGTCGCACAGGCGCCTCAACTCCTGATAGAACTCCGGCGGCGCCGTCGTCACGCCCGCCATCGACTGTATCGGCTCAAGCATCACCGCGGCGACCGTCTCGTCGGCCAGCGCCGCGACCGACTCAATCGAGCCGAACTCCGCGCACAGGTGCCCCGGCACGTTCGGCTTTCCGATGTCGCGGTAGCGGCCCAAGAAGGTCGCGCTGATGGAGTCGGCCGTGCGGCCGTGGAAGCCGCCCGTGAACGTGATGACGTTCTCGCGCCCCGTCTTCATGCGCGCCATCCGCATCGCGTTCTCGTTCGCCTCCGTGCCCGAGTTGCAGAAGAAGGCTTTCGTTATCTCTCCGGGCGCGCACCCGACCAACTTCTCGGCCGCCTCCGCGCGCACGTCCGAGTAGACGACGTTCGAGTAGAACAGCAGACGCCCCGCCTGCTCGCGCAGCGCCTCGACCACGCGCGGGTGGCAATGCCCCGTCGCGCACACGGCGTGCCCGCCGTACAGGTCGAGGAACCGCTCGCCCTCGCTCGTCTCCACCCACGAGCCCTCGCCGCGCACGGGCGCGAACGGGAACTTCTTGTACGTCGCGAGTTGGAACTCCTCCTCGCGCGCGGCGATCTCCTCAAACATGGTCGTCGTCTTCTGCGTCATCGTCATCACCAAAACAATTTCAAATTTGAAATTTCAAATCTCAAATTCTCAGGGATTGCCGCCGGCCAGCAACAGCCCCGTCTTCTCTTCGAAGCCGAACATCAGGTTCATGTTCTGCACGGCCTGCCCCGAAGCGCCCTTGACGAGGTTGTCGAGCGCCGCGAAGACCGCGACCTGCCGGCCGCGCGCGGCGAAGCCGATGTCGCAGAAGTTCGTCATCTTCACCCAGTTGATGTCGGGCGAGCCTTGAACCAGCCGGACGAAGAAGGAGCCGCCGTAGAACTCTTCGTAAAGCGCACGTAGCTCTTCCGTCGTCATCTCGCGACCCTCGGCCAGCTCCGCGTAGATCGAGGCGAAGATGCCGCGCGAGACCGGCAGCGAGTGCGTCATGAAGATAAGCTCGCTCGACCAGCGGCCCTCTCGTCCGACGCCGCGTAGCGCCTGCTCGATCTCGGGCAGGTGCTGGTGCGTGAACGGCTTGTAGGCGTAGAAGGAGTTGGAGCGCTGCGGGTGGTGCGTGTTCGCGGCGGGCTTCGCGCCCGACCCCGAAGAGCCGGTCTTGGCGTCCACCACCACCCGCCCCTTCAGCGCCCCCGACGCGGCCAGCGGCCCCAACCCCAACAGCGTCGCCGTCGCGAAGCACCCGGGGTTGCTCACCAGCCGCGCCCTGGAAATCTCCTCGCGGTTGAACTCCGTCAGCCCGTAGACGAACTCGCGCTGAAGCTCGACGGCCGTGTGCTCGCGCCCGTAGTGCTCTTTGAATTCGTCGGCGTCACCTAGTCGAAAGTCGCCCGACAGGTCAACGACCTTCACGCCCGTCGGCAGGCGCGGCGCGATCTCCAGAGCCTGCCCGTGCGGCAGCGCGAGGAAGACACAGTCGAGATTCGAAAGGCTCTCGAAGTCCTCCGGCGCCTTCTCGAAGCGCAGGTCGGTCAGCCCGAGAAGGTTCTTGTGAACCTCGCCGACGGCCTTGCCCGCGTGCTCGTTGGCCGTGACGAGCGCGACCTCGGCGTGCGGGTGGAAGAGCAGGATGCGTAGAAGCTCCGCCCCGCCGTAGCCCGACCCGCCGAAGATGCCCACCCTGATTCTCATTCTCTTCACTCCGAACTTCTCTGCGGCGCGAAGGCCCGGAAACAATTTCGACGGCGCGGCCGTAAACAACCCGACCCTTGAGAGCCGCCCGGCTGACTCAACACAAAGAGCCGGGAGACCAACAGGACATGAACAAAGCAGGCTTACCCTTCATCACACTGGGCATCGCCTTCATCGCCATAGGCATCGCCACCAACAGAACCTTCATCTTCGTCGGCCTGGCCTTCATCTTCGTCGCCTTCGCACTCTTGCTGCGGGGGCCGCCGCCGCTAACGGCGCCTCACACGCGCGCAGGCACCGCCGCCGCTTCGACGCGCGCCCGAATCAGCTCGAACAGTCGCGCGCCGTCGCGCTTGGCGTTGCCCGCGGGCGCGCCCAGCTCGTTCACGATGTAGTCTTCGCCCATCTGCGAGTCGGTGACGGAGCCGGCCACCACGTCCACGTCGATGCCGCGGCGTCGGAACAACTCGATGCCGCCCCACGCGCCGACGTAGTCCGACGCGCAGAAGACGATGGCCGCCATCGCCGCGCGCAGCTCCGCGTCGTCGAAGACGGACTCGACCGAGTAGCCGCCCAGTATCCCGTCGCCCAGCTCGATGATGACGAGGTCGGGCGCCGACTCGTTGAGGCGCGCGATGATGGCCTTCGCCACGGGCGCGAGGTCGCCGACGCCGACCGTCGAGGGCAGCCCGCAGTCGAGGAAACTCGCCGTCGCCACGGCGCCGTGGTCGGCCATGTTGAGCGTGTCGCGCAGCGCGGCCACGCCCGAGAGCTTCGCCGCCGCCACGCGCATCCCCGCGCGCGTCGCCTGCCGCACGATCTCAGTCGCCGCGAAGGTCTTCCCCGAGTTCATACACGCGCCCGCCACGATGACGAGCGGCGCGCAGACCGCGGGCAGGCTCTTGCGCAGGGGCAAAGCATCATCGGCGATGTTGCGAACCCGCTGGTCTTCATCGACGACGAACCCGAGCACCTCCACCTCAATCGCGTCGCTCAGAGACGAGTGGTGCCCCTTGCAATAGCCGATGACGCCGCCCATGTTGAGCAGGTGCAGCCGGTCGCCCGCGCCCGCCTCCGCCGGCACGTCGCCGACGAAGCCCTTGAGCGCGCGCCGGCTCCCCAGCGCGCCGACGAGCACGTCGCCGGGGTTGATCTTCGCCAGACGCCCCGTAGGGAGTTCGAGCTGGTTGTAGGTCGCGCTGTCGGTCAGGGCGCGCACCACGACCGCGTCGCCCACGCGCGCCGCGCGCCGCGCGCCCACCACGGCCAGCGTCCGCCCGAGCCTCAGCCCCGACACGACCGAACCGATCTTGTCGGCCTCCACGACCGTCACCTTTGCTGTCTCGTCCGTGTGCTTCATCGCCTCTTCCTCTCGTAAACCGTGAATCGTCAACCGTGACCAGAGAAAACCGTCAACCACTTGTCGCTGTTTACGGTTCACGGTTTACGGCTGCCAGCGTGCGCAGCCGCAGCGCGTTGAGCTTGATGAAGCCCTCGGCGTCGCGCTGGTTGTAGACCGTGTCGGCCTCGAAGGTCGCGAGCTTCTCCTGGTAGAGCGAGTTCGGCGAGCGCCTTCCGGCGACGATGACGTTGCCGCGGTAGAGCTTCACCCTCACCTCGCCCGTCACGCGCTCCTGCGTCGCGTCGATGGTCGCGCGCATCAACTCCGACTCGGGCGCGAACCAGAACCCATAGTAGGCGCTCTCGGCGAACTTCAGGCTCAGCGCGTCGCGCATCCTCAAGACCTCGCGGTCGAGCGTCAGCGATTCGAGCGCGCGGTGCGCGGCCTGAAGGATAGTTACGCCCGGCGTCTCGTACACCCCGCGCGACTTCATCCCGACGAAGCGGTTCTCGACCAAATCAACGCGCCCCACGCCGTGCTCGCCGCCCAGACGGTTGAGCGCCGACAGCAGTTCGACCGCGCCCGACTTCTTACCATCAATGCTGATGGGCACGCCCTTCTCAAATCCGATAACGACGTATTGCGCCTCCGCGCTCGCAGCCTCTGGCGACAACGTCATCTGGAAGATGTCGGCGGGCGGCTCGGCCCAAGGGTCTTCGAGGATGCCGCCCTCGTAGGAGACGTGCATCAGGTTGCGGTCGGTCGAGTAAGGCTTCTCGGCCGTCGCCGTGACGGGGATGTCGTGCTCCTTCGCGTAAGCGATGAGGTCGCTGCGCCCCTTGTACTCCCACTCGCGCCACGGCGCGACGACCTTGATGTCCGGCTCCAGAGCGTAGTAGGTCAACTCAAAACGCACCTGGTCGTTGCCCTTGCCCGTCGCGCCGTGCGCCACGGCGTCGGCGCCCTCGCGCCGCGCGATCTCGATCTGCCGCTTCGCGATGACCGGGCGCGCGAGCGAGGTGCCGAGCAGGTAGACGCCCTCGTACAAGGCGTTGGCCTTCACCGCCGGCCACACGTACTCCTCGACGAACTCCTCGCGCAGGTCTTCGACGTAGAGCTTCGACGCGCCGCTCTTCAGAGCCTTCTCTTCGAGCCCCGCCAACTCCTCGCCCTGCCCCACGTCCGCGCAGTAGCAGACGACCTCGCACCCGTACGTCGCGCGCAGCCAGTGCAGCATCACCGACGTGTCGAGCCCACCCGAGTAAGCCAGAACAACCTTCTTAATCTTCTCCGTCACTTACGTCCCTTTCAATCAAGTAGACAGTAGACAGTAGACAGTAGACAGTAGGAAAAACATCGTCAGTGAATCTTCAGGGTATCAGCGTCAACGACCATCACGCGGAGCGCTACTGACTACTGTCTACTGTCTACTTACCCAAACAGCTCCAACACCTTCTTGATGACCGCGCGCTGCGCCTTGCGCTCGGGCACGGCGATGAAGATGGTGTCCTCCCCGGCGACCGTGCCGACGATCTCCTCGATGCCTGCGCGGTCGATGGCGACCGCCACCGCCGAGGCCAGCCCCGGCTCGCACTTCGCCACGACGAGGCAGTCGCCCGCCGGGTCGAGGCCGAGCAGCCCGCGCGCCGCAGCGCCCAACGTGGCGCGCGGGAGCGCGTAGTGTCCGTT
>JBEVJD010000507.1:0-3153 GCA_040510435.1 Pyrinomonadaceae bacterium | reverse complement strand
TTCTACGTCCTGAACCTTGAGCGCGACTTCGAGCGCGACGTGGTCGCGCCGTTCGTGCAGAGTTACCTCGAAGGCGAGACGCCCATCCCCTGCGTCGCGTGCAACAGCCGCCTGAAGTTCGCCTCGCTCGACCGCACGGCGTTGAGCGTCGGCTGCGAGAAGGTCGCGACCGGCCATTACGCGCGCGTCGAGTTCGACGAGGGCGCGGGTCGCTACCGCCTGCTGCGCGGGAGGGATGCGCGCAAGGATCAGACCTACTTCCTCTGGGAGCTGACGCAGGAGCAGTTGTCGCGCTCGCTCTTTCCCTTAGGCGAGATGACGAAGGAGGAGGCGCGTGCGGCGGCGCGGAATCACGGACTGTACGTCGCCGAGAAGAAGGAGTCGCAGGAGATTTGCTTCGTGCCCGACGGCGACTACGCGGGCTTCATCGACCGCTACCTCGAAGCCGAGGGCCGGGAAGACGAGAGGCCCGCGCGCGGCGAGATCGTGGACACCGAGGGGCGCGTCGTCGGCGAGCACGAGGGCATCCACCGCTTCACGGTCGGGCAGCGGCGGGGCATAGGCGTCTCGCGGCAACTCCCGCTCTACGTCGTGCGCGTCGAGCCGGAGTCGAGCCGCGTGGTCGTCGGCCACGACGAGGAGCTTCTGAGTTCCGAGTTCACCGCCGCGGGCGTCAACTGGGTCGCCTTCGAAGAGCCCGCCGAACCAGTCCGCGCCGACGTGCGCGTGCGCTACCGACATCGCGAAGCGCCGGCCACCATCACCCCGCTCGGCGGCGCCCGCGCCCGCGTCCGCTTCGACGAGCCACAGCGCGCCGTCACGCCGGGTCAAGCCACCGTCTTCTACCGCGGCGACGAGGTCGTGGGCGGCGGGTGGATCGTGAGGGAGTAGATAGTAGTCAGTAGCCAGTAGACTGCGCTTGAGAATGTTGACGATGAGAACCGCACGGTTCGAGCGATAACCGGGTTTTCTACTGTCTACTGTCTACTGACTACTGTCTACTGTCTCAAAACCTTTTCCCCTCCGGCAGCGTACTAGAACCGAGCCGGCCTCTCCCGCTCCGGTGGGGTCAAATTCATCCGAGATAAAGGTCTTAAAGTATGACTCGTGGAAGCAAGATCGCTCTGATTATCGTCGGGCTGCTGGCGGTGTTCGTGCTGTTGATGGGGCTGGTCGTGGCCGTCGTCCTGCTGTCGCTCGGCGACGAGCCGGACGTGGCGTCGAACAGCGTGCTCGTCCTCAACGTCGAGGGCTCGCTGCCCGACTACACGAACACCGACGAGGTCTCCTCCCGCCTCTTCGGCGGCGAGACCAACTCGCTCTCGAACCTGCTGCTGCAACTGCGTAAGGCAAAGGCCGACAAGCGGGTCGGCGCCGTGCTGCTCGACATCGGGATGCTCGGCGGCGGGTGGGCCAAGGCCGACGAGATACGCGATGCGGTCGCAGACTTCCGCAAGTCGGGCAAGCCCATCTACGCCTACATGGAGTTCGGCGGCGACAAGGAGTACTACGTCGCCACCGCGGCCGAGCGCATCTACCTGCCGCCCATCGGCGACCTCTTCATCAACGGGCTCGCCGCCGAGTCGATGCACTTCAAGGGCTCGTTCGACAAGCTCGGCATCTACTGGGACTCCTACCAGATCGAGAAGTACAAGACCGGGCCCGAGGCGTTCACGCGCGAGGACATGAGCGAGGGCGAGCGCGAGCAGCTCAACTCTCTGCTCGACGAAATCTTCAACCGCTACGTCTCGCAGATCGCCGAGGCGCGGCGCAAGTCCGTCGAGGACGTGCGCGCGCTCGTGGACAACGCCCCGCACAACGCGCCCGACGCGCTCGGAGCCGGCCTCATCGACGCCGCGCTCTACCGCGAAGAGGTCGAGGGCGAGTTGAAGAAGCGGCTCGGCTACAAGGACGACGAGAAGCTGCGCAAGGTCTCGATGGCCGAGTACCGGCGCGTCACGCCCCAGTCGCTGGGCCTGAATCAGGGCGAGGCCATCGCGGTCGTCTTCGCCTCCGGCCCCATCGAGCCCGGCCGCTCGAACGACGGCTCGTTCGGCGGCGACCAGACCGTCGGCTCCGACACCGTCGTCAAGGCCATCAACGACGCGCGCGACAACAAGGAGGTCAAGGCCATCGTCCTGCGCGTGGACAGCCCCGGCGGTGTGACCTACCCTTCGGACTTGATCTGGAAGGCGGTCGAGGAGGCGAAGAAGAAGAAGCCGGTCGTCATCTCGATGAGCGACCTCGCGGCCTCGGGCGGCTACTACATCTCGATGGGCGCGAACCGCATCGTCGCCCAGCCGCTGACGCTGACGGGCTCTATCGGCGTCTACGCCTACAAGCCGGTCGTCAAGGGCTTCTACGACTGGGTCGGCGTGTCGAGCGAGTACCTGCTGCGCGGCAAGAACGCGGGGATGTTCCGCGAGACCGAGAAGTTCACGAAGGAGGAGCGCGAGAAGTTCGAGGGCTCGATGCGCAACTTCTACTTTAACCAGTTCCTGCCGAAGGTGGCCGAAGGCCGCAAGTTCCCGAACGTCGAGGCCGTCCACGAGATCGCGCGCGGCCGCGTGTGGACGGGCGCGCAGGGCAAGGAGAAGGGGCTGGTGGACGAGTTCGGCGGCCTCGACCGCGCCGTCGAGGTGGCGAAAGAGCTGGCGAAGATTCCCGCCGACAAGGGCGTCCGCCGCGTCGTCTACCCCGCGCCGCGCACCTTCTTCCAGCAACTCCTCGGCGGCGGCGGTGATGAGGAGGACGCCGCCAGCATCAAGGCTCAACAACAGCGCGCGGCGTTCATCAACTCCATGCCCCCCGAGATGCGCCCCGTCCTGCGCCGCGCCGCCATGTTCGAACGCTTCCCGCAGAACTCCGCCCTCGCCATCATGCCGTTCGAGTTGAAGATCGAATAGGGCCAGTAGTCAGTAGCCAGTAGTCAGTAGTCAGTAGTCAGTAGAAAGCATCGTCGGGCGTCGGGTTTTAACCCGCAACGCCCGCCGGTGTTCTTTCTACTGACTACTGACTATTGCTTTCAATCTTCTCCGCGCCCATGTACGGCCGGAGGGCTTCGGGGATACGGACGGAGCCGTCGGCCTGCTGGTAGTTCTCAAGGATGGCGAGCCATGTGCGGCCGACGGCGAGCCCAGACCCGTTGAGCGT
>JBEVJD010000506.1:0-3336 GCA_040510435.1 Pyrinomonadaceae bacterium | reverse complement strand
TCGCATCGCAGGCGGGCGTGGACGTTCTCAAGCGGGGCGGCAACGCCGTGGACGCGGCCATCGCGGTCGCGTTCGCGCTGACCGTGACCTACCCCGCGGCGGGCAACATCGGCGGCGGCGGCTTCATGATGATTCGCCTGCGCGACGGGCGCACGACCGCGATTGACTACCGCGAGATGGCGCCGGCCGCCGCGCACCGCAACGTGTATCTGGACGAGCGCGGCGAGCTGAAGAAGGGCGAGGGCGGCTCGCTCGTCGGCTACCGCGCGTCGGGCGTGCCCGGCACCGTCGCCGGGATGGAGCTGGCGCTCAAAAAATACGGCTCGGGTAAGTTGACATGGGCGCAACTCATCGAGCCCGCCCGCCGCCTCGCGGGCGAAGGCTTCGCGCTGCCCTACGGCCTCGCGCGCTCGCTGCGGGGCAACGAGAAAGAGCTGAGCCTCTACCCCGAGACGAAGAAGGTCTATCTCGACAACGGTCGCTTCTGGGACGAGGGCGAGGTCTGGCGTCAGCCCGAGCTGGCCGCGACCTTCGCGCGCATGCAGCGCTTCGGCCCGCGCGAGTTCTACGAGGGGCGCACCGCGCGCCTCATCGCCGAGGACATGCGCGCGCACAACGGGCTCATCACGCTCGAAGACCTGAAGGGCTACGTCGCGAAGGAGCGCGTGCCCCTGCGCACGACCTACCGCGGCTTCGAGGTCGTCTCGATGCCGCCGCCCTCTTCGGGCGGGGCCGTGCTCATCGAGATGCTCAACATCCTCGAAGGCTTCGACCTGCGTCACATGGGCGCCACGGCCTCCGAGCGTTACCACGTCCAGACCGAGGCCATGCGCCGCGCCTTCGCCGACCGCGCCGAGTACATGGGCGACTCAGACTTCGTCAGCGTCCCCGTCGCGGGGCTGATCGACAAGTCTTACGCCGAGCGGCTGCGCAAGGGAATCAAGATGGAGCGCGCCTCGACGAGCGCGGAGGTCAAGGCCGGACAGCCCGCGGGCGCCGAGTCCGAGGAGACGACGCACTTCACCGTCGTGGACGCGGAAGGCAACTGCGTGTCGAACACTTACACCTTGAACGACGGTTACGGCTCGAAGGTGACGATCAAGGGGACGGGCATCCTCATGAACGACGAGATGGACGACTTCGCGGCGAAGCCGGGGACGCCCAACATGTTCGGGCTCATCCAGGGCGAGCGCAACGCGGTCGCGCCGCGCAAGCGCCCGCTCTCGGCCATGACGCCGACCTTCGTGCTGCGTCAGGACGGCTCGCTCTGGTTCGCCGTCGGGAGCCCGGGCGGCCCCACCATCATCAACACCGTCCTTCAGGTCATCACCAACGTCATAGACTTCGACATGAACATCCAGCAGGCCATCGACGCGCCGCGCATTCATCATCAATGGCTGCCGGACGAGATCGTCTACGAGCCCCTGGGGATGAGCGCTGATACCTTCCGCGCGCTCGAATCGCGCGGCCACCGACTCGCGCAGCGGCCGCGCTACATGGGCGACGCACATGGCATCATGATTGAGGAGAAGACCGGCATCCGCCTCGGCGCCAGCGACCCGCGCAACTACGGCGAGCCGGTCGGCTACTAAGTTTTTATTGTGGTAAGTCATCAAGGAGTTGTGTGATTTGAAATTCAGAACGGCAACCACGGCGCTTCTGTGCTGCTGCATCATCGCGTCGGCAGCCTCCTCGGACTTCGCCCACGTCACGGCGCGCGCCGCGCCCGCGCCGGTCATACGCGAGGCGCCGCCCTCGCCCGAATTCACCGAGGCGGAGCGGCACGCGGAGCTGCGCTCGCGGCGTGCGCGCGTGATGGAGAAGTTAGGGCCGAACTCTCTGCTCGTCCTCTTCAGCGCCGAGCCGCGCGTCTACACGAACGATGTTGATTACAAGTTTCGGCAGGAGAACAACCTCTACTACCTGACGGCGCTCAAGCAGCCGAACGCGACGCTCGTGATGTTGAGGGGCGCTGAAGGGCCGGCGCGCGAAATCCTCTTCCTGCCGCGGCGCAACCCCGCGGCCGAGACGTGGACGGGCCACATGTACTCGGCGGAGGAGGCGCGCGCCGCCTCCGGCCTCGGCGAAATCTGGGAGGCGAGGGAGTTCGAGCCCTTCATGCAGTCCTTGCGCGCGCGGCGCGCGTACAGCCCTGCGGCGGGGGGCGTCCTGCTCTCGCAAACGAGCCCGACGCCCGCGCCGTCCGAAGCGTTCCTCGCCGCGATGGCGAAGAACGAGGCTACGCTCTACCTCCTGACGGGCGGCGAGCACAGCCCCGAGTTCAAGCGCGAGCACGCGTACTCGGTCGCGTGGGCCGGCAATTCGGGCGGGCTGAGCGTGCGCTCGGCCTGGAACGTCTTCGCCGAGATGCGCATGCGCAAGTCGCCGTACGAACTGCGTCTGTTGCAGCACGCCGTGGACATCAGCATCGAGGGGCACCAGCGCGCGCAGGCCGTCGCTTCGCGGGCGAAGTGGGAGTACGAGGTCGAGGCCGAGTTGGACTACACGTACAAGCGGCGCAACGCCGACAACTGGGGCTACCCTTCAATCGTCGGCTGCGGGCCGAACGCGACGACGCTGCACTATCAGGAGTCGCAGGGGCGCGTCCAGCCGGGCGACCTGCTGTTGATGGACGCGGGCGCCGAGTACGAGCACTACAGCGCCGACGTGACGCGCACGTTCCCTATCTCGGGCAAGTTCAGCACGTCGCAGGCCGAGGTCTACAACGTCGTGCTCGCCGCGCAGGAGGCGGCCTTCCGCGCCATCAAGCCCGGCGCGAGGTTTTCCGACCCGCACAACGCCGCGACCGAAGTCATCAAGGACGGCCTGCTCCGCCTCGGGCTCATCACCGACCGGAACAGCTTGCAGTACCGCGTCTGGTACATGCACGGCACCTCGCACTGGCTCGGGATGAACGTCCACGACGTGAGCGCGCGCGGGGCCGACACGCTCGATGCGGGGATGGTCTTCACGGTCGAGCCGGGCATCTACGTCCGGCCCGACGCGCTCGACAACCTGCCGAAGACGCCCGAGAACGAGAAGTTCATCGCGGCTGTGCGGCCTGCGTTCGAGAAGCTCAAGGGCGTGGGCGTGAGAATCGAGGACGACGTGGTCGTCACCGCGGACGGCTACCGCAACATGTCGCTGGCGCTCCCGCGCACGATCACTGAGATTGAAGCCTTCATCGCACGTGCGCAGAAAGAGGTGCGCGTCGGCTTTCTCCCGCCGTGGCGCTGGAACGCATAAAACAGAACCGCGAGCGGTGGGGAGCGGGTGGCGGGGGCATCGGGGGGTGTGTGGGGTGGGACCGCGCCCGCGGCCGTGCGCGCCGGGGTG
>JBEVJD010000505.1:0-13593 GCA_040510435.1 Pyrinomonadaceae bacterium | reverse complement strand
TCGCGCGAGACGAGCACGCCCGAGTTGGACGTGCCGACGAAGAGGGTCTCCGGCTCCTGCGGCGTGACCGAGACGCAGAGCGTGCGCACGTCCATGCGCGGGCCGTACGGGATGACCTCCCAGCCCTTGCCGGGATCGTAGGTGCGGAAGAGCCCCGCGTTCGTCGCGGCGAGCATCCCGACGCGCCCGTCGCGCTCGTCGCCCGTGTAGGCCAGCGCGTTGATCGTGTCCACGAGGAAGACCGGCGAGGTCTGCACCGCCGCCGCCAACGCCCCCGCCGACTGCATGCCGCCCGCGAGCCCGAGCGCGCCGAGCGTCGCCGCGTCGAACTGCCCCGTGACGGGGATGGACTTGTCGGTTTGATACTTCCTGAGCGCCGCGACCGTGCGCGTCCCGGCCACGCCGTCGGGCTTGCCCACGTCGTAGCCGGCGAGGTTCAGAGCCTCCTGAGCGCGCTTCACAACGTCGTTCGGCTTCGGGCGCGCGGCGACCGTCGGCGCGGCCACGGAGGCGCCGTCGCGCGACGCCGCGCTCGACGAAGCGCTCGACGAAGCCGCGGCCGCCTTCCTGCCCTTACGCACCGGTGCCTTCGGCTTCGGCGCTCCGAGCGGCGCCCACGACGCTCCGCGGTCGGCCGAGCGGTAGAGGCCATAGTTCGTGCCGAGGTAGATGATGTTCCCGTCGCTCGCGTCCTGAAGAATGCTGTAGGCGATGAGGCGCGGCGGCATGTTGCGCGCCGAGAGCTGCCAGGTCACGCCCGCGTCGTTCGAGACGTAGAAGTAGCCGCCGCCCGTCGCCGTGTTGATGGTCGTCGCATAGACGCGCCCCGGCTTCTCGCGGTCGGGCACGACGGCGTAGGCGCGGCGCCCCGAGTAGCCGCCGTTCGACGGCGCGAAGTTGCGCCCGCCGTCGCGCGAGACCATCACGCCGTAGTTGTTCGTCCCGATGTAGACCACGTCCGGGTTCGAGGGGTGGACGGCGATTGAGTTGACCTCGAAGATTTGACGGCTGGTCGTCACCTTCCAGTCGGCGCCGCCGTTGGCGCTCATCCAGAAGCCCTCGGTCGTGCCTGCGTAGACGGTGTCGGGGCGGGCGGGGTTCTGGAGGATGGCGCGCGTGCGGCGCGACTGCGAGGGAATGCCGTTGACCTTGCGCCAGTTGGCGCCCGCGTTGCGCGTCTCGTAGATGCCGCTGCACGCCGACATGATGACGTGGTCGGGGTTCTTCTGGTCGATCTCGATGGCGAAGATGTCTGAGTCGTCGATGATGCCGGTCTTCGTGATGCCCCACGTCTTCCCGCCGTCGGTCGTCTTGTAGGGCAGATACCACGTGCCCGCGTAGATGACGTTCGAGTCGCGCGGATCAACGGCCAGCGACTCGACGTTGATGAGGCCGGGCGTGGCCGCGGTGTCGAGCAGTTCCCAACGCTCGCCCGCGTCGGCCGAGCGCCAGACGCCGCGGTTGGTGCCGGCGAGGAGCAGGTCGGGGTCTTTCGCCGACTGCGTGAGCGCGTGGATGCCGTCACCCTTCAACTGCTCCGACTCGCGCCAGGTTCGCCCGCCGTCGGTCGTCTTGAAGAAGCCTCCCGCCTCCTTGTGCCGGTGCGCGGCCGCGTAGATGACGTTCGAGTCGCGCGGGTCGACGATGATGTTGTCGATGAGAAGCCCGGGGCGGTTAAAGCCTGCGACGCGCAACCAGGTCTCGCCCCCGTCGGCCGAGGTGTACATCTGCCCGTCGATGGTGCCGAAGTAGAGCCGGCGCGTGTCCTGTGGGTCGATGACGAGCGAGCGCACGTCGCCGCCCAGGGGGCCGGTCGCCTCCCAGCTCAGAAGCCTCTCGGCCGAAGAGTCGGCATCGTTGTCGGCGGCGCGCGCCGAAGGAACGGCGGCGCCAAACGAGACGAGCAGGATGGAAAGGAGTACGAGCGCGGAGGAGAACTTTTGGAGCATGCGATTCTTCATTATTAACACCACGGTATTCAAATTCTACGAGCTGCGCGGCGGGGGGCCGTTGGGAACCGCGCGGCTATTATCCTTATCGACTGCGACTTTGCAAAGCCCGGCCGTCGCCCGTACCGGAAAATGTAGGATGCCAAGGAAATTTTGGCCGTTGCATATTTACGGCGCCCCGCCACGGTCATGAAGACCGCGCCTGCAAAAACGGAGCGGGCGGCGCTTCCGAAATAGAAGCGCCGCCCGCTCTCGGTATCGGCCGCGGGGCCCAGAACGGGCCCCGCGGGCTGAGTTTAACGGACTATTCCTCGTCGTCGTCGCGGCCGCGGCGGCGGCGCGGAGCGCGCGCCGGGCGAACCTCCGACGGGTCAACCGTCGGGCTGGCGGCCGGCGGGGTGGCGCCCGAGGGCACAACCCAGAGCTCGACCGTCAGCTCCTCGCGGAAGCCGCCGTCCACGGTCACGATGCGCGAAGCGTCGATGCCGCGGGTGGAGACGAGGTAGTTCTTGGCGCGGTCGCAACGACGCTGCGCCTCACCCGTGCGACCCGTACGTCCGCCGTAGCAGACCAGGTAGCCCTGCGCCGTCGGGTCGTTCTGCAACTCGATGGCGTAGTTGTCGAGGCGAGCCTTCTCGTCGTTGAACCGGATGTTGCCGTACTCGTCAACCTTCCGCGGCAGAGTCGGCGCCGGGAAGCTGACGGTGCAGCTATTGGAGGTCGTGCAGCTGCGGTCGTAGCCGCCCACTTCCACGGTCGCCGTGACCGTGCCGGACACACCGCTCGTGTCCACGGTGATCGAGCTGGTGCCCTGGCCGCTGCTGATCGTGCCGGCCGAGACCGTCCAGTTGAAGGTCGGCGTCACGTTCGGGTCGCCGCCGGAGACGTTCGCGGTGAACGTCACGGGCGTGCCGGCCGTGCCGGTGTCCGGGCAGCTCACGGTAACCGTCGGGCACGGGATAGGCGCCGTCGGGATGACCTCGCACGGGCAGCGCTCGACCGTCACCGTCGTCGAGGTGAAAGCGATACAGCCGCAGCCGTCGTCGACTTCCACCGTGACGGTGTAAGTGCCGGGCGCGACGCCCGTCAGGTCGAGCGTGGCGTTCGGGCCGTCACCCGTCACGCGGCCGCCGGTCGTCGAGTACGTGTAAAGCAGCGTGTCGCCGTCCGGATCGGTCGCGGTCGCGGAGAGCTGAACCGTGTTGGCCGTCGGCGTGCAGGACGCCACCGGGCGCTCGCCCGAGGCGCACTCGGCCGCCAGCACGACGCGGCTTGAAGAGGCCGAGAGCGTGACCGTCGGCGGCTGGTTCGGGAAGATCGTCGGCAGGCGCTCGTTGCGGCGGCCGGCGAAGAACTGGAAGATGAACCCGTGCGGGTCGTCCGAGGTGCGGAACCCGAGCGGGAAGCCGTCGTTCAGTTCGTCGTCCCCGAAGATGTCCAGGAAGTTCTTGCCCTGCTGGTTCAGGTTGGCGCGGTAGGCCGCCGAGAAGCCAAACCAGCGGCGCGGGAAGATGCGGATGCCGCCCAGGAAGTCGACCGGGTTCTGCTCGAACGAGTTGGGCGTCCGTCCGCCCACGTACTTGATCGACTTCAGCTCGGTGATGACCTGGAAGTGCTTGTTGACGACGAAGTCCATGCCGAGGCCGGCCACGAACTCGTCAGGCCGGTCGAGCAGCGTGACCTTGCCCGTGCCGAAGGCTTCGGACTGCGGGTTCGAATTCAGGATGTAGCCGAAGTTCGAGTGCAGGCTGACCGAGCGGCTCAGGCGGCCCGAGACGAAGCCGACGAGACCGAAGTCGCCGAGGTCGCCGCCGGGGCTCGCGCCGCGCTGAAGCTGGTTGAAGCCCGACAGGTCGTCGGCCTTATCCAGATACCAGCGGTAGAAGGCGACGAGGCCGACGCCGAGCGGGTTGTTCGGGCCGGTGAACCTGATCTTGGCGCCGGCCTGCATCGTCCCGAACGACGACTCGCCGTAGAGCCTGTTGACGAAGGGCGCGTCGGCGACGTAGGTCGGGCAGATGGTGAACAGGTCGGGCACCGTCAGCGTGTTGAAGGTCGCGTTCGGCGGAATCGTGCGGGTCGTCAGCACGACGCCCGGCAGAATCGAGCCGCAGGGCGAGCCGACGCCGGGGAAGTTAGAAGCCCCGCTGAAGTTCCCCTGCTCAGCCCCCGTCGGCGTGCCCAGACGCGACGTGAAGGGCACGGCGATGAAGTTGCCCGTCAGCCCGAAGTTGGGGCCGGTGCCGCCGACGAACGGGAA
Source organism: Pyrinomonadaceae bacterium (assembly GCA_040510435.1). GTDB lineage: Bacteria > Acidobacteriota > Blastocatellia > Pyrinomonadales > Pyrinomonadaceae > QHXN01. The sequence goes on along the minus strand of JBEVJD010000505.1, from coordinate 9,384 downwards.
CTGAACGAACGGCTGGTTAAACGCCGGGCGGAAGAACGTCCCGCCGGGGTTGATGAAGGTCGTACCGCTGAGGCGCTCGGGGCCCTGAATGACGGCCGGGCCGCTGCCGAGCAGCGTGGCGCCGAAGAAGAGCTGCGAGTTCGGCAGGTAGAAACTCGACAGGTGCTTCGGGTTGTTGACCTTCACACCGCGGTAGCCCTCGGTGCTGAAGAACAACTCCACGTGGTCGCTCAGGCCGACGTTGAAGCTGAGCGGGATGACCGAGAAGTCTACGTCACCTGGGTCGCGGTCATAGTTGCTGTAAGCGACGCTGAAGGTGAACTCACCCTTGCGCAGCGTGTCGCCGTCGTAGATGGTGAAGAGCCCGGTCGGGCCGCCCGGGGCACCGCCCGTGCCGACAGTCGGGGCCTGGTTGCGCGGGTCGTTACCCGGCCGCAGCGTCTGCGCCGTCACCGCCGACAACAGGATTAAAGTGGCGAGCGCGGCAAAGAGCGCTCTTCTCGCGAGTCTCATCGCATTCCTCCTGCGAAATGAGTTTAATTTTTGCGGAAGGGGGCGACCGTGCTCCCGGAAGTCGCGGTCGGACAGCGTGCGCGGATGCCGCTGACCGCGACCGGGCGACCCTTTAAAGCCTGGGGCGCGGACGCTCCAACTACAAGCGTAAACCCTTTAAGTCAAAGAAACTGCTACCGCCCTCGAACTCGAACGTCTTGTAGATGGAGCGGAGCAGCGAGAGGAGCCTGAACGCCTGGTCGGCGCTCTTTGGGCGCTCTTGCAATGCCTCTTCGGCGCCTCTCAACTGAGTGTAACTTTGTGCTTTGTTTAGCGCACCTGCTTATACAGAACGGGTACGCCGCTGTCAACACCTTGGGCGGAACGCCCGCGGCCTCCTCGGGAAAACCCTACACATACGGATGCCGGGGGCGTACCAAGTTCCGCCAGACCATACACCTCTTAGGCGCGGAAATCAAGAGTTTTTCGCAACTTAGCCCGAAAAAAGGTTCACATTTTCGTCACGCGTAGATGCCGCGCATCCGCGTGTCGTAGGCCACGCGGTCAATCGCCAGCATGTAGGCGGCCGTGCGCGTATCAACGTTGTGATTCTCGGCGTACTTCACAACGTCGTTAAAGCTCGCCACCATCACGTCAGAGAGCCGTTCGTTGACGACATCCTCCTTCCAGAAGTAGCCCATGCGGTTCTGCACCCACTCGAAGTAGCTGACGGTGACGCCGCCCGCGTTGGCGAGGATGTCGGGAATCACGAAAATCCCTTTGTTGTGCAGGATTTTGTCGGCGTTCGCCGTCGTCGGGCCGTTCGCGCCCTCGGCTAGGATGCGGCACTTGATGCGCTCCGCGTTCTCCGAGCGAATCTGGTTCTCGGTCGCGCAGGGGGCGAGCACGTCGCATGGGAGTTCGAGCAGTTCGGCGTTCGAGACGTGCTCGACGCCCGGGAACTCCTGGAGCGAGCGCGTCTGCTGTAGGTGCGCGAGGGCGGCGGGGATGTCTATGCCGTCGGCGTTGTAGATGCCGCCGAAGATGTCCGAAAGTGCGACGACCTTGTAGCCGGCCTCGTGCAGGAGCCGCGCGCCGATGCCGCCGACGTTGCCGGAGCCCTGGACGGCGACGCGCGTCTGGGGCGGCGAGAGCTTAAACTTTTTGATGGCCTCGTTGATGACGAAGAGGAGGCCGCGCCCCGTCGCCTCGCGCCGTCCGCGCGAGCCGCCCAGCTCGACCGGCTTGCCCGTGACGACGGCGTTGACGGTGTGGCGCGCGTGCATGGAGTAGGTGTCCATGATCCACGCCATCGTCTGCTCGTTGGTGTTCATGTCGGGCGCGGGCACGTCGCGCTCCGGCCCGATGAAGTCAATCAGCTCGGCCGCGTAGCGGCGCGTCATCCGCTCCAACTCCCCGAGCGACATCATCGACGGGTCGCAGATTACCCCGCCCTTGCCGCCGCCGAAGGGGACGTTGACGACCGCGCACTTCCACGTCATCCACGCCGCGAGCGCACGCACCTCGTCAATCGACACGTCGGGCGCGTAGCGGATGCCGCCCTTGGCCGGCCCGCGCGCGAAGTTGTGCTGGACGCGGAAGCCCTCGAAGACCTCGATGCGGCCTGAGTCCATGCGGACGGGGATGTAGACCTTCAGCTCGCGGTTCGGCACGCGCATCACGGCGTAGAGGTCTGGGTTGAGGTTCAGGAGTTGCGCGGCGCGGTCGAAGCGCTCCATCATCGACTCGAAGGGATTCTCCTCCCTGATGCGCCGGGGGTCGTCCATCATTGCCTTTGTCATTCTTCTTCTTCTCCGGGAAGTCGGGAGTCCGAAGGTCGGGAGTCAGAATCAATGCAAGAAAAAAGCAGAGGCGCTTCGGCGGCCTCCGCTCATTCTCACTCCTGACTCCTGACGCCTGACTCCCTGTTTTTCAAAATCTCGTTCATCGCGCCCGTGCGGTAGCCGTGCAGGTCGAGCGTGACGTAGCGGAAGCCGAGCGCGCGGAAGCGCCGCGCCAGTTCGTCCGTGACCTCGCGTTTGAGTGCCTTATCCAACTCTTCCGGCGCGACTTCGAGCCTGACCAACTCGCCGTGGTGGCGCACGCGGAACTCGCGGAAGCCCAGGTCGCGCATGACTTGCTCGCCCGTGTCCACCGTGCGCAGGCGCTCGATGGTGACCGGCGTGCCGTAGGCGAGGCGCGAAGAGAGGCAGGGGCTCGCCGGCTTGTCCCAGGTCGGCAGCCCCGCGCGCTTACTAAGGAGCCGCACGTCGCGCTTCGCCATGCCCGCCTCGACGAGCGGGCTGCGGACGCCGCGCTCGCCCGCGGCCGCGCGGCCGGGGCGGTAGTCGCCGAGGTCGTCCGTCGTCGAGCCGTCCACAACGCAGGCAAAGCCCCGCGCCTCGGCCAGCGGCGAGAGATTCGAGTAGAGTTCGGACTTGCAGAAGTAACAGCGGTCGGACTCGTTGCGCAGGTAGCGCGGGTCTTCCATCTCGCCCGTCCGGACGTACTCGTGGTTGAGACCAATGCGCGAGACGAGCGCGGCGACCTCTTCGCGCTGGTTCGAGGCTAGGCTCGGCGAGATGCCCGTCACGCAGAGTGCGCGCGCGCCGAGCACCTCGTTGGCGACGTGCGCGAGGTAGGTGCTGTCCACACCGCCCGAGAAGGCGACCAGCGCCGAGCCCATCTCCGAGAGGATGGCGCGCAGGCGTTCCTCCTTCGAAAGGGACTCGGACTCCTCCGCCGAGAGAGCCCCGACGACTTCCCCGCCCCGCACTTCTTCTTCGACGGCCGGAATGTTCACGCTCACCTTTCGGCCCCGCGGCGCGCACGAACGTCTGCGCCGCCGCCGAAGGCCCCAACTGCCTTGAACTGTTTTGGTTTTAATAAACTTACCGGCCGCGAATGTTATCTCACGCGCGCGGGCCACGCAACCCACACCGCCGTGACGAAGAGGGACATAATTTCAAATTCGAAATTTCAAATTTCAAACAAGCATCGGGGGTGACGACCCGGCGCGCGCGTGCTATATTCGGCTCGAAACTCACGCGCGCGTCTCCCAACGTGGGCAGTTTCGGTCTGACGCATTTCCCCGTGACAATCGATCCGATGCTTCGCGGCTTTCGACAACGACGGCTCGCAGTCGCTCTGGCCTTCGCGCTCGTGCTCGTGTTCGCGCACGGCGCGGCGGCGCAGGACAGAGACGAGTTCGACGAGACGGCGGCCGACCCCGTCAAGCTCTTCGACCGCGGGCAGGAGGCGCACGCGAAGAAGGACTACGAGCGCGCCGTGGAACTCTACGAAGAGGCTCTGCACATCAAACCCGACTTCGCCGAGGCGGAGTTTCAGAAGGCCGCGGCGCTCGTCGCCCTCAAGCGCCTGCCGGAGGCCGAGAAGTCTTACCGCCGCTCGATGGAGCTGCGCCGCACGTGGGCGTTCCCGCCCGCCGCGCTCGGGCTCATGCTGGTGCGAACGCCGGGGCGCGAGAAGGAGGCCGAGCCGCTGCTGCGCCGCGCGCTCGAACTCGACGCGAAGAATCTGACCGCGACCGTCGCGCTGGCCGAGATGCGCGTGCGCGCGGGCGACGCGGCCGAGAGCGTCACGCTCTGGCGGCGCGCCACCGTGTTGAAGGCCGACGACGCCTCGCTGTGGGTCGCGCTCGCGCGCGCAGAGTTGGGGGCGAAAGACGCGGTGGGCGCGCTCAGGAGCTTCGGCCGCGCGTTGGAGGTCGAGCCCTCGAACGTCGAAGCGAGGCTCGGCCGCGCCGACCTGCTCATCAGCTCCGGCGAGAAGGAGCGCGCACTCGAAGACGTGCGCGCCCTGGAGGCTCTCTCGAAATCGGACTGGAAGCTCGCCGTCGCCGTCGCCAACCGCTACGGGCTCGTCGGGAGGAAGGACGAAGCCCGCCGCGTCTACGAAACGCTTCCCGAAGAGGCGAGGCAGTCGGAAGAAGGCCGCAAGCTCTCTGCGGCTCTCACGGATTTACCCTGCGAGGAGACGGCGGAGGCGCGCGCCGCGCTCGAACAACTTATCAGCGCCGAGCCGAAGAACGTGCCCGCGCTCGCGTGCCTCGGCCGGCTCGAACGCACCGGCAACCCCGAGCGCTCCGCCGAACTTCTCCGGCGCGCGGCCGAACTCGAACCGCGCAACGTGGATTACGCCGTCGGGTACGCCGCGGCGCTCGTGCAGTTGAAGAAGTTCGCGGAGGCGGCCGGCATCCTCCAGCGCGTCATCGCGGCCGCGCCCGAGCACTACGAGGCACACGCCAACTTCGCCGCCGCGCTCTTCGAGTTAAAGCTTTACAACCGCGCCGTTGTGGAATACAAATGGATCGAGCGCGCGAAGCCCGAACTGGCAGTCGTCCACTATTTCATCGCCATCGCGCACGACCGGATGGGCGAGTACGAGGCAGCGCTCGCGTCCTACGAGACGTTCCTCGCGCGCGCCGACGGCGGCGTCAACCAGCTTGAGATCGAGAAAGTCAACCTGCGGCTCCCCTCCCTGCGCAACCAGATCAAGCGCGGCGAGGGGGTGAAGAAAGACAAGAGGGCGCAGTGATGGACATGTATCGCAGCGCGGAGCAGAGGTCGTCGGAGAGTGCGGCTCGGAGGCGCGCTTCCCTGACGCTGGTTCTCATCTTCACCTTGATCGCTTGCGCGGACGCGCACGCGCAGGACGGGGCGGCGCAGCGCGGCGAGGACGGGCCACCGCCCTTGCGCTACCTGCCGCCGGACGTGCGCCAGCGTCTCGAAAGCGAGAAAGACTCGAAGGCGCGCGCGCGACTCAGCATGGAGGTCGCCGAGGAGCGTCTGGCGCGCGCCTCGCAGTACGCCGACGAGGATCGCTTCGAGGCGGCGACCGCCGAGATCGGCGTCTACGAGGCCATCATCGAAGACACCGTCCGCGCGCTGCACGCCTCGAACCCGGGCAGGGCCGGCAACAAGTTGCGCGACACCTGCAAGCGCGTCGAGATTGGGCTGCGCGCGCACGTCACGCGCCTTGAATCCATCCGCCGCGCGCTGCCCGAGCGGCACGCCGTCTACCTCAAGAACGCCATCGACTTCGTGCGCGACCGCCGCGACCAGACGCTGTCGGCCTTCTACTCCGACTCCGTCCTACGCGAGCCGCGGCGCCCCGAGCTGACCACGCCCGCGGGCGAGCGCGCCACCACCAACACCGCCGCGCAGTCCGACCCGGAGAAGAAGCCCGACCAGCAACGGCAGCAGTAAGAGATGAACAGCCTCGGCACCCCCTCGACCTTCCCCGCGCGACTCCGACGCGCCGTCCCCTTCCTCTTCGCGCTCTGCGTCTGCCTGTCGCTCGCCGCGCCGGCCGCCGCGCAGCGCCGCGAGCACCTGACGCCCGAGGAGATCGAACTCGTCCGCGACAATCAGGAGCTTGACGCGCGCACGAAAGTCTTCATCCAGGCCGCCGAGCGCCGGCTGCTCGCCGTCACCAACCCGGCCGAGTCCGCCAAAAACGCCCAGAAGGAGAAGGAGAAATGGGGCGAGGTGCAGGGCACCCGCACGCAGTTCTTCTACGACATCTCGAAGATATTCGACGAGGCCGTCGTCAACGTGGACGACGTGGCCGAGCGCAACCCCGAGAGCCCTCTGCTGCGCAAGTCGCTCTACATGCTCTCAGAGGCGACCACGCGGATGCTGCCCGTGCTGACGAAGCTGCGCGAGGGCGTCGAGAGCGAGGCCGAGGCCGACCAGCTCGACCGCGCCTTAGAGACCGCGCGCGAGATCACCGACGCGGCGAGGGAGCGCGGGGTCAACGCTGAAGACCTCAAGACGAAGGCGAAGGCGGCCAAGAAGAACGACTGAGTCAGAATCAGAGATTTCCCGGCGGCGCGCGTGCTTCAAAGAGTGGCGCCGCCTTTTAATTTGCCCGCGCCGAACCGCACGGCGGTTTGTGTCGTAGAATAGGGCGCGAAAGGAAGTCAGAGAAGATTATGGAGAGCAGATTCTACCCGGGCGTACAGGCCGACGTGACGCAGCTCACGCGCGAGTTGCGCGCCCTCTTCGACGGCGACACGGCCTTCGAAGTCCAGACCATGCAGGTCTCGACGACCGCGGTCATCCAGGCGCGCAAGACGAGCACGCTCCGCGACCTGACGGGGCTCTCGGCCGCGCTCACCATCAGGATCACGCCCGATGCGGGTGGCACGCGCGTCGAGATCGGGATGCAGAAGTGGCTCGACAAGGCGGCAGTCGCCGCGGTGGCCGTCTTCCTCTCCGCCGGGCTCCTGCTCGCGCTGCCCGCGCTCGGCGCCTACTGGCAGTACAAGCTGACCGAGGACGCCTGGAAGATTATCGAAGGCCACGTCGCGCGCAAGGCCGGCGGGTACGTCCCGCCGATGCCGGGGAGATGCGGCACCTGCGGCGCGGTCGTCACCTCGGGCTCGGCCCACTGCTCCGGCTGCGGCGCCAACCTCCGCGTCGAACACACCTGCGCCTCCTGCGGCACCAAGCAGAAAGACCCCTCCGCACGCTTCTGCAATCGCTGCGGCAAGCCGCTCACGAGCTGAAGAGGTGTTGGGTGTTGGGTTCTGGGTGTTGGGAAAGCGCTAATTCTTCCCCGACACCTAAAACCCAGAACCCAACACCCACTCACGCCGCATCAGACTCCCTCTCCGTCAGTCCGAGTTCGTCGGCGCAGTCACGGCAGAGCCAGACGTGTATGTGGGCGGCGTCGGCCCAGAAGAAGGGCGTGACGCGCCCGGCGGCGCGGACGGCCGCGTCCGAAGGCAGACGCTGAAGGTGTTTGACGTAAGTGCGGCCGTCGTAATAGTTGCCGGGCGCGCCGGCCGCGCGGTGGACGCACTCGCGCATGCGGTAATCTTGCTCGTTCTTCAAGTCGGGTTAACCTCGATGAATGCTGTATAGATGTTGGCAAAGATGGGAGGGCTCGGCGCACGCTCTGCGCGTCGCGTGTGATTGTTTACCACGCGGTGTACGCTTCGGAGTTGCATTGTGGTTGCAGAACTATTATTTTGCCGCCCTCCGGTTGATAAGTATCGCAGTTTAAGGAATCATGCAGCAATGTCTGAGAGGCGGCCCGAAGACCTGACCATCCTCGTCGTCGAAGACTACGAGGACACGAGCCTTGCCATGCGGCTTGCGCTCGAACACAAGGGTTACCACATCCTCGAAGCCTCCGACGGGGAGCAGGCCGTCCAACTAGCCGCGCGCGTCCGCCCCGACGTGGTGCTGATGGACTTGAACCTCCCCGTCCTCGACGGCTTCGCCGCGGCCGAGCGCATCCGCGCCAATCCCGAACTCAAAGAGACGGTCATCGTCGCCGTCACAGCCCACCACGACCCCGAACACCGCTCGCGCGCCCTCGCCGCCGGCTGCAACGCCTTCGTCACCAAGCCCATCGACTTCGAATGGCTCGGCGACCTCATCTCGAACCTCCTACCTTGAAAAGAAAGTAGTCAGAAGTCAGAAGTCAGAAGAAAAGCTGTCGTTAATAAGCGGCTAGCATGTGAGCGTCAACGGACGCCCAGCGGAGCCTTCTGACTTCTGACTTCTGACTACTTTCTTTCGTTTCATGCGTGAAAAAGCGTTGCACTCGTGTTGCACGTGTGATACAGTGCCTGCGAATCGCGGAGCGACTCCCGAAGTTCCGGGAAGAGTTCTCCGCCGGTCAGGCGCTAAAAGAGAGGCCCCCCTCCGAGTATTTTCAGGCCGCAACCGGCTTTTGAGGAGAATGGTGAGATGAGCAATACGACGAAACCGAGAATCAACCCTTTGAGCCGGCGCCCGCGCCAGCAACGTCTGGTGATGGCCGTCCGCGGCGGCGCGGGCACGGGCAAGAGCTGGTTCCTGCGGTCACTGGCGGAGGCCGGCCTCGGCCGCCTCTGCATCTTCGACGTGGAGCGCAAGACGCGGCTGCTGGCGGGCGTCGGCAACCACTTCGACGGGTTGGAGATTGAACAGTCGGACGAGTTGCCCGAGTTCATCGACTGGGCGCTGTCGGGCGAGGGCAAGGAGCAGAACTACGGCTGCTTTGGGCTCGACTCGTGGGCGGCCTACTTCAGCGCCAAGCACGCCGAGACGATCAAGGCCGTGCGCGACCGCACGGGCGACCCGCTCGCGCAGCCCTCGGCCGAGGAGCTTGCGGCCGACCAGATGGTCTTGCAGGGCGTGCTCCGTCGGCTCTGCATGGAGTCGGGCAAGTCGGTCGTCATCGTCGACCAGATTCCGGCGAAGGGCAAAGAGTCGAAGGAGGACAACGAGGTCGGGCGCGTGCTGCCGATGACGGCCTCGGGTCTGGAATACTTCGTGGACGTGATGGTCGAGGTCTCCTTGCAGGAGCGCGACGGCGAGATCGTGCGCGTCTTCCAGGTGGTCAAGTCGAACAGCCCGGCCTTCGAGGTCGGCTTCGAGATGACGGGCAGCGTCACCTTCTCGGACTTCCTCTCGCACATGAAGCGCGAGCACGGCGGCGACCTGCCCATGGAAGCGCCGACGCCCGCGGCGGTGCCCGAGACGATTGAGGAGAAGCCGCCGCTCACGCTCGTCCAGCCGCAGATGACCGTGCAGGAGTTGGTCGAGAAGGCCGAGCGCCTCGGCTTCAAGCAGGCCGACGTGGTGACGGGCGCGCGCGTCTACCACAACCAGCCGAACATCTACCGCCTCAACCCCGAGCAGGTCGCAGACCTCGACCGCCGCATGACCGCCCGCGCCGAGCGCGTCAAGATGTCGCAGCCCGAGGCCGAAGAGGAGAAGCCCGCCGCGCGCGCGCAGGCCGCGCGCAACCTCAAGCGAGCTTAAAGCCTGAACTTTAGGGCGTTCACAAAAAGGAGGATGAGAAGCAGCGTGTTTCTCATCCTCCTTTCGCATTTAAGACAGAAACTGGATAGTTACACTAGAAATCCGTGCT
>JBEVJD010000504.1:0-4908 GCA_040510435.1 Pyrinomonadaceae bacterium | reverse complement strand
GTGGCGGCGGAGGTGTTCGGGGCGGAGTTCGGTGCGGGCGCCGGTCTTCTCTGTGACGAACCAGAGGGCTTCGGTCTGTGCGTCGGGGACGAGGAGGAGTTCTTCGCCCGCGCGCGCGTCGCCGAAGTGGCCGATTGCCGCGGAGGCTAAGCCCCCGCCGCGGACGATGCCGTCGCGCGGCGCGCGCGGCCAGCCCGCCTCGATTGTGAGCGCGCGCACGCCGCGCCGCAGGACGAGGCGCGGGCCGACCATCGTCGAGTTACCGACGCGGAAGCGGTGCGCGTCCGTGCGCTCAAGCGTCAGCCCCGCGCCCGCGCGGTTCAACTCGCCCGCCGCGGCCGTGAAGGATTCGAGCAGCCACTCGACCGCGCGCGTGCGCGCCGCGTCGTTGGCGGCCTTGAGGTCGAGGTATTCGATCACCTCGTTGCGGCCGCCGCCGCTCGCGCGCTCACGCGCCTCCTGCACCTTGCGCTCGTAGTCTTCGTCGAACCCGCCCAAGACTTGCCGCCTTCGGAACTGATTTTGGCCCGCGCCGCCGGAGTGCGCGGGCGCGGGCGGCGATGTTATCATGCCCGCTCACAAGTCGTTAAAACCCGACGGGCAAACACGTCTCCCCGACTCCCGGACGCAGCGGCCAGAGAGTCCCCGACGCCGACCGAGATGAGCAACACAAGGAAACTTCGCAGACCTGCGGCCGCGCTCCTGCTCGCGCTGCTCGCCCTGTTCAGCACCCCCGCGGACGCGCGCCAGCGACGCGCTCAGGCGCCGCGCGCGGCGGCGGCGGCGCCACCCGCCGCCCAGACGAAGCGCCCGCGCCTCGTGCTGCTCATCGCGGTAGACCAGTTCCGCTACGACTACCTCGAACGCTTCGGCGACCTGTTCGGCGCGGGCGGCCTGCGGCGGATGCTGCGCGACGGCGGGTCGTGGGCCGAGTGCAACTACGACCACGTGCCGACCGAGACCGCGCCCGGTCACGCGACGATGATGACGGGCGCGTGGCCTTCGGAGACGGGCATCATCGCCAACCAGTGGTTCGACCGCATCGAGGGCAAGTCGGTCGAGAACGTGCGCGACGACTCGGTGCGTCTGCTCGGCGGCGGCGGGGGCGGCGGCGAGGTCGCGTCGAGCCCGCGCAACCTTTTGGTCTCGACGCTCGGCGACCAGTTGAAGCTGGCGACCGCGAACCGGGCGCGCGTCGTCGGCGTCTCTTCGAAGAACCGCGCGGCCATCCTGCCCGCCGGGCGCATGGCCGACGGCGCCTACTGGTACAGCACGCAGACCGGAGCCTTCGTCTCGTCCACTTACTATTTCGACAAACTGCCCGATTGGGCCGCGAGCTTCAACGCCGCGCGCCCCGCCGACAAGTTCTTCGGCGCGAAGTGGGAGCGTTTGCTCCCCGCCGCGGAGTACGAGCGGCGCGCGGGTCGCGACGACGCGCCCTGGGAGAAGGGCACAGACAACCGCTCTTACGTCTTCCCGCACGTCGTTGACGGCGGGTTGAAGGAGCCGGGCCCGGCCTTCTACGGCGCGCTCGACTACTCGCCGTACTCGAACGACCTCGTGCTCTCGTTCGCCGAGGCCGCGCTGGTGAACGAGAAGTTGGGCGCGGACGAAGACCCGGACGTGCTCACCGTCAGCTTCTCGGCCAACGACATCGTCGGCCACCGCTACGGCCCCTACAGCCACGAGGCGATGGACATGACGCTGCGCGTAGACCGGCAGATCGCGCGCCTCTTGGAGATCGTGGACGCGCGCGTCGGGCTCTCGAACACGGTCGTCGCCTTCACGGCCGACCACGGCGTCGCGCCCTCGCCCGAGCACGCGGTCGAGATGGGGCTGCCGGGCGGGCGCGTGAACCCCGCGGACATCCTGACGGCCGTCCGCAACCGCATCCGCGCGCGCTTTGGGAAGGCCGGCGATAAGGACACGACGGCCGACTACGTCCAGACCTTCTCGAACTATCAAATCTACTTCAACCGCGCGGCGCTGGAGCGCGACGGCGTGAGCGCCGAAGAGATCGAGCGCGTCACGGGCGAGGCGCTGCTGACCGTGCCGGGCGTCTCGCGCTACTTCACGCGGACGCAGTTGCTCGCCGCGGGCGCGGGCGCGGCGGCCGACGCAGTCGCGCGGCGTGTGCTGCACGGCTACAGCCAGAAGCGCAGCGGCGACGTGGTCGTCATCCAGGAGCCTTTCAAATACATCTCCAGCGGCACGAGCGGGGCCACGCACGGCGCGCCCTACAGGTACGACACGCACGTGCCCCTCATCATCATGGGCGGCGGGCTGACGCCCGGGCGCTACCTGCAACCCGCGACGCCCGCCGACATCGCGCCCACGCTCGCGCGCATCATGAACGTCGAGCCCCCGAGCAGCGCCACGGGGCGCGTGCTCGCGGAGGCGTTCCGCTGAAGACCCGCCCGGCGGGACGGCTGAATTAAGAAGGGCTCACCGGCGCGTCTGCCGGTGAGCCCTTCGAGCCTGTGGGCGTTGGTCGTGGACGAGCCCGCTAGTCCAGCGGGCCGGCGAGGGGGTAGTCGTCGCAGCGACCGTCGTTATACTCGTAGGCGGCCGAGGCGTCGGCCGAGAAGAAGTCGTCAGACCCTTCGTAAATGTGCTCGGCCACGTAGACGCCGCTGCTCTCCTCTTTCAGCGTCAGCGCCGAAATGTTAGCCGCTTCTTCCGGTTTATCCATCGTGTACATCCTCCTATCGAAGCCGGGCGAATTCTAGCCCCGGGAAGGCCGAAAATCAAGAGAGGAGCTTCGAGAAGACCGCGCCCCAGAAGAGGGCTCGTTCCCTGACCGCGGGCGCCAGGAGGGACTGGTCGGCCTCGCCTTCCAGCTTCCAGCCGGTCTCGTCCAGCGGGGTCGTGCTGTCCACGTTGAGCGTGCCGATCAGCTTGCTCTCGCTGACCTCGATCTTGCCGCTGATCGAGGTGGAGACGTTGAAGAGCGGGATGGACATCACCGCGTTCCGGTTCTTGGGGACTTTGTTCTGCTGCTCGCGGGTGAGCCCGCACGTCGAAGGGTCTTTCCGGGCCTCGGACAGGTCGGCGAAGAGCGGCCGCAGTCTTTTGCGCGCGGCGCCCGCGCAGCCCGCCGACAAGTCCATCCGGAAATCGATGTCGGGGTCGTCGTCCATGCCGTACTGGTAGACGACCACCTGCGTGTCGTCCCCCACCGGGAGCATGATCGAGCAGCGGATGTCGCGCGACGTGGTGAGCGACTCGAAGTCCCTCGCGACGAGTTCCAGAAGGCTCCGGGCGATGGTCGGGAGGACGCGGATGCCGCGCTGGATGTCTTTGATGAGGTCGCACGCCTGCTGCCCGGCCGCCTTCTCGAACCAGTGAGGTACTTTCGTCCTGAAGTACTCCGTGGCCGCCTCGTAGCCTGCCTGGAAGAGCGCCGTCTGCTCCAGCTTCGTGAGCGCGAATTTGAGGGTGTCGATGCCCTCCGGGACTTTGACGGGGATGTAGTGGAGCCCGCTGATGAGACCCTGGAGCAGCTTGTCGCTCGATTCGAGCGAGGTCTCCAGCAGGTCGCGGCAGAAGTTGAAGAGGCGGTAGTCATCCTCCCGCGGCGGGCTCGGCGGCACGACGAGGTCGAAGGCGAGGATGGGGGTGCTCTCGGTCTTCCGCTCCCGCTCGAAGAGGAAGACGGGGAGGTTGCTGCTGATGCCGCCGTCCGCGTAGTAGTTCCGGTTCATCGGCACCGGCTCGAAGACGAAGGGGTAGCTCGTCGAGGCCCGCACGGCGGTGATGACCGACCAGTTCAACTCGCCGTCCAACTCGCCCGAGGAGAAGATGACGGGCCGCCGCGAGACCACGTCCGAGGCGATAATCTTGAGCGCCTTCTTGTAGTTCGCCCTCTTCAGGTCGCGGAAGGTGAACTCCTCGGGCAGGTCGCGGCGGTCGCGGCCGGCCTTGCGATCTTCCCGCGGCTTTTCGGACATCCTGTCGCGCAGAAACGTTTCGAGCCGCTGGGCCTTGTAGAGCCCGGAGTTCTCGTAGAGCTTGCGGATCAGCACCTTCTCCTTGCGGTAGCTCTGGTAGAACTTGTAGCCGGTGCGCACCCCCATCTTTTCGACGAGGAATATCTGCTTCGAGAACTCCTGCATCCGATTCAACTCCTCGCCGTTGTCGTCGAGGAACTGCGTGAAGGCCGTCTCCGCCATCATGTCGCGGATCTCGTAGCCCGAGTACTCGGCGGCGGCCATTGCGGCGACGATGCTCCCGGCCGAAGCCCCGCCGTAGCCGATGAACTCGATCCCTTTGTCCTCCGCGGCGGCGAGGCAGCCGGCGAGCGCCACCCCTTTGACACCGCCGCCCGCAAGAATCGCGTAGGCTTTCATAAAGTCACCTCTTGTCCGGGCCGGTTTGTGGGTTTAGGTGAGTAGGAGGCGCGTGCCTGTCAGCGTCCCTCTCAGTGAGGCGCCGGGTACACGGCGCGGGTAATGAAGGGCGGGCGCCCCACGGCGCCGCCCGTGCTCCTGCCAGGCGGCGGGAACAATATTCCAGCGGGGCTGGCTTGTCAATCATTCGCGGCGGAGGGTAACCTCCCGCGGAGAGACTTTTGTTTCGCCGGGCGGTTTGCGCCCGAACTCATTCCCCGACATCATAAGATTATGCGCATAAGCTCGACACGCAGTTTCCTTTTACGCCTGCCGGTTCTGCTTCTCCTCCTCTCTCCGAACACGGCCGCGCTCGGGCAGCGCAAGCCGGCGCAGACGGGGAAGGGGAAGCCCAAGCCCGCGGCAGCGAAGCCCGCGGCGAAGCCCGCGGACGAGGACGCGCTGAAGGCGGAACTCGACGAGGTGTTGAAGCTGGACGCGGCGGCGCGCGTGGAGCGCCTGACGGCCTTCGTCAAGGCGAACCCCGACTCGCCGCAGACCCTTCGCGCGCAGGAGCTTC
>JBEVJD010000503.1:0-8557 GCA_040510435.1 Pyrinomonadaceae bacterium | reverse complement strand
ACGGCGGCCACGTCGCCGCGGACGATGGCCGTGACGAAGCCCGCGCCGATCTTCTCGTAGCCGACCAGCGTGACGTTGGCGGCCTTGACCATCGCGTCGGCCGCCTCGATCATCGCCACCAGCCCTTTCGTCTCAACCATGCCGAGTGCTTCCTGAGGCATTCCGTTCTGCTCCTGTCTCTTTCGTGAATCGAAAATCGTCGTCGCTTAAACTCGCGTGCCGAGCCGAGCCGCCTGACTGAGGAGTTCAATCAACTCCTCGCGCGTCAGACTGATCTTGCCGTTCGAGGCGGCGGCGCCGTTCCCCGCGTCGCGCCGCGGCGTCACGGCGTCGCGCTCGCCCGTCGGGCAGACGATGCGCGTCTCGTGCAGGTAGCCGCAAGCCTGACAGCGCGCGCGCTCGTCGAGATAGCCCGCGCGCTCGCGCACTTCGATGAGCTTCTCGATGGAGTCGGGCGGGAGGTCGCGCGCGCCGCCCAACGCGCGCGCGAGTATCGCGATCTTCGCCGTGTGCTCCAGTGTTTCGAGTCTGTCGAAAGCCTGCCACACGTCGGCGCCGTACGCAACCGCGCCGTGGTTGGCCATCAAGAGCGCGTTGTGGTTCTTGACGAGCGGGCGCATCGCCTCGGTCAACTCCTCGGTCGAGGGCGTGCCGTATTCGGCGAGCGGGACGCAGCCCAAAGTTAAAATGACTTCCGACAGAATCGGCTCGTCGATGGCGAGCCCCGCGACGGCGAAGGCCGAGCCGTGCGGCGGGTGCGCGTGGCAGACCGAGCGCACGTCCGCGCGCTCGCGGTAGATGAGCAGGTGCATTGCCAGCTCCGACGACGCGCGGCGGTCGTTGAGCGGCTTGCCTTCGAGGTCGGTGAGGGCGAGCGAGTCCTCGCTCATGCGCCCCTTGTTGGTCTGCGTGGGCGTGGCGAGGACGCGGCCGTCGTCGAGGCGCACGCTGACGTTGCCGTCCGAGGAGACGACGTAGGAGCGCTCGTACATCAACTGGCCGACGCGCACGATCTCGCGCCGGGCTGTCTGCTCGTCCATCAAAGTCTCTTTACGACGCCCGGCTCACTCGGGCAGGAAGCGCATCTCGACCTCGCGCTCGACCGTGACGGGCATCCCGTTGACCGTCTCGGGCGTGAACCGAATCCCGCGCGCCGCGCGCTCGACGGCCTCCCACATGGCCTTCACTTCCACCAGGCTCTCGTCGCCTCCGTGCGACAGGCTCGCGAGCGGCCTGACCTCCTTCACCGAGCCGTCGGCGCCGAAGGTCACGTTGACGCGCACGCGGGATTCCGGGGCGAGCGGGTAGCGCGCGTCGGGCTTGAAGAGGATGGTGAGCGACTTCGTCTCGGCGACGAGGTGGCGGCGGCGCATGCGGCAGCGGCTGCCGTAGTCGTAGGTGCGCGTGCCGAGAACCGACTCGGCCTTCTGCTCCGAAGCCCCGAAGAGCCCCGTGAGGGCGCTCAGCGCGGCGCCGAAGATGAAAGTCAGCGTGAACGGAAGTGCCTTCTTGAGTAAGAACAGATACATCACGAAACTCCTTGTCAGTTCTGCTGCAACTCCTGCTCCTCGCGCTGCGCGATCTCCTCGTAGGGGAGGAGGCTGCGCGGGTTGGTGACGCAGGTGATCTGTGGGCGCGCTAAGAAGTACGATAGTGATTCGAGCGAGATCGTCAAGTCCACCGTCTTGACCTTCACGCCGAGGCGCGCGTGCAGGCGGACGGGCGCGAAGTTGAGCACGGCCTTGACGCCCGCCGACATGATCTGGTTGAGCACGCGTTGCGCGACGCGCGCCGGCACGGCGATGACCGCTACGTCGATGTCGCCGTCGCGCACGACGCGCGCGAGGCGCCGCACGTCGTGGACGGGCGTTTCGGCCGCGCCGACCTTGCGCCCGATCTTGGCGCGGTCGTTGTCGAAGAGCGCGACGACCTCGAAGTTCGACTCGCGGAAGCCGTTGTAGTTGGCGAGCGCGGTGCCGAGGTTCCCCGCACCCACGATGCCGACGCGGTGCGCGCGGTCGAGTCCCAGAATCTGCGTCAGGTGGCGGCGCAACTCGCCGACCGAGTAGCCGACGCCGCGCGTCCCGAACTCGCCGAAGTGCGCGAGGTCTTTCCGTATCTGCGCCGAGTTCAGACGGAACTGGTCGGCCAGCGCCTGCGACGAGATGGTCTTAATCCCCGCGGCGGCCAGCAGATTCAGGCAGCGCAAATAGACGCTCAACCGACTCGTCGTCAGCTCAGAAATTTTCTCCGACTTCATCCAACAACCTTTTCCCGGGAGAGCAACTGCCCCGAGTATAACCCGCCCGCCCCCGCCGCGAAAAGACACGCGACGCCACCGCGGTTTTGAGCGGTGATGAGCCGGGTCGGCGTCGCCGTGGTGAATCCACCCGCGTTACACTAGACTGACAGTCGTCCGGCAAGTCTGTCAGGAGTTTAAGGACGGGAAGATTGATGAAGCTATCTTTTACCAAACTGACGCTCGTGCTGCTCGCGCTCTGCTGCTCTGCGGCGGGCGCGCGTGCGCAAGGCGAGGACGGCAACCCCGCCAACTGGTGCCGCAACGGCGCCTTCACGCGCGACTCGGCAGAGTTCGGTCTCGCGCGCGTCAAGGGCGAGAAGGGGTCGCGCGTCTATTTCCACGGCGACGAAGAGGGCTGCCCCGGCCCCGGCGCGAAGTGCAGGCGGAAGACTTACGTCATCCCCGGCAACGAGGTTTTGACCTCGCGCACGTTCGGCGACTGGGTCTGCGCGTGGTATCAGCCCGCGCGCGGGTCGGAGACCGTCGGCTGGCTCCCCGCCGAACGCCTCGGCGCCGTCGCGGCCGCGGGGAGACTTCCGCTCGCCTCGTGGCTCGGGGCTTGGGGCTTCTACGACAACGCGCTGCGCCTGAGCCGCGCGCGGCGCGCGGGCGTGCTGCGCGTTGCCGGCGACGCGACGTGGCAGGGCGTCAACCCCGGCAACGTCCACGTCGGCGAACTCTCCGGCGAGGCCGCGCCCGCGGGCAACGTCCTCAAGCTCGGCGAAGACCCCGAAGACTGCCAGGCAACGCTGCGCCTCGTCGGCCCCTACCTCGTCGTTGCCGACAACAAGCGCTGCGGCGGCCTCAACGTCACCTTCGACGGCGTTTACAGAAGGAAGAAGTAGGCAGTAGGCAGTAGGCAGTCGCCGCTGACGCGGCGTTTTGCGCGCACGCTTCATTCAAACCGCCTACTGCCATCTACCTTACTCTCCTTCCCTCCCTCGTTGCCGACCGTCGGCGGTTCATCTAAAATCACTGGGTAACGTGAGACGCTCCCGAAATTCCTTCTCTCGTCAAAGCATGTAAAGAATGATCGCACACCTTTCCGGGACACTGCTGGCTAAGCACGCGACCAGCGTGATCGTGGACGTGGGGGGCGTCGGTTACGAAGTGACCATCCCCGTCACGACCTTCTACGACCTCGGCGAGACGAACACGCCCGTCCGCCTGCAAATCTACACGCACGTCCGCGAGGAGGCGCTCCAGCTCTTCGGCTTCCGCACGCTGCGCGAGCGCGAGTTGTTCACGCTGCTCATCTCGGTGAGCGGCATCGGCCCGAAATCGGCGGTCGCGATGCTCTCCGGCATGAGCGCCGACGAGATCGTCACGGCCATCCGCCAGAGCAACTACGCGCGCATCACTTCGATCCCCGGCGTGGGCCGGAAGACGGCCGAGCGGCTCGTCATCGAGCTGCGCGACAAGATGGCCGCGCTGTCGAGCCCCGCGCTCGAAGAGCAGATCGCGGCGGGCGGCCCCACGGCCGCGCAGTCCGAGGACGCTCTGCGCGAGGACACGCTCGCCGCGCTCCTCCAACTCGGCTTCCCCAAGCCCGCCGCCGAGAAGGCCATCACGAACTCGATCCAGGAGGGCGGCGACCTCTCCGTCGAGATGCTCCTGCGCCGCAGCTTGCGACAACTCTCGAAAGGATGAGGGGGAAGTGATAAGTGATGAGTGATGAGTGATAAGAAGAGATAGACGGTTTTTCTTATCACTCATCACTCATCACTTATCACTCATTCTTTATGTCTGAAGAACTCGAACGGGGTAACGTGCGCGAGCGGGGGCCGGTGGAAGACGAGCGGCAGTTCGAGCTGTCTCTGCGGCCGGCGCGGCTCGGCGAGTACATCGGGCAGAAGCGCGCGACCGAGAACCTCGGCATCTACATCCGCGCCGCGCGCCAGCGCCGCGAGGCTCTAGACCACGTCCTGCTCACCGGCCCGCCGGGTCTCGGCAAGACGACGCTCTCCAACATCATCGCCAACGAGATGGGCGCCGAGTTGCGCTCGACCGCGGGGCCCGTCATCGAGAAGCCGGGCGACCTCGCCGCGCTCCTCACCAACCTGCAAGAGGGCGATGTCCTCTTCATCGACGAGATACACCGCATGGCGCCCGCCATCGAGGAGGTCTTGTACCCCGCGATGGAGGACTATCAGCTCGACATCATGATCGGGCAGGGCCCGTCCGCGCGCTCGATTAAATTAGACCTGCCGAAGTTCACGCTCGTCGGCGCGACGACGCGTCCCGGGCTCATCACGGCGCCTTTGCGCGGCCGCTTCGGCATCGTCTTCCACCTCAACTTCTACACGCACGAGGAGCTGGCCACAATCGTCCGCCGCTCGGCCGAGATACTCGGCACGGAGATTGACGACACCGGCTCGCGCGAGATCGCGCGGCGCGCGCGGGGTACGCCGCGCATCGCCAACCGCCTGCTGCGCCGCGTGCGCGACTACGCCGAGGTCGAGCACGCCGGCAGCATCACGAAGGAGATCGCCGACGACGCCCTGAACCGCATGGAGGTGGACACCTTCGGGCTCGACGAGATGGACAGGAAGCTTCTGCTGATGATTATCCAACAGCACCAGGGCGGCCCCGTCGGACTCAACCACATGTCGGCCGCGCTGCAAGAGGAGAAGGACTCCATCGAGGAGATCATCGAGCCCTACCTCATCCAGATCGGCTTCCTCAACCGCACGCCGCGCGGGCGCGCCGCCACGCGCCTCGCCTACGAGCACTTCGGCATCGAGCCGCCGCGCCCGCAACCATCACGCCCCGGACTCTTCGACGCGGAGTAGCCGCCGCCTTACGCCCAAGCCGTGAAGAAGCCTCGCCGCACAGACCTTCGAACGCTGCTCCTCCTCGCGCTCCTGCCGGCGTGCGTGCCGCACGTACACGGCGCACAGGAGCGCCGCTCGCGCGCGCCTCAGACCAAAGCGAAGCAGACTCCGAAGCCCGCTCGCGACCCGAAGGAGCGCGAGCGGCGCGAGCGGCAGCAGGCCGTCGCGGCGTTGAACGAGGCGGTCGCTGCGGCGCCCGAGGTCAAAGACTCTTACAAGCGAACGTTGCTGCTCGCGCTCGCCGCCGAAGCGCTCTGGACGTTCGACGAGCAGGCGGCGCGCTCGCTCTTCGCGCGCGCGTGGGAGGCGGCCGCGGCTTCGGACGAGGAAGAGTCCTCGGCCGAGGAGAAGCGTCTGGGCGAACAGGCTTCGGCACGTAGTTCGGCGGACGGCTTGGCCGAACCGCCCGAGGCTCTCTCGCGCGTGACGCGCGCGCGGCGCGAGGTGCTTTCGGCCGCCTCGCGCCGCGACGCGCGCCTGACCGAGCGCTACCTCGCGGAGCTGCGCGAGAGCATCGAGAGACGTGGGAGCCGTTTCGGCGAGGACGTTTCGCGCGGCGACTCCGCGCGGCGGCGTTACGACGCGCGGGACGACTCAGTGCTGGACTCCGACGAACACTTGCGCCTCGACCTCTCGCGGTCGCTGGCCGAAGAGGGCGAATACAGTCGGGCCGCGGAGGTCGCCGCGCACGAGGTCGCAGGCGGCGTGAGCAGCGCGCTCGTCAGGTTCCTCATAGGGTTCCGCGGCAAGGCGCCCGCCGAGGCCGACGCGCTCTTCCGGCAACTGCTCGCGCGCACCGCCAACGACCCGCGCGCGGGCGTCAACGACGTGCTCCTGCTCTCCTCCTACGTCCTCACGCCCTCGGTGCTGACGACGGCGGGCGAGCGCGGCGGGGTCAGCCTCGGCTACGTGCACCGCGAAGGGGGGAACGGCTCAGGTGAGCCCGCGCCGCCGCGCGCCGTCAGGCAGGAGTTCTTCAACACCGCGGCGGCCGTACTCCTGCGCGCGGGCGCGGAAGTCACGGCCGGCGCGACCGGGGCGCGCGGGCGCACGGCCGCGTTATTCTACGCCCTCTCGCGGCTGCTCCCCTTCTTTGAGCGCGAAGCGCCGCAGCTCGCCCCGCAAATGCACGCGCTGCGGCAGTCGGTCGCGGGCGGGCTGAGCGAGGAGAGCCGCGCCATGCTCGCGAGCGTCGCGGAGACCACGGAACTCCGCCGGCTCAACGCGGCCGACCCGCTCGCAAACGACTTCGAGCACGCGAAGACCGAACCGGAAGCTGCCGCGCGCGACGCGGCCCGTGAACGCGCCGTCAGGCAGGCCGTCAAGCTCAAGCTCTGGGCGCGCGCGCGCGAGGCCATCGCGGGGATGGAGGACGCGGAGCTGCGCGCGAACTCTCTGAACCTGCTGGCCGTCTGCCAGGTCGCAGCGGTCGGCGAAGCCTTCGACGACGACGACGAGGGCGACGTGCGCGCGGCGCAGTTCGTCGAGAACGGGGACGTGCCGCCGCTCACGCGCGCGCTCGGGTACGCTCAGGCCGCGCTCCTCGCGTCGAAGCTGAAGAGGCACGAGCGCGCCGCCGAACTGCTCGAACGCGCGCGGTACTTCGCGGAGCAGACCGATTCGGGGAAAGAGGCGCGCTTCGTCGCGCTGCTCGTCGTGGCGGCGGCGGCCGAGCAGGCCGACCCGGCGCGCGCGTGGGAGATGCTTCCGGCGCTCGTGCGCGCCGCCAACGAGGTGGGCGACGCGCCGGCCGACGAGTTGAGTGGCGGCTTCCGCGTGCCGAGCCTCGAAGGCGCGGAGAACGTCGGGCTCGCAGAGCAGTTGGCCGACTTCCGCCTCGACCACCTCTTCGCCGCGCTCGGCCGTCGCGACATCGCGCGCGCCCTGCGCGAGGCGCGCTCGCTCGCCGACGCGACGACGCGCTCGCTCGTCACCGTCGCCACTGCGCGCGCGCGTCTCGCGGCCGGCAATACGGGGGCGCGCCGGGCCGGGGCGCGCTGAGCTTTTGCGGCGCGGCCGGAAATGACGGACAATCGTGCCCATCGAGTGTCCGACATGGAACGGGCCGTAGAGTCGCAGAGGGCGTCAGGATTTGAAATTTCAAGTCTCAACTCTCAAATTTCAAATCCCCTGCAAGGGGTGAACGATGGAGAACGTGCGGCGACACATCCCCTTCTTCTCGCGCGGGCGCTGGGGCGTGAAGAACCACGCGCCGTGGACGACCATCGTCCAGCACACCTTCCACCAGTTCCACGAGAACGACCTCTTCACGCCGGCCGCGGCGATGAGCTACTTCGGGCTGCTCACCCTCTTCCCGGCGTTGCTCGTCATGCTGGTCATCGGCAACCGCTTCGCGGCGGGGAGCGAGGCGCTGACGCGCATCGTCGAACTCTACCCCGGCTCGCGCGAGTTCCTGCGTGTCACCATCAAGTCTTTGCAGAACGTGGGCTGGGGCGGCATCGTCAGCGCGCTCGTCGTCACGCTGTGGGCCGGCTCGTGGGTCTTCGCCGTCATCGAGCGCGCGCTCAACCGTCTCTGGGGGACGCGCCCGCGCGACTTCCTGCACGGGCGCGCGGTCACGCTCGGCATGATCGGCGCGGTCGGACTCCTGCTCATCCTCTCGGTGTTCCTGACCTCGATCCTCGTCGGGTTGCAGGAACTGATCGACCAGCTCCCAGTCCGCATCGTGCGCCGTTCGGCGTGGCTGGCCTTCGTAGGCAACGCCTTCTGGCAGGCCATCTTCGCCGCGGCGGGCGCGCTCGTCACCATCGCGCTCTTCGCGGTCGTCTACCGTCTGGTGCCGAACGGGCGCGTCACGCTCCGCGACACGCTGCCGAGCGCAATCGTCGCCGGGCTGCTGTGGGAAGGGGCCAAGTACATCTTCGCGTCGAGCCTGCAATACTTCCACTACGACGAAATCTACGGCTCGGTCGGCGCGGTCGTCGCCGTGCTCACGTGGAGCTACGTCTCCAGCCTCATCCTCCTGTTCGGCGCGCAACTCTCCGTCGTCCTCCACCAGGAGCACGCCGCCGAAGAGATCGCGGCCGAAACCCCCGCGTCGCCTTCATGAAAGTAGGCAGTAGGCGGAAAGCAATAGGCAGTAGGCAGTGGGCAGATGGCAGTAGGCAGTTGAAGGCTGTTCGGAAGCCCCGGAGGGGCGGGATGTTTGAAGCCCCGGAGGGGCGGGATGTTTATAGCCCCGTTGTTCTAATTCACCCCGAGCCCCGTCAGGGGCGACATCGACATGCCGCTCCTCCGGAGCTTCTCAAAATTATTAATGCCGGTGTCTATAAACATGCCGCCCCTCCGGGGCTCTTAACTGTCTACTGCCATCTGCCTACTGCCATCTGCCTACCGCCTACTTCTCTCCCCACTGCGGCGGCAGGAGGCGGCGGCGGCCGTCGGCGCTGAGCGAGAGGCC
>JBEVJD010000502.1:0-5534 GCA_040510435.1 Pyrinomonadaceae bacterium | reverse complement strand
GACCCGTCGAACGTGCACCACTCTTACCTGAACGACCACGTCAAGATGCGCGTGCTGCACGCGGGGCCGAAGGAGCACCACATCCACCACCTGCACGCGCACCAGTGGCTCCGCACTCCCGACGACGACAACTCTTCCTACTTGGACAGTCAGGCCCTCGGACCCGGCTACTCGTTCACCACCGAGATCGCGCACGGCGGCACGGGCAACCGCAACCGCACGCCGGGCGACTCGATCTTCCACTGCCACTTCTACCCGCACTTCGCGCAGGGCATGTGGGAGCTGTGGCGCGTCCACGACGCGTTCGAGGCCGGCACGGCGCTCGACGGCGACGGCCGCCCGCAGGGCGGCGCGCGCGCGCTGCCCGACGGCGAGATCGCCGCCGGCACGCCCATCCCGGCGCTCGTCCCCATCCCGACGATTGCGATGGCGCCGATGCCTTCGCCCACATTCGCCGGCTACCCGTTCTACATCCCGGGCGTCGCGGGCCACCGCCCGCCGAAGCCGCCCCTCGACACCGTGGACGACGGCGGCCTGCAACGCCACATCATCGTCGGCGGCACCGTCACGCACCACGAAACGCACGACCCCGTCTTCAGTTTCGCGAAGGCGCGGCTCGACTTCGACAAGCACCTTGAGACGGCGAACGCCGTCGCCATCCCCGAGCCCGGCACCGCCGCCGAGCAGGCCGCGATGGCTTTCCACGGCGTGCGCAACCACGCGAGCTTCACGCCCGAGGGACTGGCCGCCACCTTCATCACCAACGGACTGCCGCGCAAGGGCGAAATCAATCAGTTCGGCTCACAGCGGGGCTCGCCCTACGCCGACCCCTGCGTTGACAAGACGGGCACGCCCGTCGGCACGCCGCGCTTCTACAAGTCGGCGAACGTCCAACTCGACCTGACCATCAACAAGGTGGGCTGGCACTTCCCGCAGTCGCGCATCTCCACCCTCTGGAACGACGTGCGCGACACGGTCGCCGGCACGCGCCCGGCCGAGCCGTTCTTCATGCGCGCGCACTCCGGCGACTGCATCACCTTCCACCACACCAACCTCGTCCCGCGCACCTACGTGCAGGACGACTTCCAGGTCAGGACGCCGACCGACGTGATGGGTCAGCACATCCACCTCGTCAAGTTCGACGTGACCTCCTCGGACGGCGCCGGCAACGGCTGGAACTACGAGGACGGCACCTTCAGCCCGGGCGAAGTTCAGGATCGCATCAGGGCCATCCGCAGGTTCAACAAGTGCTTCGGCGAGTTCTCCGGCGACGCCAGCGACGGCAGCTTCAAGTGCCCGACGCTTGAGAAGCACCCGCTCGGGTTGGCCGGCACGGACAACGACCACAACGGCGTTGACGACTGGCTCGGCGCGCAGACGACCATCCAGCGCTGGTACGCAGACCCCGTGCGCGACAACCAAAACGTTGACCGCACGCTTAACACCGTCTTCACGCACGACCACTTCGGCCCCTCGACCCATCAGCAGGCCGGTCTCTACGGCGGGCTCGTCGTCGAGAAGCCGGGCTCGGTCTGGTTCCACTCCGAGTCAGGCCAGCCGCTCAGCGTCGACAATGACCCGAATAGCGGCGACGGCGGCCCGACCTCGTGGCAGGCCAAGATTCACTTCCCCAACAGCCCGACGGAGACCTTCCGCGAGTTCCTGTTGGAGTTCGCAGACTTCCAGTTGGCCTACAAGAAGGGCGGAGGCGGCACGGCCGCGCACCCCGTCCCCGACCCGGCCAACGTTATCAACCCGCCCGCGCGTAAGGAGATCGGCCTGCCGTACCTGGTCGAGCCGGCTCCGAAGTGCCCGGGCACCAATCTCGCGCCGCCATGCCCCGAGGCCATCTCCGCCATCGGGCACGGCACGATGAGCGTCAACTACCGCAACGAGCCTCTGGCGCTGCGCGTCTTCAACCCCAACACGGGCGGGCAGACGGCCGGCATCCCCGGCGACCTTTCGCACGCTTACCGCTCGCTGACGAATCGCGCCATCAACGAGCTGAACTACCAGCCGATCCCGAGGCTGACGCAGGGCGTGCGGCTGGGCGACCCGGCGACGCCGCTCCTGCGTGCCTTTGAGAACGACAAGGTGCGCATCCGCGTCCTCGTCGGCGCGCACGAGGAGGGGCACAACTTCGGCGTCAACGGCATCAAGTGGCTCTTCGAGCCCACGGAGCCGAACTCCGGATTCCGCAACAACCAGATGATGGGCATCAGCGAGTGGTTCGACTTCGTCGTGCCGCCGCTGCCGGTCACCACGGGCAACCAGACAGACTTCCTCTACCGGCCGGGGTCTAGTTCCGACGACCAGTGGAACGGACTCTGGGGTATCATCCGCGCCTACCGCGGCAAGCAGGCCACGGAGCCGCGCTTCGGCACGGTCTACACTGACCAGAAGGCTTCGACCGACACGACCGGCGGCCAGATGACGGTCGGTGCCGGGGACGAAACGGCCATAACGACCATCGCCGAGGAGGACGAGCCGGGCGTGGTCGAAGACGACGCGACGGTCGAAGGGCCGCTCGAAATCCTTTCGAGCAACCCCGAGGGTAAGGCCCCCGACGTGGCGGCCATCAACACCGACACCAACGCCTCGGACACCGACACGACCCAGAACTTCGAGAACGCGTCCGGCGCGACGCCTTCGAGCGAGGCGCCAGCGCGCATCACGCCGGATACCGACCCGGCCACGCAGGAGGGCGCGAGTCCCGAGGCCGCTTCGGCCGACGGAACCACGTTCACCGCCGCCGGCAACTACGACAGCCAGACCACCGATTCGAGTGAGCAGCGGTTAATCAAGTACACCGGCTCCAACAGCAACGGCGTGCCGGTCTGCCCGCAGGACGCAGTCCGCCGGCCCATCAGCGTGACGGCCGTCAGCGCACAGACGGCGCTGCCGAAGGGCACGCTCTTCTACAACGACCGGAACGGTTACGGCGGTAAGCTCCACGACCCGACCGCCATCCTGTACGTGCGCACCAACGACCTCGACGCCTACAACCGGCTCAAGTCGGGCGTGCCCGTCGAGCCGCTGGTCATCCGCGCGCGCGCGGGCGAGTGCATCGAGCTGACGCTCAGGAACCGGCTGCCGAACAAGCTGCCCGACCTGCCCGGCTTCAGCACGCTGCCGCTGCTCGTCAACCGCTTCAACGCCAACCAGGTGCGACCCTCGAAGTACGTCGGGCTGCACCCGCAACTGCTGCGCTACGACGTGCGCGAGCACGACGGCGTCAACGTCGGTCTCAACCCGGACAGGACGGTCGCCCCCGGCAGCCAGATCACATACGTCTGGTACGCCGGAGACATCGCCAAGAAGGGCAGCTACATCATCGGCCGGCCCATCGAGTTCGGGGCCACCTCGCTCTCGTCGTCCGACCCGATCAAGCACTCGAACAAGGGCGCCATCGGCGCGCTCATCATCGAGCCGCCCGATGCGAAGTGGACGCTCGACACGCAGAGCCGCGCGGCGGGCACCGTCACCCACGGCGGCGGCTCGTTCCGCGAGTTCGTCCTGCTCTATCAGAACGACGTGAACCTCCGGATGCAGGTGGACAGGGCCGACCACACGCAGATGAGCGAGTGGACGGGGCTTTCCAACATCCCGAGCGACCCGACCGCAGTTAACCCCGAGGCGTCTGCCTCGTCCGTCGGCACCACCTACGGTAACGGCGGCGGCGTCTCCGACTTCGTCAACGCTTCGACGGGCAAGAACGCGGGCTTCCCCGTGCCCAACCTCGCCGAGGCCGAAGACTCTTCCGACAGCGGCCAGAAGGGCTTCAACTATCGCACCGAGCCGCTCTGGAACCGCGTGGGCTTCGCGCCCAACGCGCCGCTGGAGTTGACCAACAACAAGATATTCACCAACTCCTTGTCGAACACGCAGGTCGGTGGGGCACAGCCCGTGACGCCCATCTTCCGCGCACAGCCCGGTCAGGCCTCGCGCTTCCGCGTGGTCATGCCCGGCGGCCACTGGCGCAACGAGACGTTCATGCTCCACGGCCACATCTGGGAGGAGGAGCCCTACACGCTGAGCTCCACGCGGATCGGGTCGAACCCCCTCTCCGAGTGGAAGGGCGTCTACTACGGCGTCGGCGCGCAGAGCCACTTCGACTTCCTGCCGAAGAACGGCGCTGGCGGCAAGTTCAAGGTCACCGGCGACTATCTCTTCCGTTCGTTCAACTCGTTCGGATTCGACGGCGGGCTGTGGGGCATCTTCCGCGTGAAGAATGTCGCGCTCCCGGTACAGGTCAAGGATAACCAGTGAGGCGCGAGGGGGTCGGCCGACGGCCCCCGACCACCTGACTCAACTTCAACTAACCCGGACGGCGGGCCCACGCGGGCCCGCCGTCCGAGTCTTTTACAGTCAAATTGCTGATACTCATCGCGGCGGCGAGAAGAGCCCCAATGCAACTTCGCAATAACCCCGGGAGTCCAATATAATGGCCGGCGGTCGTCGAAGCGGTTCGGCGGCCGACAGCCGCGGCAGAGCCGGCGGGAAACTTCCGCCACCGCTGCCGCGTAAATCCGCATCAGCTTTTCTTTTTATTCGACAGTCGCGTTGCCCGCTCTTACACCTTCGGAGGGTAGATGATGAGTCTTAGCCGTAACACCACGCGCGCCGCCGCTTCCGTCTTCGCCATACTCCTCCTTTCGGCCGCCGCCATCGCCAAGGGCGACCCGGCCGGCACGTTCCCGGATGTCCGCATCAAGAACTTCGGCCAGATGGACGAGCGCTTCTTCCGCGGCGCACAGCCTAAGAAGCTCGAAGACATTCAGGCTTTAAAAGACCTCGGCATCAAGACCGTGATTGACCTCCAGTCCAAGCCCGAGGCGGAGGAGCGCGGCTGGGTCGAGTCGCTGGGGATGCGCTACATCAACATCCCCATGATCGAGAAGAAGTACCCGCGGCCGGAGTGGGTCGCGGCCTTCATGCAGACGGTTGACGACCCCGAGACGGGCAAGTTCTTCGTCCACTGCGCGGGCGGGCGTCACCGCACGGGTTCGATGGGCGCCGTCTACCGCTTCGAGAAGTACGGCTGGAACTTGGCACAAGCCTACGCCGAGATGAAGCAGTTCGACTTCTACACGCGCTGGGGCCACGGCGACTTCAAGACCTTCGTCGAGGACTACGCCCGCCAGAAGCAGGGGCGCTTGAACGCCCCCGCCCCGGCCGCCGCCGCCGTCGAGAGCACCGTCGTCAGCAGGCAGTAACGAGATAATTCATCCGAAATTAAAAAGCGGGGGCCGCTCAAACATGAGCGACCCCCGCTTTACGCTTCGCGAAATCAGCGTGCGACGAA
This sequence comes from Pyrinomonadaceae bacterium, assembly GCA_040510435.1. Taxonomy (GTDB): domain Bacteria; phylum Acidobacteriota; class Blastocatellia; order Pyrinomonadales; family Pyrinomonadaceae; genus QHXN01. The sequence goes on along the minus strand of JBEVJD010000502.1, from coordinate 229 downwards.
CTTAGAGCGGTATGCGGTTGAGTATGACCGTTTAGAGGCGGGCTGAGCCCGCCGGCCCACGCACAGCCCGCCTCTCAACGGTATGACAATTAGTCCCAGTCAAATGCAAGTCGCTATAAACGTTTGGTAAAGAGATGCGAATACTGCTCTAAGTTCGTCGCACGCTGATTTCGCGAAGCGTAAAGCGGGGGCCGCTCAAACATGAGCGGCCCCCGCTTTTTAATTTCGG
>JBEVJD010000501.1:0-11193 GCA_040510435.1 Pyrinomonadaceae bacterium | reverse complement strand
GGCCGTACTCGGCGGTGAACTGATTGGTGACGAGCCGCACCTCCTGAATGAGGTCGGGGTTGTTGAGGCCGACGGTGGCGCCCGCGACGCCGAAGTCGTTGTTGTCCTGCCCGTCGATCATGAAGTTGTTCGAGCGCACCCGCCCGCCGTTGGACGAGAAGGTGGTGTTGGCGCCCGCGAAGGTGGACTGCCCCGTCACGACCTGGCTGACGCCGGGCGCCGAGAGCGCGACGAGGTAGATGCTGCGGTTGGGGCTAATCGGCAGCTCCGAGAGGCGCCGCGAGTCGAAGCGGGTCGAGACTTCGGCGTTCGTCGTGTTGAGCAGCGCGGCGTTCTCCGTCACGTTGACGACGGCCTCGACGCCCGCGGGCTTCATCGTCACTTCAACGACGGCGTCCTGGTTGAGCAGGAGTTGGACGCCCGTCTGTACGTACTTGGCGAAGCTCACCGACTCGACCGTGATCTCGTAGCCGCCGACGGACATCCCCGTAAAGCGGTAGCGGCCGTCGGCGTCGGTCTGCGCGGTGCGCGTGATGTTGGTCTCGACGTTGCGTGCCGTGACGGTCGCGCCCGCGATGGTGCCGCCCTTCTCGTCCTGCACGGTGCCGAGGATCGACCCCGTCGTCTGCGCCGACGCGCCCGGCGCGCAGGCGAAGAGCAGGGCGATGAGCAGCAGTAGAGGTGTCGTCGCTCTCTTCATCTGGTAATCCTCCTGGAGGTTTTCGAGTTACGTTGCGGCGGGCGCGACTAGCGGGGACGCCCGGCCGCGCTGTGGCCGAAGATTTAGGCCGCGCGAGGAATAAAGAAGAGGGCGAGACGACCGCGGCCGCCCCGAACCCGACGAATGAATTACGTGTTATAAAGTCTCGGGCCGACGCCCGGTTCGCCTTGAAGGAAAGAGCAAGGGCCATGTGCCGCTGCCGATGCGAAACGCGTGAGGCAACCGTCGTGCCCCGGGGCGAGGACTGCTTTTTAGCTTATTTTTGCCGGGGCGGCGCGCGGCCATTCATTTTTTTGAATGCCGGGCTCTGATTTTTCTGAACATGCGCGAGACTTCCGAGCCGGCCGGGGGGCGACCCGGGGCGCCCGCCTACGACCGCGTGGCGGGGTGTTACGACCGCTGGATGCGCCCGTTCGAGCGCGCGGGGTTGACGCGTCTGCGCGCGCGCGCGCTCGGGCGGGTCGCGGCGGCGCTCGACGGGCGTGGCGGCGTCGGGCGTCTCCTTGAGGTCGGCGCGGGGACGGGCGGGAACTTCCCCTTCTACCCCGCGGGCGCGCGCGCGGCGTGCGTCGAGCCGAGCCGCGAGATGCTCCTGCGCGCTCAACTGAAGCCGCAAAGACCCGCCGGCTCGCTGCTCGTGCAGTCGTTCGCCGAGCGGCTGCCGTTCGCGGGCGAGACGTTCGACGCGGCGCTCACCACGCTCGTCTTCTGCTCGGTCGAGTCGCCGCCCCGGGCGATGGCGGAACTGCGGCGGGTCGTGCGCGCGGGCGGGCTCGTCGTGCTGCTCGAACACGTCAGGCCGGGCGGCCCGCTCGGCTACGCCTTCGACGCGCTGAGCCTCGTCACCGTGCCGCTTTTCGCAGACCACTTCAACCGGCGCACCGCGGACGAGGCGCGCCGCGCCGGGCTCGAAGTGTTGACGGTCGAGAATTACCTGTTCGGCGTCGTGCAGCTCATCGTCTGCCGCGTCGTGTGAGACGAATTTGAAAGCAGCAGACAGACACATGGCCGACTCTCAAACGCATTCAAGTCCCCGCGTGCAGGTCGGGTGCCAGGGGTGGAACTACGACGACTGGGTGACGCCGCCCGCCGCGGCGCGGCCGGTCTTCTACCCGGCGGGCACGCGCGCCGAGCACATGCTCGACGCATACGCGCGCGCCTTCGACACCGTCGAAGTGGACTCGACCTTCTACGCCGCGCCGAGTGACGCGACCTACGACGCGTGGGCGCGGCGCACGCCCCCCGACTTCACCTTCGCTTTGAAGCTGCCGCGCTCGATCACGCACGAGGAGTCTCTGCGCGGCGCGCGCGCCGCCTCGCTGCTCGAAGAGTTCTGCCGCGGTGCGCGGCGCCTGAAGGAGAAGCTCGCCGCCGTCCTCGTCCAACTGCCGCCGCAGTTTGAGGCCACGCGCGACAACCTGCGCGCCCTCTCCGAGTTCCTGCCGCTGCTGCCCGCGGACATCCGCTTCGCCGTCGAGTTCCGCGACCCCTTCTGGTTCGAGGAGGAGCTGCTCGTGCCGCTCTCGCTCCAACGCCACGTCTCGCTCGCGCTCGTCGAAGGCCCGTGGGTCACGCGCGAGCGCCTGTGGCGCGCGGCCGCGACGCTCCTCGACACCTCGGACTTCGCCTACGTCCGCTGGATGGGCGCGCGCGACCTCGCGCGCTTCGACGAGGTGGTGCGCCCGCTCGACCTCAATCTGGAGAAGTGGGCGGCGGCCGTCGAGCGCCTGCGCGAACGCGTCCCATACGTCTGCGCCTACTTCAGCAACTTCTACGAAGGCCACGCCCCCGCCAGCGCCAACAAGCTCAAACGCCTCCTCGGCGAGCCCACAGTCGAGCCCAGGGATTTGGAAGACCAACCTTCGCTCTTTTGAAAGCAGTAGTTAGTAGGCAGTTCGGAGCCCCGGAGGGGCGTGATGTTTATAGCTCGTTGCAATTATTAATCTTCCAAGCTCCGGAGGAGCGGCATGTCACATGTCGCCCCTGACGGGTCACATGTCGCCCCTGACGGGGCTTGCGGTGGATTAGAACGTCGGGGCTATAAACATCACGCCCCTCCGGGGCTCCTCAACCGGCCTTCAACTGCCTACTGCCTACTGCCTACTATTTTGTGCTATCCTTCAGCAGCTAAATTGCCCCTAAAAATCTGACTCTAGACCATCTCTGCCAGACGAGGGAGGAGAAGACTTTCATGCGCCTTGTGAACGGAACGAGAGGGGTTTTCGCGGCCGCCGCGGCGGCCTTCGCGCTCGCGGCCGCCGGCTGCCAGTCGGCGACCGAGACGAGCAACACCGCGGCCAACACGAACGGCAACTCGACGGTCAACATCAACGGCTCGAACGCCAACATCACGACCTCGACCGTGCAGACCAACACGGGACAGACCATCGAGGCCCGGGAGCCCGACAAGTACACGGCGACGATGGTCGCCACGCTCGCCGCCGCCGGCCAGCAGCAGCAGCGGGCTCAGGCCGAGGTCAAGGTGGCGCGCAACGGCGCCGACCGCCGCTACTCGGTGAGCGTGCCCGTCATGGGCGAGCTGGTCTTCCTCGACAAGGCCGACAAGCGCTACGTCATCATGCACGGCCGCAAGGAGTACGCCGAGCTGACGCAGGAGATGACCGGCGTCAACGTGGATCAGTTGCGTTCGATGACGCCGGGGCAGCTCGTGGCCCTGGTCACGAAGCAGCAGGGCGTCACGCGCGTCGGCGAGGAGACCTTCAACGGGCGTCCCGCCGTCAAGTATCGCGCCGTCGGGGGCACGCAGACGCAGACCACCGCGGGGCAGGTGAAGGGCGAGACCTTCATCTACGTGGACAAGGAGACGGGGCTCCCGCTCCGCATCGAGGGCTTCGGCCAGTCCACCGGCAATGTCCAGGGCATCTCGGGCGGCAACATCGTCATCGAGACGCGCGACCTGAAGACCGACGTGAACCCGGCCGACTTCGAGATACCGCAGGGCTACAAGCAGCTCTCGCCCGAGGAGGTGCGCCAGCGCGTCCAGGTGCTCGCCCAAGGGTTGCAGGCGCTGATGGCCTTCATCAACTCGCAGCAGTCGGCGGGCACGGCCCCGGCCGTGGTGCCGTCGCCGACGGCCACGCCGGGACGCTGAAGGGGGCATTGGATGAAGTTCATTCTCGCGCTCCTGCTCGGCGTCGTGCTGGGCGGTGTGGCCGCATACTTCCTCTTCGTCGGCGCGCCGCGCGTGGGCACGTTCAAGGGGCAGCCCGTGACCGCGCCCGCCCCGGGCGGGCCGCCGCCGGGCACGGCCGTCGTCGAACTAGACGAGCAGTTCTTCGGCGCGCTGCTCGACGCGATCTTCCGCGACCTGAACAAGCCGGCCTTCCCGCCCGCGGTGGGCGAGGGCTGTCAGAATCAGGTCGTCGTCGAGCCCGGCGCGGGCGACGTGAAGACCGGCGTGCTGATGAGGGACGGCAAAGTCATCGTGCCCCTCGCCTTCAGCGGCACGTACAACCTGATGGGGAACTGCCAGAACCTGCGCGGCACGGCCGAGGCGGAGCTGGGGTTCCGCTTCGCCGCCGAGGAGCAGACGCTCTACGGGCAGCTCAACGTCGCGGGCGTCAACGTCGAAGGGATGTCGCCCGTCCTGAGCGGGTTCGTGACGGCCTTCGTGCAGGGCGCCATCAACCAGCGCGTCAACCCTTTGCCGCTGCTGCGCGGCCAACAACTGACACTCGCCGTCCCCGTCCAGGCCGCCGGCGGCACCCTCGGCGCGCAGGCGCGCGAGGTGCACGAGGAGGCCAAAGACGGCAAGCTCCGCCTCTACGTCACCTACGACTTCAAAGGGACGAAGGGCGGGCCGTGACTTAGAGTTCGCCGCACCGGCCGGCAATCTGAATCCAGCCCGACCTCTCAAGGCCGGGTTAAGAGTCGAACCAAACAACGCCGCGTCGCCCGCGCGACGCCTGAACGTGCGAATCGTTTCAGGCGTCGCCCGCGCGACGCGGCGTTTTATCTCCCCCACAGCCGCAGACACGTCCCCGGCATGCTCTAGAGCGATTTGCCTTTGAGTTTACCGATTAACGTTGAGAGGCGGGCTATGCCCGCCTCTCAACGGTCATACTCAACTGCAAACCGCTCTAAGCCTCGCCCGACGGAGCGGGGCTTCCCAAACATGGCGAGGCCGCGTGTGTGCCCATACACACGCGGCCCCTGCGCCCCGTGCGGTGAGGTCGGGGCTCGCGGCACGTCCTTCCCTTCAGGCGTGCCCGCACTGATCGCCGACCAAAATGCCCATGTGCTATGCTCCTCCGCGTTCAGTCTTTGAAAATAAGGCAACGGGTCTGATGCGAAGCGTAGCTCACCCTCAACCGCCAGAGAGATGAGCATCGCCGTTGAGCACGAGAGGTCTCTACTCACGGCGAATCGATTACGCAGACACATCATATCCCCAAATTGGGGATATAGCAAGCCGAATCTTGTCACGCGCTCGTCGGGAGGTGATTCCTGATGGGCGTGAAGGCACGGCAGCGGCCGGAGCGTCTGGCCCAAAAACTGTTAGAGGTCAGGGACGCGCTCGGCCTGTCTCAGAGCGAACTACTCCGGCGTTTAGAGCTTGAGGACGCCATCTCTTACAAGAAGATTTCAGACTACGAACGCGGTCAGCGCGAGCCATCGCTCATCGTGCTCCTGCGCTACGCACGTCTGGCGAACATCTGCGTAGACGTGCTGATTGACGACGACCTCGACCTACCCGTCAAGCTCCCCGCCACATCCAAACACGCCCACCGTTAACTTCCACGTACCGCCCGCGTGGCTCACATATCCACCGGAACAATGCGCGCACCGGCACACTGAACACGCCCGGCTGTCAGGAGTTGTAATCAGTGTACAAACCAGCGCGTGGCGCGGCTTCAAACCAAAAGCCTCTGCCCTGCCCTGAGCGATAAGTGTGGTAGGGACAAGCGTGAGGAGGGGGTGCTAGTATAACCCCCTATTACCCGCGTGGTACGTTCGGATTCTGGCGCCCGGGAGGCTCGCTAAGGATGACCAAACTCAACTTGAACTATCCGCAACTACTCGACTTATTCACCGAGCATATCGTCCCCAACAGGTCGGAAAGTGCCTCTTTCCTTATCTGGTATCTAGAAAACTATTACCGGCTGGACTCTGTCGAGGCGGTGGATTCTGTGTGCGATCAATCTAACGACAAAGGGGTCGATGGCATCTTCGTCAATGATAACGATATGACCATCACCATCTTTCAGTCGAAGATTGCCCAAAAGAGCGCCGCGACCATCGGGGACAGTTCTCTGAGAACGTTCGCCGGAACTCTCAGCCAGTTCGAGACTGCTGAAAAAATCGAAAACATCATTGCTACGGGGGCGGCCCAACTGGCGAGTCTTGCCAAGCGGCTGAATTTAGTGACCAAGATTTCAACACATGAGTTGCGAGGCGAGTTCCTCTGCAATGTTGAAATTGACGCCAACGGCTCGGACTTTCTCAGGACGGAACCGCGCATCACCTTCGTCGGCAGGACGACGCTCGAAGACACATACATCTCCGACAAGCGTGACTTACCCGTCCACAAAAACATCAACTTCGACATCATCGGCTTTAGCGTCGCAGAGTATACGGTGGACGCCGATATCAAGGCGGTTATTGCCCCGGTCAAAGCAACCGAGTTGGTAACGATGGAGGGTATCGCCAATCAGTCCCTGTTTGCCTATAACGTTCGCGGGTCGCTAGGCAAGACGGGGGTCAACAAGGAGATTCGGGACAGCATTAAAGACCAAAGTCTCCACAAAAAGTTTCCGCTATTCCATAACGGAATTACGGTCATAGCGAAACAGTTAGAACTTACGAACGAAAGCATCTCCGTCGGCGATTATTTTGTTGTGAACGGGTGCCAGAGCCTTACCGCACTCTATAACGGCAAGACTTCTCTCACGGACAACCTGCGCGTGCTGACCAAGTTCATCAAACTTGAGCCAAAATCTTCCCTGGCTAAAACGATTACTGAATTTTCCAACAATCAGAACGGCGTCAAGGATCGTGATTTCAGGGCAAATGAACCGAAGCAAATCAGGCTTCAGAATGAATTCAAGGACAAGTACGCGGGCACCTATAGCTTTGAGATAAAGCGCGGGGAGATTAAGGGCTCCGGCAAGGTAATTTCAAACGAAGAGGCGGGGCTGTTACTAATGGCCTTCGACTTGAAAGAGCCGTGGGCAACGCACCGAACGTACCAGGTATTCGAGGACAAGTATTCGCAAATCTTCGGGCATAAAGATGTCACGGCGGATAGAATCGTGCTTGTCAGAGTAATCGCCGAGGCGATTGATGCAGCGCTGCCTCACATCAAGAATGTGGCCGTCGCGCGCTATAAGCTCACGCGCTACATGATGGTATACATCGTGCGCAACATACTGGAGAGTGACGAATTAGCGCGAGACATTCTCACGAAGCCCCAAAAATTCGTAAGAGATGAAAACGACCGCAACCGCTTCCGGTCGAGCATCGCCGGAATTGTGGAAGACATTGTCGTTGACCTGAATGCCGAACTCGAAGAGGCCGGCGAAGATTTCGCGTACCGCGACAAACTCAGGGAGGAAGAGTGGGTCAGAGACCTTACGAGGGGCATCGTCGCGGATTACACCAAACTCGTCAGAAGAGGCAGAATCCAGTCGTTCGGCGTCGAGTGGCAAGCCAGTACCGCTGGGAGTTAGGACGACTCCCAAGACGTGAGTTCTACGCTAAAGTCTTTCTACGACTCGACGTTCGACGCCCTCACGAGCCTCACGCGCGGAATGTTCCTTTGGAGGGTAGCGTACAGAAGCGCCCGCCGGGCCGTTCTACAATTCGCGCGCTCCACCGACATGCAGACTGGGGGTTGAACGCGATGAGGCGATTGCTGCGCGAGAACGGTCTTTCCATCGTCTGGCCCTCGCGCTTCTGGTTCGAGTCCTTGCAGAACTGGCAGAGCTAATTCCTCGCCGTCGGCCTCATGGTCGTGCTCTCCATCTGGCTCCGCCAGAAAGGCTCGCCCGAGTCCAAACCCGTGGACGCCCCGCACAGCCAGACCGGCAAGGACTGAAAGAATCGTGTGGAGACGAGAAGACCGGCCGGGTTTCGTCGCCCGCGCCGGTCTTCTCGTCTTCAGACGGCACTGGATGGTGACTCGCCGTGCGGCCGCGCGCGCGGCATGCTCATCCCTGCGCGCGCAGCTCGTCGTCGAGGAACGCGCTCGGGACTGAGCCCTGCGGCGCGGCCGAGATGAGCTGTCGCTCGAAGCGGCGGCCGGGGTCTTGCCGCATCTCAGACGCGCCCCCCTCTCTGAGCGTGACCGCGCCCCTGTAGGCCAGCCACTCGCGGCCGCCCCCGCGCAGGAAGCTGCCGCGGTAGCCGAGCGGCGGCGCGTGCGGCGCGTCGCCTCCGTAAGGCGCGAGAGCGTCCCAGAGTGCCATCAGAGAGCGCGCGTCGCCCGCGCCGACCGGCCAGAGCGGGTCTGGCCGCCCCGAAAAGACCGAGACGCCGCCGACGTACCCGGAATCAACCTCACTGGATTTTGATGTGCCCATGCTTGACGACCATGAATGTGCAGAAGGCGGTGTAGGGGCCTCGATCCGCCGTCCGCGGGTCGGGGATGAGGTGGCCGCTGTTGTCGAGGTGCGTCACCGCCGTGCCCCCCGGCTTGTGCGTCCAGAAGCCGTTCCTCCCCTTCCTGAACCAGTGGAAGTCCCAGTCCGGCGCGATGACGAGCGCCACGAGATGTCCCTCGGACGGGCACTTGTTGTTCGCGCCCGGCGAGTCCTCCAGCGCGTCGGCGACCGCCGCGGGGAGTACCGCGGCGCAGGTCAGAGCCGTGTACATCGCTCCGGCCGCGAGCCCGGGCTGCGCGAAGGTGTCGGAACGATAGTTCGTCGCGTAGTTGTAGCAGTTGTTGTTGAACTGCTTCTGCCCGGCGTCGTTCCACCACTCGGGCTCGTAGCGCGGCGCGCACAGGCACGCGATCTTGATGGGGAACGGCAGCGGCCTGATGAGCAGGTTCTCCCTGACGGCGCGGCCGCGCTCGACCTCTTCCAGGATGCGCCCGCGCAGCTTCGCCACGCCCGCCGCCCTCCTGAACAACCCCTTGAAGAAGAAGTCTTCGAACCCGGCGTCGGAGGCGCGGTGCGCGAGCCCGCGGCCGACGATGTTGCCGGCGCTCAAACGGATTCGCTCGGGCAGATTCTTGTTCGCCTCCTTCCCCGTCTGCTCGACGATGAGCCCGCGGTAGCCGAGGATGGGTGTCGCCGTCTTCTCGGCGGCGTCGGCCGTCAGCGTCTCGGCCGGGGTTAGCCGTGCGAGCGCTTCCTGCGCCTCCTTGCCGGAAAGCTCGACGGACGGGTTGGGTCGCCCGCTGAAGATGTCTACGGTGATTCTTACAGGCATGATGCTGTCTCCTCATGAGGGTTGCGGAAAGGGAGCCCGCCAGAGGGCCGTGAGTGTGCGCCGCCCGTGCTCGTCGGAGTACGCATTATAGACTCATTCCGCGCCGCGTCCACGAATATCTTTCGGCGCCCCGTGCCGAGACCGGCCGGCGAAAATTAAAAGGCCGGCGGGAGATAATCCCGCCGGCCCTGCTGACCGCGTCGTGTCCGAAGGCTTTACTCGTCGTCGCCCTCGTCCGCTTCGTCCGCGGGCTCGGCGTCGGCGTCACCTTCGGCGGCGGCCGGGACGAGCTTCTCGCGGGCGGGGACGACCGCGGGCGGCTCGACGCCGCCGAGCAGGTCGGAGAGGCTCTCCATCTGCTGCTCCTCGCGCGCGGCCTCGGCCGTCGTGTCGCGCTCGACCTTGACGTTGCGGTAGAAGTCCATCCCCGTGCCCGCCGGGATGAGGCGGCCCATGATGACGTTCTCCTTGAGGCCGCGCAGGTAGTCAATGCGCCCCGAGATGGCCGCCTCGGTCAGCACCCTCGTCGTCTCCTGGAAGGAGGCCGCCGAGATGAACGACTCGGTCGAGAGCGACGCCTTCGTGATCCCCAGCAGTAGCGGCTGCGCCGACGCCGGCCGGCCGCCCTCCTTGATCACACGCTCGTTCTCTTCGAGGAAGCGGAACTTGTCCACTTGCTCGTCGACCAGGAACTCTGTGTCACCCACATCTTCGATGCGCACCCAGCGCATCATCTGACGAGTAATGACCTCGATGTGCTTGTCATTGATGTTGACGCCCTGGAGGCGGTAGACCTCCTGGATTTCGTTCACCAGGTATTTCTGCAGCTCCTTTTCGCCCAGCACGTGCAGGATGTCGTGCGGGTTGCTTGGGCCATCCATCAGCGGATCGCCGGCGCGCACGCGCTCGCCTTCCTGAACGTTGACGTGCACGCCACGTGGAATCGAATACTCCTTCGCTTCCATGTTGGCGTCGTCGGGCTCGATCAGGATACGGCGCTGTCCCTTGACGATGCCGCCGTACTTGACCGTGCCGTCGATTTCGCTGATGACCGCCGGATCCTTCGGCTTGCGCGCCTCGAAGAGCTCCACCACGCGCGGCAGGCCGCCCGTGATGTCCTTCGTCTTCGTCGTCTCGCGAGGAATCTTCGCGATGACGTCGCCGGCGTGCACCTCTTCGCCGTCCTGCACCATCAGGTGCGCATTGACCGGCATGATGTACCGCCGCTGCACGCCGCCGTTCGATCCTTTGATCTCGACGGTCGGCTGCTTCTTCTCATCGGGTGAGTCGACGATGATGAGTCGCGACAATCCGGTGACCTCGTCGAGGTCCTCATGAACCGTCAGGCCTTCGATGATGTCCTTGAACCGGATCTGACCGGTTTCCTCCGTGAGAATCGAGAAGGTGTATGGATCCCATTCAACCAGGATCTGCCCGTTCTCGACTTGCGAGTTTTCGGCCACTTTGAGTCGGGCACCGTAGGGGATCTGGTAGCGCTCGCGGGCGAGGCCCTTTTCGTCCTGAATCACGAGGTGACCGTTTCGGTTCATCACGATCAAGTCGGTCCCGCCCTGCTGATTGGGCCGATCGACGACCTGCAGGTTGTCGAACTTGACGACGCCGTTGTGCTTCGAGTCGAGCGTGGACTGCTCGGATACTCGGGACGCCGTGCCGCCGATGTGGAACGTTCGCATCGTCAGCTGAGTGCCAGGCTCGCCAATTGACTGCGCGGCCACCACACCCACGGCCAGTCCCATCTCGACGAGCCTGCCGGTTGCGAGATCGCGGCCGTAGCACGCCGCACATACTCCCCGGCGTGACGCGCAGGTGAGCACCGACCGAATCTTGACCTTCTCGATGCCGGAATCTTGCACCGTGGCGGCCTTCTCCTCGTCGATTTCGTCGTTCACGTCGAGCAGGACGTCCCCGGTCAGGGGATCGACGATTTTTTCGAGCGACGTCCGGCCGATGATGCGGTCGCGCAGCGGCTCGATGATCTCGCCGCTTTCGACGATGGCCCTGGCCTCGATGCCATCGAGCGTGCCACAGTCGCGATCGGAAACGATGACGTCCTGAGC
>JBEVJD010000500.1:0-4875 GCA_040510435.1 Pyrinomonadaceae bacterium | reverse complement strand
GTTTCAGGCGTCGCGCGGGCGACGCGGCGTCGTTCTTTGGTGTACGAGCACAACGGTACCGCGAGCGGTAGCTAGTGGGTCGGGGTGACATCAGGCGGGCCCGGCGTCGCGGCACGCACCCGCTCGCTACTGCTCGCGGTACTGTTCAGGCGATTCGTCAGCGTCGGGCAGGCGGTTGTGTGGGGCGCGCCTGTTCGGTGAAGATTTTCAAGACCTCGCGCTTGTCGTGGGGCGTCAGGCTGCCCAGACCGCCCGTGACCTCGTATTTCTGGTTGACCCACTTGCGTACCTTCGCTGCATCGTAGCCCAGCTCCTCGGCGGCCTGCAAAATCAGCGAATCCAGATCGTCCCCCGCCTCGGCGGGCGGCGCGGGCGGGGCGGGAGCCTTCTCGGGAGCCGGCGCGGGTCTCTCGGGGTGTGCGGGCGCCGCCGCGGCCGCGGCCGCCTGCTGCTTTTTCGCCCCCCGTATGACCTCCTCGCGGCTCGCCACGCCCCGCCTGACCTCGAACCCGAGCAGGGCGAGCGCGCGGCCGACGCTGGAAGTCTCGCAGACCTCGACGTAGCTGCCGGCCTGCACGTGGCCGGCGCTGCGCAGCTCGTAGGCGTGCCCCGTGGCCGCGGGGAGCGCGTCGTCGGGCTCGCGGTAGACCTCTGCGCGCATGAGAATGAAGCCCGTCTCGGCGCTGTGCTCGATGATGGTGGTGATGATGCGGCCTTGCGGGAATTTGGCGTAAAATTTTTCGATTCTTTCGCTGACGGTAATGTACTCGTCCGGGTTGAAGCGCATCAAAGGTGTTCGCCTTTCGATTGGTTGTTCCGGGCGCAGACTTTAGCAGAAAAACGCCCCCGAAGGGCACGTTTTAGGTCGGCGGGCGCTGATTTTTCAGGCGGAGGGCCGGGACGGCTCGCCCGCGCTTGACAGGTCGGGGAAGCGCCCGTATAGTCTCACGTTTGGACTTGCAGTCCATTTCCCAACAGTGCGGCGCTTAAGTAGTTCTGCCGGTGTGGAGGCGTCGCCCGGTCTGTGGCTCGAAAGGGCAACAGGTCGTTGACAAATATTGTGGCGTAAACTCCGGGCCTCCTTACCCACAGGGCGAGGCCGGGCTCGGGGAGCGAAACAGACGGGGTGAAAGCAGTTAAAAGCCCCGCATCCTTTATAGAAGGCGACGCCACAGAAAAGTTCGGCCACAGGGGAGGCCAGAATCCACACCTGCGGTTAAGTCAGAACATCCCTGGCTAATTAGACAATCAAGGGCGTGCCGCTCTTGCGCTGACTGCCGGACAAGGTTCCGGTAAGAGGCAGGGAAGGCAGCCTCTTGCGCCTTGAAAACGGGCGCGAGGCCGTGAAAGACGAACTTTAAAGAGGACTGGAAAGCAGTGCCGACCATCAACCAACTCGTACGCAAGGGTCGCCAGGCGGTCAAGTACAAGACGGCGAGCCCGGCCTTGCAGCAGTCGCCGCAGAAGCGCGGCGTCTGCACGCGCGTCTACACGCAGACCCCGAAGAAGCCGAACTCGGCTCTGCGGAAGGTCGCGCGCGTGCGCCTGACCAACGGCATCGAGGTGACGACCTACATCCCCGGCGTCGGCCACAACCTCCAGGAGCACTCCATCGTGCTCATCCGCGGCGGCCGCGTGAAGGACTTGCCGGGCGTGCGCTACCACATCATCCGCGGCACGCTCGACTCGGTCGGCGTCAACGACCGCAAGCAGGGGCGCTCGAAGTACGGCGCCAAGCGCCCGAAGGGCGGCGCGGCGGCCGGCGCGGCCAAGGGCGGCGCTAAGGGTAAGAAGTAGTAAGGCAGGTGTCGGGTGCCGGGTTTTAGGTGCTGGTTAAAGCACAAACCCAACGCCTGACACCCAGAACCCAGAACCCAAAGAGATATGCCTAGAAGAAGAGTTGTTGACAGACGCGACGTGCTGGCCGACCCCGTGTACAACAGCCCGCTGGTGACGAAGTTCATCAACGGCCTGATGTGGGGCGGCAAGAAGTCTACGGCCGAGGGCATCTTCTACCGCGCGCTGGCGCAGGTCGGCGACAAGACCGGCGAAGACCCCTTGAAGATGTTCAAGCGCGCCATTGAGAACGTGCGCCCGACCGTCGAGGTCAAGTCGCGCCGCGTCGGCGGCTCGACCTACCAGGTGCCCATCGAGGTCGCGCAGGAGCGCCGCGGCTCGCTCGCCATCCGCTGGATCGTGGGCGCCGCCCGCGCCCGCGGCGAGAAGACGATGATCGACCGCCTCGCCGGCGAGATGCTCGACGCCGCCAACAACCGCGGCAACGCCGTCAAGAAGAAGGACGACACGCACCGCATGGCCGAGGCCAACAAGGCCTTCGCGCACTACAAGTGGTAGGTATTCAGTGATAAGTGATAAGTGACGAGTAGTAAGAGAAAAGCTCTTACTCGTCACTTATCACTCATCACTTATCACTAAAGAAAATGGCTAAGCAAGACCTGAACAAGTTCCGGAACATCGGCATCATGGCGCACATCGATGCCGGGAAGACCACCACGACCGAGCGCGTGCTCTTCTACACGGGCGTCTCGCACAAGATCGGCGAGGTGCACGAAGGCACCGCCACGATGGACTGGATGGAGCAGGAGCAGGAGCGCGGCATCACGATCACGTCGGCCGCGACGACCTGCTTCTGGAAGCGTTCCGGCGTCGAGCACCGCATCAACATCATCGACACGCCCGGCCACGTGGACTTCACGATGGAGGTCGAGCGTTCCTTGCGCGTCCTCGACGGCGCGGTCGCCGTTTTCGACGGCGTCGCGGGCGTCGAGCCGCAGTCCGAGACCGTCTGGCGTCAGGCCGACAAGTACGGCGTGCCGCGCATCTGCTTCATCAATAAGCTCGACCGCGCCGGCGCCTCGTTCGACCGCTCGTTCCAGTCGATCATCGACCGCCTCGGCGCGAACCCCGTCGCCTTGCAGATTCCCATCGGCCTCGAAGACCAGTTCAAGGGCGTCGTCGATCTCATCACGATGAAGGCGCTCATCTGGAACGACGAGTCGAAGGGCGCGGAGTACCAGACGACAGAGATTCCCGAAGACCTCAAGGAGCGCGCGCAGGAGATGCGCCACCGTCTGCTCGAAGCGGCCGCCGAGGCCGACGAGGAGTTGATGGAGCAGTACCTCGAAGACGAGGGCGCCTCGTTCACCGAGGCGCAGATTCGCGCGGCGCTCCGCAAGGGCACCATCGCCATCAAGCTCGTCCCCGTCGTCACCGGCTCCGCCTTCAAGAACAAGGGCGTGCAGACGCTCCTCGACGCGGTCGTGGACTACCTCCCGAGCCCGCTCGACATCCCGGCCATCGAGGGCGTGAACCCGAGGACGGGCGAGACCGAAGCGCGCCCGGCCGATGCCGGCGTGCCGTTCTCCGGGCTCGTCTTCAAGATCATGGCCGACAAGCACCTCGGCCAGCTCTCGTTCGTCCGCATCTACTCGGGCACCGTCAAGAAGGGCTCCTACGCTTACAACTCCGTCAAGGGGTCGAAGGAGCGTGTGGGTCGCCTCTTGCGGATGCACGCCAACGACCGCGAGGACATCGACGAGGCGAGCGCGGGCGAGATCATCGCCATCGGCGGCATGAAGCAGGTCACCACGGGCGACACCGTGTGCGACGAGAACAAGCCCATCATCCTTGAGGCGATGGAGTTCCCGGCGCCCGTCATCCGCGTCGCCGTCGAGCCCAAGACCCGTGCCGACCAGGACAAGCTCGGCACGGCTCTCTCGCGCCTCGCGCAGGAAGACCCGAGCTTCAACGTCTCGACCGACCAGGAGACCGGCCAGACCATCATCGCCGGCATGGGCGAGCTGCACCTTGAGATCATCGTTGACCGCATGAAGCGCGAGTTCGGCGTCGAGGCCAACGTCGGCAAGCCGCAGGTCGCCTACCGCGAGACGATCACGATGCCGGCCAAGGGCGTCGAGCGCTACAAGCGCCAGACGGGCGGCCGCGGCCAGTACGGCCACGCCGAGCTGGAGATCGCGCCCGCGCCGGGCGAGGGCTTCGTCTTCGAGAACAAGATTACGGGCGGCGCCATCCCGCGCGAGTTCATCAAGCCCATCGAGGAGGGCGTCCGCGACGCGATGGAGCGCGGCTTCCTTGCCGGCTACGAGCTGGTGGACATCAAGGTCGATCTCGTCTTCGGCTCGTACCACGAGGTCGATTCCGACGAGCGCTCGTTCCACATCGCCGGCTCGCTCGCGTTCCAGGACGCGGTGAAGAAGGCCAAGCCGGTGCTGCTCGAACCCATCATGCGCGTCGAGGTCGTCACGCCCGAAGAGTACATGGGCAGCGTCAACGGCGACCTGAACCGGCGCCGCGGCCAGATCGAGAAGATGGAGCCCAGGCCCGGCGGCGCGCAGGTCGTCACGGCCTACGTCCCGCTCTCCGAGATGTTCGGCTACACGACCGACCTGCGCTCGATGACGCAGGGCCGCGCCACCTCGACGATGCACTTCGAGCGCTACGACGCGGCGCCCAAGAACATTGCCGAAGAGGTGATCGCGAAGGTGCAGGGCGTCACGAAGTAAAAGACTTACAAGGCGGGTCGCCTCTCTCGCTGAAGGTTGCGGCGACCCAGACGAAAGAGATAACAAACCACATTCGTTAGGAGCGAGAGAGAAACATGGCGAAGGAGAAGTTTGACCGGTCGAAGCCGCACGTCAACATCGGGACGATCGGGCACGTCGACCACGGGAAGACGACGTTGACGGCGGCGATCACGAAGGTGCTGGCCAAGCACAACCCGAAGATCACGGTGCGGGCGTTCGACTCAATTGACAACGCGCCGGAGGAGAAGGCGCGCGGGATCACGATTGCGACGGCGCACGTCGAGTACGAGACGCCGAACCGGCACTACGC
>JBEVJD010000499.1:0-4892 GCA_040510435.1 Pyrinomonadaceae bacterium | reverse complement strand
GTTAGAGAGGACGGTTTCCGGAGCCGAGGATGGCAGTTTCCCAACAACAGACGGACGCGGATTTACTCAGGCTGATGCTGGCCGGGGATGAGGAGGCGTTCACGGCGCTCTACCGGCGCCGGCAGGGCGGCGTCTACCGCTTCGCCTTGCAGATGAGCGGCTCGGAGGCCGTGGCCGAGGACGTGGTGCAGGAGACCTTCATGGTCTTGATGCGCGACGGCGGCAACTTCGACGCGGGTCGCGGGTCGCTCGCGGCCTACCTCTACGGCATCGCACGCAACCACGTCCTGCGCGCCTTCGACCGCGAGCGCGCGCTCGTGCGCTTCGACGACGAGGCCGAGGATTTCACCGACGCCCCGCACGAAAATTTGATAGCCCGACCCGACCCGTTGGGCGACCTGACGCGCGCCGAGTCGGTCGAGAAGTTGAGGCAGGCCGTGTTGGCGCTTCCCGGTCACTACCGCGAGGTCGTCGTGCTCTGCGAGTTGCACGAGATGAGCTACGCGGAGGCGGCCGAGGCGCTTGGGTGCGCGGTCGGGACGGTGCGCTCGCGTCTGCACCGTGCGCGCGCGATGCTCGCGGAGAAGCTGCGCGGCAGCCGCAGTGAGGCGCGCGCGGCGCGCGAGGGCGGCGCGGAGTTTGAAGGCGGGGGCGGCGCCGCGGCGCCGGGTCAGGCTTTGAGGACGGCGAGGTGTTTCGCATGAACTGTCTTGAATTCGAGGGCCAGGTCGAAATCCTCGCGCGCGGCACGCTCGCCGACGCGCGGACTCGCGCCGCGGCCGAGACGCATTCCGAGTCCTGTGAGGGTTGCGCCGCGCGGCTCGCGGACGAGCGCGCCCTCTCGGTGGGACTGCGCGCGCTCGCCGCGGGGATGAAGACGGCGGAGGCGCCCGCGCGCGTCGAGACGGCGCTGCTCTCGGCCTTCCGCGCGCGCACGGCCTCCGTCCACGCCGAGCAGTCGAGCGACGCGGCCGCGGCTTCGAACGTCGTCCCCATGTCTGGGCAAGCGCCAACGCGGCGCCTGTCCTGGGCGAAGACATTCGCGGTCGCTTCGATGGCCGCGGCCGCGTCGCTCGCACTCTTCGTGCTGGTCAGGCCGGGCGTTGACGCGCCCGCCGGGCCGCGCGAGTCGGCCGCGCGCGCGCAGGAGGATATGATCGAGCCGCCCAACACTAACGGCGGCCCCCCTGCTTCCGTCGCCGCGCGGTCGGATGAAAGCGTCGGGTCGGCGCCCGTCGAAGTCGTCAGGGACGCAACGCCGCGCGCGGGACACACGCCGCGGCCGCGCGCCACGAACATCTCTTACACCAACAAGGGCGGCCGACTCGCGCGCCCGGCGCAGGCGGCCGAGGAGGTCGCCACCGAGTTCATCCCGCTCATGCAGGCCGGGCCGTACACGCAGGCCGAAGAGGGACACCTCGTCCGCGTCGAGCTGCCGCGCTCCGCCCTCGCCTCCTTCGGCCTGCCCGTCAACGCCGAAGCGCCCGCGGGGCGCGTCAAGGCCGACGTGCTCTTGGGCCAGGACGGCGTCGCGCGCGCCATACGCTTCGTCCGCTGAATTAACGTGGCAGACGCGTCATACACAGGGCGGGGGCAGTCGAAATTTTTCAGATGGATTCAAAAACGAAAAGGAGTCGGACTATGCAGAGGAAGTTAATCGTCTTTTCGGTCGCCGGAGCGCTGCTCCTGAACGCGGTCGGCGCGGCCGCGCAGGAGCGCGCGCCCAGAGTCATCGTCGCCCCGCCCGTCGAGGAGGAGGTCTTCATCGCGCAGGGGCCGGGCGTGTCGGTGGCGCCGCTGCCGCCGCCGGTCGAAATCCGCGGCGACAACCTCGTCTTCATGGCGACCGAGATGAGTTTCGCCGGCAAGCTCGTCAAGGGCGCGCCCTACTCGGCGCAGGCCGTGACCGAGTCGGTGCAGGCGCTCTCGGACGGCAACCGCATCGTCCGCAAGAACACCGCGCAGGTCTACCGCGACACCGAGGGGCGCACGCGCCGCGAGCAGACGGTCGGCTACATCGGCCCCTACGCCCCGTCGGGCGACGCGCCGCAGACCGTCTTCATCAACGACCCCGTGGCCGGCGCCCACTACATCCTCGACCCCTCGTCGAAGACCGCGCGCAAGCTGCCCCGCATGGAGTTCCACGTCAAGACCGAGGGGGCGGCGATAGAGCGCCAGAAGGTCACGCAGAGCACGGTTCAGAAGCTTGAGATCGAGCGCACCTACACCCGCGTGCCCGGCTCCGACGTGCCGCCGCCGCCGTCAGGCACCTCCGTCATCGTCACCGCGACGCCCGCCGGCGAGGGCGGCCCGTTCATGCGCCACAGCTCGAAGTACGAGTCGAAGCCCGAGAAGCTGGAGGCGCGCTCGTTCGACGGCGTGACGGCCGAGGGCACGCGCACGACGACGACCATCCCGGCCGGCGACATCGGCAACGAGATGCCGATCCAGATCGTGGACGAGCGCTGGTATTCGCAGGAGCTTCAGGTCGTCGTCATGACGCGCCACAGCGACCCGCGCTACGGCGAGACGACCTACCGCCTCACCAACATCTCGCGCACGGAGCCCGCGGCCGCGCTCTTCCAGGTGCCCTCGGACTACAACGTCAAAGAGGCCGGCGGCCCCGGCTCCGGCGTCCGCCGCACCTTCCGCCGCACGGCCCCGCCGCCGCCGCATGAGAACTAAGGAAGTAGACAGTAGACAGTAGTCAGTAGTCAGTAGAAAGACAAAGCGGCGCGCCCGGCCTGAAGGCTGAAGCGCGCCGCCTGTTTTTTCTACTGGCTACTGGCTACTGACTACTGACTACTGGCTACTGGCTACTTCACTTCACCCTGTCCGCTTCAACTTCCCCGTCTGCTTCGCCCAGCGCTCGACGAGGGAGAAGACGTAGAGGCCGAGCGGGATCAGGACGAGCCCCATCAGCGTCAGCACCGTCAGCTCGTAGGCGCAGGCCGAGAGCGGCGCGCCCTCGACCATCTCCGCGCCCTCGCCGATGCCGACGAGCTTGCGGCAGGCCGACAGGGCGTAGGTCGCGGGGCTTACGACCGAGAGCGGCTGGAGCCAGCGCGGCAGCACCGACACGTCGTAGTAGACGCCCGAGACGAGCAGCAGCACCCCCTGAAAGATGTTCGTCGCCTCGGCCCCGCGCTCAGGGCTGAAGACCGGCAGCACCGCCGCCATCAGCCCCAGCCCGATGAAGGCCGCGCTCGACACCGCGAGCACCACGACGAGGCCCGCCCAGTTCGCCCTCGACATGTCTATGTCCACGAAGAGCAGCATCCCCACCACGATGACGACGGCGCGCACCACCGCGTAGACGGTCGAGAAGATGCTCACGCCCGCGAGGTGGATGAGCCTTGAGACGGGCGCCATGAAGGTGTATTCGAGCGTGCCCTCCCAGCGCTCGTACGTGATCGAGTTGGCGATCTCCTGGAAGACGACCGACAGCAACCCCCACAACATCACGCCCACCATCAACGTCAGCGTCAGCCGGCGGTCGCCCGCCGCCACGCCGATCAGGACGACCGTCGCCGAGTTGACCACCGCGTAGAACGTGAAGACCACGACCCACGAGAAGTACCTGCGCGTCAGGTGGTAGTCGCGAAATAAGAAGCCCCAAGTCTGTCTCAGTACCTGTTCCATAACTCAATCCCTCACAGTAGGCAATAGGCAGTGGCGAGATTATGTTAGCTTCACATCCCAGCCCCGGAGGGGCTTCATGTTTATAGCCCCAGGCATTTAATAAATCCCGAGCCCCGTCAGGGGCGACATAAAACATGCCGCTCCTACGGAGCTTGGGGAAGTAATAAACGATTCAAGCTATAAACATCCCGCTCCTCCGGAGCGAAGACTTTGTAAACTGCTACTGACTACCGACTACTGACTACTGACTACTGCTCTCAAACCTCCGCCAGCGCCGCCTCGCGCTTCTTCCCGCCATCCTCCCCGTCGAGCTTCTGACCCGCGAGCGCGATGAAGGCGTCGTCGAGTGTCTCGGCGCCCGAGGCGCGCTTCAGCTCGTCGGCCGTCCCCTCGGCGATGAGGCGGCCGCCCGCGATGAAGCCGATGCGCGCGCAGAGCCGCTCGGTCTCGGCCATGTCGTGCGAGGTCAGGAGAATGGTCGTCCCGTGCTCGCCCCGCAGGTTTTCGAGGAAGGTCTGCACATCGCGCCGGCTCTTCGGGTCGAGCCCCGTGGTCGGCTCGTCGAGCAGCAGCAGCGGCGGGTTCACTAACAGCGCGCGCGTGATGGCGACCTTCTGCTGCATGCCGCGGCTCAGCTCTTCGAGCGGGTCGGTGAACTTCTCGCCCTCCATCCCCAGCTCTTCGAGAATCTCCAGCGCGCGACGCTCCGCTGCGGCCTTGTCCAGGCCGTAGAGGAGGGCCGAGTAGAGCAGGTTCTCGCGCGCCGAGAGCTTCTTGTAGAAGGCCGCGTCCACGCTCACGCGCCCGATGCGGCGGCGCACCTCGGCCTCCTCGCCGGGGATGTTGTAGCCGAGCATGCGCACGTCGCCTGAGTCGGGCACGAGCAGCGTCGAGAGCACGCGGATGAGCGTGGACTTGCCCGAGCCGTTCGGCCCGAGCAGCCCGTACGTCTCGCCCACGGCGACCTCGAAGGAGACCTCCGAGAGCGCGCGCGTGACCGAGCGGCGCGTGCGCATCAACCCTTTACGCTTGCTGAAAGATTTCGAGAGGTTACGGACTTCTATCCCGAGATTCGACATCACTCACACACCTTCCCGGCCTTTGGGTGGTCGGGCAACCGCTTTCCGTTTAAGAAGGGAAAGAAAGAAACGACGGGCGTCGTTTACGGCGGTCTTACCTAGGCGTGTCTAACGATGCGAAATTTCATTTGAGTCACCCCACTTGTCGTGAGTGGGGCAAGGATAGACGAG
>JBEVJD010000498.1:0-8894 GCA_040510435.1 Pyrinomonadaceae bacterium | reverse complement strand
CGGCGCACAATGTCTGGAACTGCCGGAGCGGCTGGCCGAGGGGTTGAACGAGCTCTGCCGGCGGGAGGGCGTGACGCTCTTCATGGCGCTGCTGGCGGCCTTCGACGTGCTGCTCTACAGGTACACGGGGCAGACCGACCTCAGCGTCGGGACGCCCATCTCGGGGCGCAGCCGGCCCGAAGCCGAAGGGCTCGTCGGACTCTTCGTCAACACCATCGTGCTGCGCTCCGACCTCTCCAGCGACCCGACCTTCCGCGAACTGCTCGGACGGGTCAGGGAGATGATGCTCGAAGCCCACGCACACCAGGACGTGCCCTTCGAGAAACTCGTCGGCGAGCTGCGGCCCGAGCGCAGCGCCAGCCACTCGCCGCTCTTCCAGGTGATGCTCGTTCTCCAGAACGCTCCGATGGAAGACCACGTGCCGTCCTCCGAGCTGTCCATCTCCCTCAGCAATCTCGACGTTGACATCGGCACGTCGCAGTTCGACCTCGTGGTCTCATTAGAAGAGTCAGGAGGCTCCCTGCTGGCCTACTGGAACTACATGACCGACCTCTTCGAGCCCGCGACCATCACGCGCATGTTCACACACTTCCAGAACCTTCTGGAGGGTGTCGTCGCCGACCCCGACAGGCGCATCTCGGCGCTCGACATCCTCGGCGACGACGAGCGCCGGCGCCTGCTCGCCGGGGCGAAAGGGACGCGGGCGCAATACGGCGGCGGTGCGTGCGCGCACGAGCTGTTCGAGGCTCAGGCCGCGCGCACGCCCGAGGCGACGGCCGTCGCCGGCGGCGGCGAGCGCCTCTCCTACGCCAAACTCAACGAGCGCGCCAACCGCCTCGCGCGCCGCCTCCAGGCTTTGGGTGTCGGGCCGGAAGAGATCGTCGGGCTCTACTTCGAGCGTTCGGCGGAGATGGTCGTCGCGCTGCTCGCCGTGCTCAAGGCGGGCGGCGCCTACGTCCCGCTCGACCCCGCGTACCCCTCCGACCGCCTCGCCTTCATGCTGGAGGATAGCGGCGCACGCTTGCTGCTCACCGGGCCGGGTCTCGACGGCCTGCCGCCCACCGGCCGCACGCGGGTCATCTGCCTCGACGACGAGCGGTCGGCCGTCGAGGGGCGGGAAAGCGAGAACCTCCCGCCGGCCGCCACGGCCGACAACCTCGCCTACGTGATCTACACGTCGGGCTCGACGGGGCGGCCCAAGGGCGTGATGGTGACGCACCGCGGGCTGACGAACTACCTGAGCTGGGCCGGGCGCGAGTACCATGCGGCCGAAGGGCGCGGCGCCCCGCTCCACTCCCCCATCGGCTTCGACCTCACGGTCACGAGCCTCTTCCTGCCGCTGCTCGCGGGCGGCTGCGTCGAGCTGGTGCCGGAGGACGCAGGCGTCGAGGGCCTCCGCGGCGCGCTCGTCGGCGGGCGGGATTTCAGCCTCGTGAAAATCACCCCGGCGCACCTCGAAGTGCTCGCGCACCTGCTGCCGCCGGGGCAGGCGGCGGGCGCGGCGCGCGCGCTCGTCATCGGCGGCGAAGCGTTGTTTGGCGAGAGCCTCGCGTACTGGCTGGAGCACGCGCCCGAGACGCGCCTCATCAACGAGTACGGGCCGACCGAGACGGTCGTCGGGTGCTGCGTCTACGAAGTCGCGGCGGGCGCGAAGCCTGCCGGCCCCGTCCCCATCGGTCGCCCCATCGCCAACACGATCCTCCGCCTGCTCGACAAGCATCTGCAACCCGTCCCGGTCGGCGTGACGGGCGAGCTGTACATCGGGGGCGAGGGCGTCGCGCGCGGGTACGTGAACCGCCCCGGCCTGACGGCCGAGAAGTTCGTGCCCGACCCGTTCGGCGACGCGCCGGGCGCACGCCTCTATCGCACCGGCGACCTCGCGCGGCACCTCGCCGACGGCGACCTCGTCTACCTCGGGAGGGCGGACGAGCAGGTCAAGGTGCGTGGCTTCCGCATCGAGCCGGGCGAGGTCGAGGCGGCGCTCGCCGCACACCCGTTGGTACGGGAAGCCGCGGTCGTCGCGCTTCAAGAGGGGCCGGGCGACAAGCGGCTGGTCGCCTACACCTCGCCCGCGGGCGAGACGGCTCCGGAGGCGGACGCCCTGCGGCGGTACTTGAAGGGGCGTTTGCCCGAGTACATGATCCCGTCCGCCTTCGTCACGCTCGAACACCTCCCGCTCACGCCGAGCGGGAAAGTCGACCGCCAGCGCCTGCCGTCGCCCGGCGGGGCGAGGCCGCAACTGGGGCAGACCTACGTCGCGCCGCGCACGGCGCTTGAGCGGATGTTGTGCGAGATGTGGCGCGCCATCCTCCGCGTCGAGGAGGTCGGCATCCACGACAACTTCTTCGACCTCGGCGGCGACTCCATCCACGCCGCCATCTTCATCAACACCCTCCAGAAGAGTCTCGGCGCGGTCGTCTCCGTCATCGCGCTCTTCGACGCGCCCGACATCGCCTCGCTCTGCGCCCACCTCGTCGAACATTACCCGGACGCTGTGGCGCGCGTCGGCGCGGGACAGGAGGGGCACGCACTGACACCGTCCGGCGACGAAGTCGCGGCCGGGGCGGGCGCCGCCGCGCCCAGAGAGTTGACCCCGATCCTCGCGGCGGGACGCGGCGGCGCGCGCGCCTTCCCGCTCTCCTTCGCGCAGCAGCGCCTCTGGTTCATCGACCGCCTCGCGCTCGACAGCCCGTTCTATAACATCCCCGAGGCGCTGCGCCTCAGCGGGCGCCTCGACGTGAACGCCCTTGAGCGCGGCTTCGACGAAGTCGTCCGCCGCCACGAGGCGCTACGCACCAGCTTCACGACCGACGGCGGGCGGCCCGTGCAGCTCGTCAACGACCCCGCGCCAGTGAGCCTGGAGGTAACAGACCTTTCGGGTCTGCCCGAGGCGAGCCGCGAGCCGGAGGCCGTGCGCCTCGCCGTCGAAGAAGCGCACCGAACGTTCGACCTCGCGCGCGCCCCGCTCACCCGCGCGCGTCTGCTCCGCCTCGGCGCGGAGGAGCACATCCTGCTCATCACGACGCATCACATCGTCAGCGACGGCTGGTCGGTCGGCGTCTTCCTCCGCGACCTCTCCGCGCTCTACGCGGCGTACCTGCGGGGCGAGCCCTCGCCGCTCGCGGAGCTGCCCGTGCAGTACGCGGACTTCGCCGTCTGGCAACGCGAGTGGCTGCAAGGCGAGGTGCTGGAGGAGCAGTTGCGCTACTGGCGGCGACAGCTCGGCGGCGAGCTTCCCGTCCTCAACCTGCCGACGGACAGGCCGCGCCCGCCCGTCCTCAGCTACGAGGGCGCCGACCGGCACTTCGAGTTGCCGGAAGAGTTGACTGAGCGGCTCAAGACCTTCAGCCGCCGCGAAGGCGTGACGTTGTTCATGACGCTGCTGGCGGCCTTCAACGCGCTCCTCGGGCGCTACACGGGGCAGGAGGAGATCGTCATCGGCGCCCCCATCGCCGGCCGCACCCGGCGCGAAGTCGAAGACCTCATCGGCTTCTTCGTCAACACGCTGGCGCTGCGCACAGACCTCTCGGGGCGGCCGAGCTTCCGCGAACTGCTCGGCCGCGTGAGGGGGGCGACGCTCGGCGCCTACGCCCACCAGGAGTTGCCCTTCGAGAGGCTGGTTGAGGAACTGCAACCCGGGCGCGACCTGAGCCGCAATCCGCTCTTTCAGGTCATGTTCTCGCTTCAGAACGCGCCGCTCGAAGAGTTCACGCTGCCCGGCCTGCGTGTCAGCCCAGTCGAAATCGGCAACGACGTGACGCGGTTCGACCTTGAGTTCCACCTGTGGGAGGGCGGCGGCGTGCTCGCCGGCAATCTCATCTACAGCACAGAGCTGTTCGACGCCGCGACCGTCGAGCAACTGCTCGGCCACTTCCGCAACCTGCTCGAAGGCGTCGTCGCCGACCCCGACACGAGGCTGCCCGACCTGCCGCTGCTGACCGAGGTTCAGCGACGACAGTTGCTCGACGAGTGGAACGACACGCGAGGCGTCTACCCGCGCGACGCGTGCGTGCACGAGTTGTTCGAGGCGCAGGCCGCGCGCGCGCGCGACGCCTTCGCCGTCGTCTCCGGCGACGCGCGGGTGACTTACGCCGAGCTGAACGCGCGCGCCAACCGTCTGGCCCGCCGACTGCGCGCGCTCGGCGTCGGCGCGGACGCGCGGGTCGGCGTCCTTATGGAGCGCTCGCCCGAGCTGATCGTCGCGCTGCTCGCCGTGCTCAAGGCGGGCGGCGCCTACGTCCCGCTCGACCCCGCGTACCCGAAGCCGCGCCTCCGGTTCATGCTCGAAGACTCCGGCGTGCGCGTGCTTCTGACCGAGCAGAAGCAGCTCGGCGCGATGCCGGACTCCGGGGCGCGGGTCGTCTGCCTCGACGGCGAACGGGAAGAGATCGACCGCGAGAGCGCGTTGAACCTGCCCCGCGAGGCCACGGCCGACAGCCTCGCCTACGTCATCTACACCTCGGGCTCGACGGGGCGGCCCAAAGGCGTCGCCATCGAGCACCGCGCCGTCAACCGCCTCGTCTGCGGGACGAACTACGTCGAGTTGTCGGCCGCGGACTGCGTGGCGCAGGCTTCGACGGCCACGTTCGACGCCGCCACTTTTGAAATCTGGGGCGCGCTGCTGCACGGCGCGCGGCTCGACATCGTCCCACGCGACACCGCCCTCTCGCCGCCCGCGCTGGCCGCCCACATCAGGGAGCGGGGCGTCACCGTGCTCTTCCTCACCACCGCGCTCTTCAACCAGATCGCCGCCTCGCGACCCGAAGCCTTCGGGCCGCTCCGCTGCCTGCTGTTCGGCGGGGAGGCCGCCGACCCGAAGTGGGTGCGCGAGGCGTTGACTAGGGACAAGCCGCGGCAACTTCTGCACGTCTACGGCCCGACCGAGAACACGACCTTCAGCACTTGGCACCCCGTCGGCGCGGTGCCGTCGGACGCGGCGACTGTCCCCATCGGCGGCCCCGTCACGAACACGCAGGCGTATGTGCTCGACGGCGATTTACGGCCCGTCCCGGTCGGCGTCGCGGGCGAGTTGTGCCTCGGCGGCGACGGGTTGATGCGCGGCTATCTCAACCGGCCGGAACTGACGGCCGAGAAACTGGTACCACACCCGTTCGCCGCCGAGCCGGGCGCGCGTCTCTACCGCACGGGCGACCTCGTGCGCTTCCTGCGGGACGGCAACATAGAGTTCGTCGGCCGCCTCGACCAACAGGTCAAGATTCGCGGCCACCGCATCGAGCCGGGCGAGATTGAGTCCGTCATCAACGAGCACCCGTCGGTGCGCGAGTGCGTCGTGCTGGCGCGCGAAGACCGGCCCGGCGAGCGCCGCCTCGTGGCCTACGTGGTCGGCGCGGCGGAAACGGCGAACGCGGACGCGGAGGAGCTGCCGGGCGGCGGCCTGCACGCCGGCCAGGTGGAGCACTGGCAGAAAATCTTCGACGGCCACATCTACAGCCAGCCCTCGACCCAGCTCGACCCGTCCTTCAACATCACGGGCTGGAACAGCAACTACACAGACGAGCCTCTGCCGGCCGAAGAGATGCGCGTCTGGCTTGAGGACACGCTCGCGCCCATCCGCGCAGCCGCGCCGCGCAGCGTGCTTGAGATAGGGTGCGGGACGGGGATGTTGCTGGCGCGACTGGCCCCCGGCTGCGAGCGTTATTGCGGGACGGATGTCTCGAAGGTGGCGCTCGAATACGTCCGCCGGAACGTCCTCGCGCGCGCCGACATCGCGGCCGAGGTGACGCTTCTTCAGCGCGCGGCCGACGACTTCGAAGGCATCGAGCCGCAGAG
Organism: Pyrinomonadaceae bacterium; assembly: GCA_040510435.1. Classification (GTDB taxonomy): domain Bacteria; phylum Acidobacteriota; class Blastocatellia; order Pyrinomonadales; family Pyrinomonadaceae; genus QHXN01. Next base: position 3,104 of record JBEVJD010000498.1, on the reverse strand, counting down.
CTTCGACGCCGTCATCCTCAACTCCGTCGTTCAGTATTTCCCGGACATCGGCTACCTGCTGCGCGTGTTGGAAGGCGCGGCGCGGGCGGTCAAACCCGGTGGCTTCATCTTCGTCGGCGACGTGCGTAGCCTCCCGCTGCTCGAAGCCTTCCACGCCTCGGTTCAGTTGTTCAAGGCACAGCCCTCCCTGCCGCTCGCGCGACTGCGCGAGCAGGTGCGGACGCGCGCCGCGCAGGAGAACGAACTTGCCGTCGCCCCAGATTTCTTCTTCATGCTCCGGCGGCGCCTGCCGCACGTCGGCCGCGTAGAGGTGCGTCCCAAGCGCAGCCCCTATCACAACGAGCTGACCCGCTTTCGCTATCAGGTGTTGATGCACATCGGCCACGTCGGCGATGCGCCGGAGCCGGGCGGCGAGTCGCCGTCCTGGCTCGACTGGGACGCGGAGGGGCTGACGCTCGACGCGCTGCGCCGCCGGCTCGACGCGGAGAGACCCGCCTCGCTCGCGCTGGCGCGCGTGCCCAACGCGCGGCTCGCCGCCGAGGTCAAGAGCCTTGAGCTGCTCTCGGACGACGAGAGCACGCACACGGCCGGCGAGCTGCGCGCGCTCGCCGGGCGGGTCGCCTCCGGCGTTGACCCGGAAGACCTGTACGCGCTCGGCGGCGAACTCGCTTACGGCGTAGACATCAGTTGGGCGCGGCACGGCGCCGACGGCCGCTTCGACGTGCTGCTGCGCGCCGCGGACAAAAAGGAGAGTGGGCGCACGACGTTCGACTTCCCCGCCCCGGAGGCGCGCGATGAGGGTTGGCCGGACTACGGCAACAACCCGCTGCGGCGTGCGCGCGCGCGACAACTAATCCCGCAACTCCGCAGCCACTTGCAGGAGCGCCTGCCCGACTACATGACGCCCGCGGCCTTCGTCATGCTCGACGCGTTGCCGCTCAATGCCAACGGCAAGGTGAACCGGCGCGCGCTGCCCGCGCCCGACGCGCCGCGGCCCGAACTGGAAGAGGGCTTCGTCGCGCCGCGCACCCCGGTCGAGGCGCAGGTGGCGGCCGTCTGGGCCGAGGTGCTGGGCGTCAGGCGCGTCGGCGTCCACGAAAATTTCTTCGACCTCGGCGGCCACTCGCTCGTCGCCACGCAGGTCGTCACGCGACTGTGCGACGCCTTCGAGATCGAGCTGCCGTTGCGCTGCCTGTTCGAGTCGCCGACGGTCGCCGGGCTCTCGGTCGCCGTCGTCCAGCGGCGCGCCGCGCAATCCGACGCAGAGTTGCTGGCGCAAGCTCTCGGCGAGTTGGAACAGTTATCCGAAGAGGAAGTGTCGGCCATCCTGACGCAAGGAGGAGGGGTCGAGTCATGAGCGACCAGTTAACACGCATCGCAGGTCTCTCGCTGGAGAGACAAGCGCTACTGCTCCGGCGGCTGCGGGAGCGGGGCGACAGCGCGCGCCGGCAGATCAAGCCGCGTGCGCCGGGAACCGTCTCGTTCCCGCTCTCATTCGCGCAGCAACGTCTCTGGTTCCTCAACCAGTTGCAGCCCGACAGCCCCTTCTACAACGTGCCCGACACCTATCGCCTCGACGGGCGAATTGATGCCGACCTGCTCGAACGAAGTTTCGACGCGCTCGTGCGCCGCCACGAGACGCTCCGCACGACCTTCGTCACCGTCGGCGGCGAGCCGCGGCAGGTCGTCAACGAGCCCAGACCCTTCGTCCTTCAGGTCACAGACCTGACGGAGTTGCCCGCCGCCGCGCGCGAGGCCGAGGCGTTGCGGCTCGCCGAGGAGGAGTCGGAGCGGCTCTTCGATTTGAGCCGCGACACGCTGCTGCGCGCGCGGCTGCTGCGCCTCGGGCGTGACGAGCACGTGCTGCTGATGTCCACGCACCACATCACCAGCGACGGCTGGTCGAGGGGCGTGCTCACCGGCGAGTTGATGGCCTTCTACGAAGCCTTCGCCGCGGGGCGCGAGCCCGCCCTCCCCGAGTTGCCTGTGCAGTACGCCGACTACGCGGTGTGGCAGCGCGAGTACCTGACGGGCGAGGTGTTGGAGGAGCAGTTGCGCTACTGGCGCGAGCAACTCGGCGGGGAGCTGCCCGTGCTGGAGCTGCCCGCCGACCGACAGCGCCCGCCCATGCCCTCTTACCGCGGCGCTTACTACCAACCGGAGTTTCCTGAAAAACTGGGCGCGAGTCTGCGTGCGCTGGCGCGCGAGGGCGGGGCGACGCTCTTCATGGTGCTGCTGGCGGCCTTCGACGTGCTGCTCTACAGGTACACGGGGCAGACCGACCTCGTCGTCGGGACGCCCACCGCCGGGCGCAACCGGCGGGAGGTCGAGCACCTCATCGGCTTCTTCGTCAACACGCTCGTCATGCGCACGAACCTCGGCGGCAACCCCACCTTCAGGGAGTTGCTCGGGCGCGTGCGCGAGGTGGCGCTCGGCGCGCAGTCAAATCAGGAGCTGCCCTTCGAGAAGCTGGTCGAGGAGCTGCACCCGCAGCGCGACATGAGCCGCAACCCACTCTTCCAGGTCGCGTTCGGGTTGCAGAACGCGCCCGAGCAGGACTTCGAGCTTTCGGGGCTGACGATGACGCCGCTCGATGTCGGGGGCGATACGTCGAGGTTCGACCTTGAGCTGCACCTGTGGGGGAGCGACGAGTCGCTGGGCGGCATGGTCATCTACAGCACCGACCTCTTCGAGGAGGCGAGCATCGCGCGGCTCCACACGCACTACGTCCGTCTGCTCGAAGGCGTCGTCGCCGCGCCGGACGCGCGCATCTCCGACCTGCCGCTCCTGACCGCGGGCGAGCGGCGGCAGCTCCTCGTGGACTGGAACCAGACCGCCGCGCCCTTCCCGCGCCACCAATGCCTCCACGAACTTTTCGACGCGCAGGCCGCACGCACCCCGGCGGCTCCGGCCGTCGTCTGCGGCGAGCGGGTTCTGACTTACGCCGAGTTGGAGGCGCGCTCGAACCAACTGGCGCACCACCTCGTCGCGCTCGGGGTGGGGGCCGAGGCGCGCGTCGGCGTCTGCCTCGGGCGCTCGCCGGAGTTGGTCGTGGCGCTGCTCGGGATTCTCAAGGCGGGCGCGGCCTACCTGCCGCTCGACCC
>JBEVJD010000497.1:0-6502 GCA_040510435.1 Pyrinomonadaceae bacterium | reverse complement strand
TTAAAGAAGACCCGAATTTTAAGGCCGCCGAGGACAAGCTACGTCGAAAACTCAGCTCGAAAGTTCATATTGTCGTCAATCAAAAAAGTAACGGTGGCAAAATAGAGATTGAGTTTTTTGACGATAACGACTTAAACAGACTATACGAGATCATTATGGGTAAAGAAAGTTTATAGAGGTTTAAACAGCCGATTTATTTCTTAAATTTGACGGTGTGTCATAGAAATTCCCACAACCTCAACTATTTTATTGCCTACTTATAAAGAGATTTAGAAGATAATTCAGCGGAAGCATGTCCCACAATGTCCCTCACAATCTTGACGCTTCAAAATCCCGCGTGTTAAACTTCCGCTCTTTTAGCCATACCGCAAATTTTACTTACAGTTAAGCTTTGCGGCTGACTTGTGCTCACTGACAGGGTTCGTCCCACGGGTTCGACATTATGTTAGCCTTCGCAGAATCCATCCAACTCATCCCGGACGGCACGATTTTAATTCATATCGCGATCATTATCACGATGGTCTTCGTCTTGAACAGGCTTCTGTTCAGGCCCGTGCTCCGCATACTCAGCGAACGCGAAGCACGCACACACGGGCGCACGGATGAGGCGCGCGAGACGATAAAGAGGGTGGGGGAGAATATATCCCTTTACCAGAATTCGTTGCGGCAGGCGCGCGCCGAGGGCTACAGCCTTCTGGAGCATCAGCAGTCCGAGGCGAACGTCGAGCGGCAGCGCAAAGTCGCCGAGGTGCGGAGGGAAGTCGAGGGGCATCTCGGGGAAGAGAAGAACGAGATACAGTCTCAGGCCGAGCGAGCCCGGGCGACCCTGCTGGGCGAGGCCGAGCGCGTGGCGGGAGAAATTAAGACGCAGGTGCTTCGCAGGTAATTGGCAATCCTGAACGAACGTTCAGTTTAAGTTTATATGATTGAGTAGCGCCCGAGACTCGCGGGCCGACACGCCAGGTCTATTCAACATGGATTTCAACGAGCTTCTGCCGACCATCGCGAAGTTAGTCAACCTGCTGCTGTTCATCGGCGTGATGTTCTACTTTCTGCGCCGCCCGATTAGTGAGGCGTTCCGGGCGCGCCAGGAGGGCATCCGCAGCGAGTTGATGCGCGCCGAGGAAGAGCGTGTGGCCGCCGAGGCCCGGCTCGAAGAGGTCAAGGGGCGTCTGGCGGGGTTGGACACGGAGGTCGAGGCCATCAGGGCGAACGCGCAGAAAGAGGCGGCCGAGGAGCGTGCGCGCGTCGAGCGTGCGACGGAGGCGGAGATCAGGAAGATTCGCGAGCAGGCGCGGCGCGAGATCGAGAGCGCGTCGAAGGCAGCCCGCGCCGAGTTGCGCACGTTCACGGCCGAGCAGAGCGTGAAGCTGGCCGAGGAGATGATTCGCAGGGACATTCGCCCTGAGGACGACGCGCATCTGGCGAGGGAGTACGTGGAAGAGCTGGGAGGTGTGAGGCGTTGAGTTCGCAGGCGGTCGCGCGTCGTTACGCGGTGGCTCTGGCCGAAGTCGTGCTGGCGCGCGGCGAGGCGCAGGAGGTGCGTGAGGAGTTGGCGGCTTGGGACGAGCTGATGCGCTCGAACGCCGAGTTGCTCGAAGTGTTCCGACACCCGGCGATTAATTACGAGCAGAAGCGTGGCGTGCTCGAAGAGTTGATCGGGCGCGCGCGTCCCCGCCCGACGACGGCCAATTTCTTGAAGGTGCTGCTCCAGAACGGCAGGCTGACAGAGTTGGGCGAGGTCAGCACGCAGTTCGCACAGGAGTTGGATCGCCGCTCGGGAGTCGTGACCGCCCAGGTGACGACGGCTCGCCCGCTCTCGGCCGACGCGCAGGAGGCTCTGCGCGCTCGGCTCGGACAGTTGACGGGCAGCCGTGTGCGGCTCCAGTTCGAGGTAGACGACGAACTGATCGGCGGCGTCGTGACGCGCATCGGCTCGACGCTGTACGACGGCTCGGTGCGCGGCCGCTTACAGCAGATAAAGCAGAGGATGGTCGGAGAGGTATAAGACCTTCCGGTCGAATCGAAAGCCTAAAATAAAATCATGGAACCGATTAGAGCGAACGAGATCAGCGATATCATCCGCCAGCAGATCGAGAACTTCGAGGCGGGCGTGACGGTGACGGAGGTCGGCACGGTCATCAAGATCGGCGACGGCATCGCGGAGGTTCACGGCCTGGAGAAGGTGATGGCCGGCGAGCTTTTGGAGTTCCCGCACGAGGTGCGCGGGCTCGCGCTGAACCTTGAAGAGGACAAGGTCGGCGTGGTGCTCTTCGGCGAGTACCAGATGGTCAAGGAGGGCGACACGGTCAAGCGCACGGGGCGCATCATGAGCATCCCCGTGGGCGAATCGGTCGTCGGCCGCGTCGTCAACGCGCTGGGCGTGCCCATTGACGAGCGCGGGCCGATCTCGGCCGACGCCTACAACCCTCTGGAGCGCATCGCGCCCGGCGTCGTCGACCGCCAGCCCGTGAAGGAGCCGTTGCAGACCGGTCTGAAGGCCATCGACTCGATGGTGCCCATCGGTCGCGGTCAGCGCGAGCTGATCATCGGCGACCGGCAGACGGGGAAGACGGCCGTCGCGCTCGACGCCATCATCAATCAGAAGGGCAAGGACGTTATCTGCGTCTACGTCGCCATCGGTCAGAAGAACTCGACCGTGGCGCAGGTCATCAAGACGCTGGAAGACTTCGGCGCGATGGAGTACTCCATCGTCGTCTCCGCGACGGCCTCCGACCCGGCGGCGATGCAGTACCTCGCGCCGTACGCGGGCGCGGCCATCGGCGAGTTCTTCCGCGACAGCGGGCGCCACGTCCTGACCGTCTACGACGACCTCTCGAAGCACGCCGCAGCCTACCGCGAAATCTCTCTGCTGCTCCGCCGGCCGCCGGGGCGCGAGGCTTTCCCGGGAGACGTTTTCTACCTGCACTCGCGCCTGCTCGAACGCGCGGCCAAGCTCTCGGACGCGAAGGGCGCGGGGTCGCTCACGTCGCTCCCCATCATTGAGACGCAGGCGGGCGACATCTCGGCGTACATCCCGACGAACGTCATCTCGATCACGGACGGCCAGATTTTCCTTGAGGCCGACCTCTTCAACTCGGGCATCCGCCCGGCCATCAACGTCGGCAACTCGGTGTCGCGCGTCGGCGGCTCGGCGCAGATCAAGGCGATGAAGCAGGTGGCGGGCACGCTGCGCCTCGACCTCGCGCAATACCGCGAGCTGGCGGCCTTCGCGCAGTTCGGCTCCGACCTCGACCGCGCCACGCAGAATCAGCTCGCGCGCGGCCAGCGCCTCGTCGAGATTCTGAAGCAGCCGCAGTACAAGCCGATTGATGTCGAGCAGCAGGTGCTCATCCTGTGGGCGGCGACGAGCGGGCAGATTGACGACGTGCCGGTCGAGCACGCGCGCCGCTTCGAGGCGGACTTCCTCCGCTTCGTCGAGACCTCGCAGCCCGGCATTCTCAACGCTATCCGCGAGAAGAAGGCGCTCACCGACGAGATCAAGAAAGAGCTGGTGAGCGCCGTCGCCGACTTCAAGGCTTCGTGGCAGGAGCGCGGCTTCAACCCGCAGCCCGACCCGCCGGTTGACCCGACGAAGGCTGTCACGACAACCGCCGCGGCCGGAGCTTAGAAACCATGATGAGTGATGAGTGATAAGTGAAAGTCAATTGGGCTTTCTTATCACTCATCACTCATCACTTATCACTCATCACTCATACAATGGCTAACCTCCTCGACATCCGCCGGCGCATCAAGTCGGTCAAGAACACGCAGCAGATCACGAAGGCCATGAAGATGGTCTCGGCGGCGAAGCTGAGGCGCGCGCAGGAGCGTGCGGTCTCGGCGCGCCCCTTCGCCGTGAAGATGGCGGAGGTGTTGACCGACCTCGCCTCGCAGGCGGGCGAAGATTTCACGCACCCGCTGATGGACGCGCGCGGCGACCAGCGCTATCTGCTCGTGCTCGTCACGGCCGACAAGGGGTTGGCCGGCGCCTTCAACGCGAACCTGACCAAGGCGGCGCAGGCGTTCATACGTGAGCACGACGGCAAGGAGATCGAAGTCCTCGCGGTCGGGCGCAAGGGGCGCGACTTCTTCCGCCGCCGCGGGAAGCTCGCCGGCGAGTACGTGGGTCTGACGGGCAAGGGGCGAATCGAGCACGCCGAGGCGTTAGAGATCGCGCGCGAGGTGATGCGCCGCTTCGTGGAAGACGAGGGCATCGACAAGGTCTTCGTCATCTTCAACGAGTTCCGCTCGGTCATCTCGCAGCGCGTCGTGGTCGAGCAGATTCTGCCCGTCTCGCGCGCCGTTGACGGGGGCGGCGAAGAGGGCGAGGACGCGCCGAACCTCGTCGGCTACAAGTACGAGCAGCCGCCCGCGGAAATCTTCAGCCAGCTCTTGCCGCGTCTGGTCGAAACGCAAATCTACCGCGCTCTGCTGGAGTCGGTCGCCTCCGAGCAGGGCGCGCGCATGACGGCGATGGACTCGGCGTCGAAGAACGCGGGCGAGCTGATCCAGTCGCTCACGCTCAACATGAACCGCATCCGTCAGGCCAGCATCACGCGCGAGATCATCGAGATCGTCTCGGGCGCGGCCGTCGCGCAGTAAAGACTCATTCAAGTTCGGAAACAGGTGAGGGAAGCAGGCGTTCGCGGCTTCCCTCTTTTCTTTTAAGACGGATGGCGTTCAACGTCGAAGATGAAGGGCGCGTTTGGCGACGAAGGCTCTGGCGCTACGGGCCGTTGGTCGCTTGGACGTGCTTCGTGCTGTTCGCCTCGTCGTCGAACTTCTCGGCGTCGAACACGTCGCGCATCATAAGGCCGCTGCTCCTCTGGCTCTTCCCGGACATCTCGGAGGCGTCGCTCGCCTCCGCCCACCTCCTCGTCCGCAAGGCCGCGCACTTCACCGAATACGCCGTGCTGGCGCTGCTCGCGGCGCGCGCCTTCCGCACGTCCCGCAGTGAGAAGCTCAAACGCCGTTGGTGGCTCGCGGCCTTCGCGCTCGTCGCGTGCATCGCGCTCGTTGACGAGTACCACCAGAGCTTCCTTCCATCCCGCACGGGCACCATCTACGACAGCCTGCTCGACATGGCGGGCGGCGCGACGGCGCTCGCGTGTGCGACGCTGTGGCTCGCGCGGCGTCGCCGGAAGCATGGTGAAGCGGGCTAACATCCGGCCGACTTCAAAGCTACTGCCACTTTCGGCGGGGCGTGGTATCCTACGATTCGTCCCCAGAAACAGTATCGGCGCTTCCCCTTTTAAGTCCGAGGACGACTCATTTCATGCTGAGAAATTTGAGGCAGCCGCGCCGTGTAGTCATCACGGGGCTCGGGTGCGTGACGCCTCTGGGCGTCGGGCGCGAGGCGTTCTGGAACGGGCTCGTGCGCGGCGAGAGCGGCGTGCGGCGCATCGAGGGCTTCGACGTGTCGGCCTCGCCGGTGCGCATCGCGGCTCAGGTCAGGGACTTCGATTGGGAGGGCGAGTTGAAGGCGAAAGATCGCCGCCACGTCGCGCGCACGGTGCCTTTGGCGCTGGCCGCCGCGCGCGAGGCGGTGAACGACGCGCGGCTCCAGCCTTCGGACTTCTCTCCGGAGGAGCGGCGCGCCTTCGGCGTCCTGCTCGGCACGGGCGGCGGCGGGCTGGCCTTCACAGAGGAGCAGTACAAGTACCTCTACCTCCCGGACTCGCCCGGCACCGCGAGCGTCTACACTATCCCTTCATCCACGCACGGCGGACTCTCGTCGGAACTCTCAATGGCCTTCGGGCTGCGCGGGCTCTCGCACGTCATCTCGACGGGCTGCACCTCCTCGACCGACGCCGTCGCCTACGCCGCGCAGCACATCGCGCTCGGCCGTCAGGATGCGATGCTCGCGGGCGGCTCCGACGCGCCGCTCGCGCCCGGCATCCTCGCGGGCTTCTGTCTGATGAAAGTCTTGACCGAGGACTGGAACGAGGAGCCCGCGCGCGCCTCTCGACCCTTCTCGCGCAACCGCTCGGGGATGGTCTTGGGTGAAGGCGCGTGGGTCTACGTGCTCGAAGAGTACGAGCGCGCGCGGAGCCGCGGGGCGAACATCTACGCGGAGATAACCGGGTACGGCGCGACGTGCGACGCCTACCACCGCGTGCGGCTCGAAGACACGGGCGAGGAGCCCGCGCGCGCGATGCGGCTCGCGCTCGAAGACGCGGGGCGCTCGCCCGAAGAGGTGGACTACGTCAACCTCCACGGCACGTCCACCGTCCTCAACGACCGCATCGAGACGCAGGCGCTCAAGCTCGCGCTCGGCGCGTCGGCCGGGCGCATCCCGATGTCCGGGACGAAGTCGCAGATAGGACACCCGCAGGGCGCGTCGGGCGCGGCGGGGCTGGCCGCGGCGCTCTGCGCGATACGGACGGGGCGCATCCCGCCGACGATTAACCTCGACGAGCCCGCGCCCGAGTGCGACCTCGACTACACGCCCAACCACGCGCGCGAGCGCGAGGTGCGGGTCGCGCTCTGCAACTGCATC
>JBEVJD010000496.1:0-11126 GCA_040510435.1 Pyrinomonadaceae bacterium | reverse complement strand
CAAATTTCAGACGACACAGAGGAGTCGAGTTATGAGCACAGCACCGACACAGGAGACGACGGCGAGCCTGCCGCGTATCAACGACCCGGCGCCGGACTTCGAGGCCAAGTCAACGCAAGGGCCGCTGAAGCTTTCGGACTACAAGGGCAAGTGGGTCGTGCTCTTCTCGCACCCGGCCGACTTTACGCCCGTCTGCACCACCGAGTTTGTCGAGTTCGCGCGGCGCTCCGAGGAGTTTAAAGGGCGCGGCGCGCAGCTCGTCGGCCTCTCGGTCGATTCCGTCCCGGCGCACATCGCGTGGATTCGGAACATCGAGGGGCACTTCGGCGTCAAGATAGACTTCCCCGTCGTCGCCGACCTCGACACGAAGGTCGCGCAGAAGTACGGGCTCATCCACCCCGGCGCGTCCGAGACGGCGACCGTTCGCGCCGTCTTTATCATCGACCCCGACCAGAAGGTGCGCGCGCTCATCTACTACCCGATGTCGCTGGGGCGCAACATCGACGAGGTCTTGCGCGCGCTCGACGGGCTCCAGACCGCCGACCAGAACGCCTGCGCCACGCCGGCCAACTGGCAGAAGGGCGACAAGGTGGTCGTCCCGCCGCCGCAGACCATCGACGACGCGTCGAAGCGGATGGAGGACGACTTCAAGTCGAAGAACGAGGTCACCGACTGGTACCTGTCGAAGCGCGACCTGGGCCAGAAGTGAAGCGAAGGCGGGGCCGAATTTGAGCGAGGGCGTGACGGGGCTGCTTGAGAACGTCGGCGGGACGCCGCTGCTGCGCCTCGGCCGCGTCGCGTCGGGGCTCCCGCCGGGCGTCGAAGTCTACGCGAAGGCGGAGCACCTCAACCCCGGCGGGTCGGTCAAAGACCGCGCGGCGCTCGCGATGATTCTCGACGGCGAGGCGACGGGTCGGCTCACGCCGGAGAAGGTCGTCCTCGACGCGACGAGCGGCAACACGGGCATCGCCTACGCGATGATCGGCGCGGCGCGCGGCTACCGCGTGCGGCTCTGCCTGCCGCGCAACGCCAACTTCGAGCGCAAGCGCACGCTCCGCATCCACGGCGCGGAGCTTCTGGAGACCGACCCGCGCGAGGGGCTCGACGCCCCGCAGCGCCTCGCACAGCGCCTCGCCGCCGAGGAGCCCGAGCGGTACTTCTACCCGAACCAGTATGACAACCCGGCGAACTGGCGCGCGCACTACGAGGGCACCGCGCCGGAAATCTGGGAGCAGACCGCCGGGCGCGTCACACACTTTCTCGCGGGCGTCGGCACTTCGGGGACGTTCACGGGCACGGTGCGACGCCTGCGCGAGTTGAACCCGAATTTGAAGGCCGTGCTGATGCAACCCGACTCGCCGCTGCACGGCCTCGAAGGCATGCGCCACGTCGAGACCTCAATCGTCCCCGGCATCTTCGACGCGAAGCTCGCCGACGACCGCGTCGAGGTCTCGACCGAGGAGTCGCAGGAGATGTCGCGGCGGCTCGCGCGGGAAGAAGGGCTCTTCGTCGGCGTCAGCTCGGGCGCGAACGTGGCGGCGGCGCTGAAGTACGCGCGGGGGCTTACGGAGGGCTCGGTCGTCGTCACGGTCTTGTGCGACGGCGGCGGGCGCTATCTGGGCGAGGAATTCTGGGGGGAGGGCGTGTGATAAGGCTCGGCGCGGACTTGCGCGCGGAGATTGAGCAACACGCGGAGCGCGAATACCCGCGCGAGTGCTGCGGGCTGCTCGTCGGCCGTATCGTGGACGAAGGCCGCACGCGTATAATCCACGCGACGCACCCCGTGAAGAATGTCTTCGCCGACGAGGGCGAGCATTACCACCGGATGGCCATCGAGCCGCTCGAATACGCGCGCGCCGAGCGTCGCTACGCGGCCGAGGGGCTGGGCGTAGTGGGCAATTACCACTCGCACCCCGACCACCCGGCCGTGCCCTCGCAATACGACCTCGAACACCTCGCGCCGTGGCCGACGATGTCGTACGTCGTCGTCTCCGTGCGGGAAGGGAAGGCGGTTGACCTGCGCTCCTGGGAACTGCTGACCGACCGCTCGCGGTTCGAGGAAGAGGAGGTCTTGAAGGAGGTGGAGCCTTGAGAGGAAGAATGGCGACGTTCCTTCGGCAGACGTTACTACCGCTCGCGCTCGCGTGCCTCTGCGTCGCGGCGGCCCCGGTTCGGGAATGCAGGGCTCAGGAGCAGGAGCCCGCCGCCGAACCGAGCAACCCGCTGGGCGGCACGAGGCGGAAGATTGACGAGTACGGAAAGATCGGCCACTGCGACGAGACCGCGCGCCTCGACAACTTCGCCATCGAGCTACAGAACGAACCGGCCTCGAAGGGGTACCTGCTGGTCTACGTCGGCAAGAACGACCTGCCGTCGTGGACGGACGGCATCCTCCAACGCGCCGCCCACTACCTCGTTGACTCGCGCGGCCTCGACGCCGAGCGCGTCAAGGTCATCAACGGAGGCTACCGCGAGTCGCGCGCGATTGAGCTGTGGGTCGTCCCCGAAAACTTCCCGCCCCCAGAGCCTTCGAACACCGTCGAGTTCAAGCTCGACCGGACGAAGGCTTACCAGTGGGACGAGGACAATTTCAACGTCGCGTTCGACCCCGACGACACGGAAGAGGCGGAGACTGACGGCGCGGAGGAGGCCGTCGCAGAAGAGGCCGTGGGCGAAGCCGTCGCCGCCGCCGCGCCTGCGGAGTCCGAAGCTGCGGATGCAGTCGAAGAGGAGCCCGAGGCCGAGAGCGCCGAGCAGGCCGAGCGGAGGAGAGAGGAAGAAAAGTATGCGATTGAGGTCGTCGCGCGCGGCGTGATTGAGGACGAGCCCGACGACGATGACTCGGGCGCGGAGCAGGCGGAGCCCGGCAACGCCGCGGCCGCCGTGGCGACGGAGGGGGCGACGGAAGAAGACGCGGCCGTGGAGCCGGAGGGCCCGCCCACGGTCGGCGAAATCACCATCAGCCTGTGGTGGAACGTCGAGCCGCTGGCCGGGGAGCTTAAGTCCGCGCCGGACTCGCGCGTCTGTCTGATCTATTACTGGGGGGTAAAGAGCGCGACGCAGGAGAGGGTGAAGGCGATGGTCGAGCAGGCGATAGCCAAGACGGAGGCGCAGCTCGGCATCAAGCGCGAACGCATCATCGCCATCGACGGCGGCCGCAGCTCAGACCCCGGCGTGGAGCTTTGGGTCGTCCCGCCCGGTGCGGAACTGCCGAAGCCCAAGCCCGGGCGGAAAAGGAACTTCGGTTTCTATACTATGCCCGGCGAAGATTAAGGCGCGCGGGCACGCGCCGTTCACGAGTTGATAGTACAAGGAGTAGTTCAAATGGCGGTCACAGTTTTCATCCCGACGGCGCTCCGGCAGTTCGCCGGCAACCACGCCGAAGTCTCGGTCGAGGCGGGCACGGTCGGCGAGGCGCTCGACAAGGTGACGGGCGAGCACGCGGAGCTGCGCCGGCACCTCTACGGCGAGCAGAACGCGCTGCGGAATTTCGTCAACGTCTACGTCAACGACGAGGACATACGCCACGCGCAGCGTCTCGACACGCCGGTCAAGGATGGCGACACCGTCTCCATTATCCCGGCCATCGCGGGCGGCGCGGCGACCGAGACGGAGGTCGGCGCGGCGGAGCTGCCGTCGCTCTCGAACGACGAGATCGCGCGCTACAGCCGCCACCTCATCATGCCCGAGGTCGGCGTCGAGGGTCAGCGGCGTCTGAAGGCGGCGCGCGTTTTGATGATCGGCACGGGCGGGCTGGGCGCGCCGACGGGGATGTATCTCGCGGCGGCCGGCGTCGGCACGCTCGGCGTGGTGGACTTCGACGTGGTGGACGCGTCGAACTTGCAGAGGCAGATCGTGCACGGGACGAAGGACGTGGGGCGCCCGAAGATCGAGTCGGCGCGCGACCGCCTGAACGACATCAACCCGCACGTGAAGATCGAGGCGTACGAGACGCGCCTGACGAGCGAGAACGCCCTGGAGCTGTTCCGCGAGTACGACATGGTCGTGGACGGCACCGACAACTTCCCGACGCGCTACCTCGTCAACGACGCGTGCGTGCTGACGGGCAAGCCGAACGTCTACGGCTCGATCTTCCGCTTCGAGGGGCAGGCGAGCGTCTTCTGGGCGGCGCGCGGCGCGTGCTACCGCTGCCTCTACCCGGAGCCGCCGCCGCCGGGCCTCGTCCCCAGTTGCGCCGAGGGTGGCGTGCTCGGCGTCCTGCCCGGCATCATCGGCGCCATCCAAGCCAACGAGGCCATCAAGCTCATCCTCGGGGGCGGCGAGCCACTTATCAATCGACTGCTCCTCTTCGACGCGTGGAAGCTGCGCTTCCGCGAGCTGAAATTGAGGAAAGACCCGGCGTGCCCCGTGTGCGGCGAGAACCCGACGGTGAAGGAGTTGATTGACTACGAGCAGTTCTGCGGGCTGAGCCCTCAGCCCGCGCAAGGACAGACCACATCGGAGACGGAGGGAAGGATGGAAGAGATCACGGCGACCGAACTGAAGCAGCGCATCGACCGCGGCGACGACCTGCAAATCATCGACGTGCGCGAGCCCAACGAGTACGACATCGCGAGCATCCCCGGCGCGAAGCTCATCCCGCTCGGAGAGGTCACGGGGCGCGCGGGCGAGATCGACGAGGAGCGCGAGACAGTCGTCCACTGCAAGGGCGGCGTGCGCAGCGCCAGGGCCATCGAGGCGCTCACGCGCGCGGGCTTCAAGGGCAAGCTCGTCAACCTCCAGGGCGGCATCACCGCCTGGTCGAACGACGTAGACCCGAGCGTCCCCAAGTACTAAGGGAAGTAGACAGTAGTCAGTAGTCAGCAGGAGAAGACGACAACGGCGGGCGTCAGGTTTTAACCCGCGACGCCCGCCGTTGTTTTCTACTGGCTACTGACTACTGACTACTGTCTACTAGCTCTTACGACTTGCCGCCGGCAGCGCCGCGGCCCTGCTCGCTGCCGAGGTGCGCCGTGAGCAGTTGCTTGGCGCGTTCGCCGCGGCGTTGGTACTCTTCCTTGGCCTCGCGGAAGAACTGCGCCAGCTCCTGGTTGCCCTCCTGCTCGGCGTCGGCGATGTAGAGCGCCGTCGTTTCCGCGCCCTGGAGCGCGTGGTAGATGACGCTCACGAGGTCGTACGTGATGTCACGCGTCCCGGTGTCGCCCTGGCTGTTGTCACTTTTTTGTGCAGACATACTTCACCCCTTAAAATTAGAATCAGTCGAACCGGGGGACTGTCGGGGAACTTAACTTCGACGATTGTAGAAACGTAATCAGGTGAGGTCAAGGAGGCGACCGCGGTGAGAATCAAAGGCGTCCGACCCGAAGAGGCCGACGACTACGCCCGCCGCATCTTCAAGGCGCAGGCCGAGAAGTGGGGCGCGCCGCTCATCAACCACCTCGTCCACGCGCGGCGGCCGACTATCTTCCGCGGCGTGCGCGCGATGTGGCAGGGCCTCGACGGCTCGGGGCTCCTCGACCCGCGGCTCGTGTCGTTAATCAACCGGCGCGTGGCCTGGCACAACGGCTGTGAGTTTTGACAGGACATCAACGCTGCGGTCGGCAGCGAGCTGGGGTTGACGGACGAGAAGATTGACGCGCTTCACGATTACGAGACGAGCCCCCTCTACGCGGAGGCCGAGCGCGTCGCGCTCCGTTACGCGGACGCGATGACCGTGACGGGGCGCGAGGTGTCGGACGAACTGTTCGCGCGGCTGCGCGAGTTCTACGCGGACGACGAGATCGTGGAGCTGACCGAGACAGTTGCTTGGGAGAACGCTTCGAGCAAGTTCAACCGTGCGCTGCGCATCCCCTCGCAGGGACTCTGGAGGCGGAACGGTGACTGAAGGCATGGACGACGTGACGGAAGTGACGGAGGGCGGCGCGACTACTCCGGCCGAGGACTTCTCCCCGACCGCGCGGACGCGGCTTCGGCGTCTGCCGAAGCGCGGCGCGTTCGACCGCGACACCGTGTACGGGATTTTAGACGAGGGCTTCGTCTGCCACGTCGGCTTCGTCGCCGACGGGCAGCCCTTCGTCATCCCGACCGCGTACGGGCGCAAGGGCGACGTGCTCTACATCCACGGCGCGCGCGCGAGCCGGATGCAGAAGGCGCTCGCGGCCGGGGCCGACGTGTGCGTCACGGTGACGCTCGTGGACGGGCTGGTGCTGGCGCGCTCGGCCTTCCACCACTCGATCAACTACCGCTCGGTCGTCGTCTTCGGCCGCGCGCGCGTGGTCGAGTCCGAGGAGGAGAAATCGGCGGCGCTCGAAGCCTTCACCGAGCACGTCATGCCCGGCCGCTGGGACGACGTGCGCTGGCCCACCGCGCAGGAGTTGGCCGCCACGACCGTCCTCGCCATACAGCTCTCGGAAGCCTCCGCGAAGGTTCGGACGGGCCCGCCCATTGACGACGAGGAGGACTACGCGCTCCCGGTCTGGGCGGGAGTCCTCCCGCTCGGCGTCGAGCCGGGCGCGCCCGAGGCCGACCCGCGGCTGCCCGCGGAGACGCCCGTCCCGTCCTACCTCGAAGAGTTCGACCTTTCGAAGCGGAACGCGGGCTGAAGTGTTCTTTAAAGTTGAATCGAGGGCGGAGCGAATGAAGTTGATGAGAGTGTTGCTGGCGTCCGTCGCGGTCGTACTGGTCGCGTGCGCCTTGAACGAGCGCGGTTCGTCCGCGCAGTCGAAGCGCGCGCCGACGCAGTTGCCGCCGCTCCCCGTCAGGGAGAAGCGCTTCCCACGTGCTCTCGCGCCCGTGGTCGAGGCCGAGCACGCCTTCGCGCAGCACTCCATCGACCAGGGCATGAAGCCGGCCTTCCTCGCATACGCCGCGCCCGACGGAGTCATCGTCAACCGGCTCGGGCTGGTCAACGCCATCGAGACGTGGTCGCAGAGGAACCCCGCGCCGGAGGGGCTGCTGACGTGGTGGCCCACCTACGCAGACGTTTCGCGTGCGGGCGACGTAGGCTGGACGACCGGCCCGTACGAGTTCCGCGAGAAGCCGACGGACGAGAAGGCGGCCGACGCGGGCCACTTCTTCACCGTCTGGCGCAAACAGCCGGACGGCGCTTGGAGGTGGGTGCTCGACCTCGGCGTACGCCACCCCGCGCCCGCGATGACCGAGACCGCGCTTCGTTACCCGAGCATCCCCGCCGCGGGTGCCGCGCCGAAGTCGGCGGACGCGGAGGAGGCGCAGCGTTCGCTCGCCGAAGCGGAGCGCTCGCTCTCCGAAGAGTCTGCGTCGAAGGGCATGAGGTCGGCGCTGCTCGCGCGCGCGGACGAGAGCCTGCGCCTCTATCGCCAGGGCACCTACCCCGTCGTCGGCCGCGATT
Source organism: Pyrinomonadaceae bacterium (assembly GCA_040510435.1). GTDB lineage: Bacteria > Acidobacteriota > Blastocatellia > Pyrinomonadales > Pyrinomonadaceae > QHXN01. The sequence continues at coordinate 3,796 of JBEVJD010000496.1, read as the reverse complement.
GGGTCGCGAAGGCGCTCAAGGCGCAGGGCGAACTCATCACGTGGAAGCCTCTGAAGACCGACTCGGCCGCGTCCGGCGACCTCGGCTACGCCTACGGCTCCTACGATCTGCGCACGCGAGCCTCGGACGAGAAGCCTGCCGAGCAAGGCTACTACGCACGCGTCTGGAAGCGTCAGCGCGGCGGCCCCTGGCGCATCGTCCTCAACGTTACGAACCCCGCGCAGTGACACCCGAGAATCCGGTTGAAAAATTCTTCGATATATAAACGAGGAGGCGCAGACAAAACGGTCTGCGCCTCCTCGTTTCTCATCCATACCGGGGGCGGGACTCGAACCCGCACGGCCTTACGGCCAACGGATTTTAAGTCCGTTGCGTCTACCGATTTCGCCACCCCGGCGCTTGGTGGTTGAAGATAGCACGGGGCGCGGCGGGGTTCAAAATTCTGGGGTTCGGCGGGGCCGGGTCGTGTTAAAATGGGCGCATACCTGAACCTCGTCGGGCGGCGGCTGAAGCGTACGGCACATGACTGAAGAGAAAGAGATTTTCCACCGGCACATCCAGCGCGCGGGGCTGAAGCGGACGGCGCAGCGCGACACCATCCTCGACGTGTTCCTGCGCACCGAGAAGCACCTGTCGAGCGAAGACCTCTACCAGCTCGTTAAGGAGGAAGACCCCAACGTCGGCCACACCACGGTCTACCGCACGCTGAAGCTCCTGGTCGAGGCCGGGCTCGCGCGTGAGGTGCGCTTCGGGGACGGCCGCACGCGCTACGAGCACAACTACAACCACCCGCACCACGACCACATGATCTGCACCGAGTGCGGCAAGACCATCGAGTTCTACTCGGCCGAACTGGAAGCCATCCAGGACGCCATCGTCGCCAAACACAAGTTCCGCCCCACGCAGCACTCCCTGCGCATCTTCGGCGTCTGCGCCCAATGCCAGCGCAAGACCGACATCCCCTCCGACGAGTCCGCCGCCGAGCCCCGCATCCGCTTCGCCTCGGCGCCCAACACACAATAGGAAAGTAGACAGTAGTCAGTAGACAGTAGTCAGTAGAAAGACAAAGCGGTGCGCCCGACCTGAAGGTTGAGACGCGCGCTCGTTCTTTTCTACTGACTACTGACTACTGACTACTGTCTACTACTCGGAATTGCCTACTGCTTTTGCCTTTCCCCTCCGCCTGATGTACTTTTCACCTGTCTCCCTGATGAAAAACTGATTGCGAGGTTTTGTATGACCGTCAACGTCGAATGGCGAACCGCGGGTGGCGTGCACACGGGGCTGGTTGCGGAAGGGACGTACCTGTTGGACGCGGCCCGGCGTCACGGCATCGCGCTGCCCACCGAGTGCGGAGGGCGCGGCGAGTGCGACACTTGCGCGGTCGTCGTCGAGGCGGGCGCGGCGCTGCTGTCGCCCGTGACCGATGCCGAGCGGGTGCGGCTCACGCCGGACAGGCTCGAAGCGGGCGAGCGGCTCGCGTGCCAGGCGAAGGCTGAGCGCGGGGGCGACATCGCGTTGCGACCCGTCCCCGTGGCCGAGCGCGCCGAGACGACCGAGGAGACGGCGCGCGACTTCAAAGAGGAGTTCAAACGTCTGCCGCTGCGCAAGAAGCTCGTGACGCTCGCGGGGCTTGAAGCCGAGATGGCCTACGAGACACTCGTACGCGCCGTGGACATCCCCTTCGAACTCTTCGGCAAGGGGCTCGACCTGCTCGCGGGGCGCGGGCGCAAGCTCTCGCAGGCCGACCGCGCGCGCCGCAGCACGGCCGCGCCGCCGCCGCCGGCTTCGGGCAGCGACCCCGACCCTGAAGGCCCCGCCGCCTGAGACGACGAGAGGAATGGTCAGTAGACGGTAGCGCTCCGCGCCGCGGAAGTTGAGGATGACAACCGCACGGTTCGTAATGAAGAAGTTCTTCAACCGACTACTGACTCCTGTCTACTATCTACACTGTCCCGTGCCAACCAGCATGAGAGCCAGGTCTCTCATCCTCGCCGCCGGAATCTTCTTGGCGACCGCGTTCGTGTCGGCGCCGCCGGGCGCGCGCGCGCAGTCCGGGCGCGGCGGCAAGAGCCCCGTCTACGCGGAGACGCCCGGCGCGGCCACTCCCTTCAGCGGCCAGCGCGCCTTCGAACACGTCAGGAAACTCGTCGAGTTCGGGCCGCGCCCGTCGGGCTCGAAGGAGCTTGCACTCGCACGGAAGTACATCATCGAACAGCTCAGTGGGTTCCGCGAGTCGCGCGTGGTCGCGTACACGCACGGAACGGCGACCGGCAGCGAGGACGAGTGGCTGGCGGATACGCCCGCGGGCAAGCTCAAGATGGTGAACATCGTCTACGAGGTGCCCGGCGAGACCGCGGAGACCATCGTCATCGCGGGCCATTACGACACGAAGCGCTTCAAGGAGTTCGCCTTCGTCGGGGCCAACGACGGCGGCTCGTCGGCGGGCGCGCTCATCGAGTTGGCGCGCGCCTTCCGTGCCCAGCGCAGGCCGACCCACTTCACCTATCGCTTCGTCTTCTTCGACGGCGAGGAGTCTGTTTGCCGCGAGTGGGACGAGTGCTCGAAGCCGAACCGGCCCGACAACACGTACGGCAGCCGCTACGAGGTCGGGCGCCTGAAGGCGCGCAACCGCCTGAAGGACGTGCGCGCGCTCATCCTGCTCGACATGGTCGGCTACGAACGGCTTGAGCTGGGGCGCGACTCGTTGAGCACGCCGTGGCTCGTGGACATCCTCTGGCAGACGGCGCGCGGGCTGGGTCACGCGAAGCAGTTCGTCGAGCGCGAGGAGTCAATCGGCGGCGACGACCACGTGCCCTTCCTGGACGCGGGCGTGCCTTCGGTCGATCTCATACAGCTCTCGACCTATCCGCACTGGCACACGCGCGCGGACACGCTCGACAAAATCTCCCCCCACAGCCTCAAGGCCGTCGGCGACGTGGTGCTCGCGAGCCTGCCGCGCATCGAGGAACAGTTGAAGGGCGAGAAGGGAAAGGCGAGGCGGGAGGCTTCGAGACGTTGAGCGAAGTCTTGACCGTTAGCCTTTCATCCTTTCACCCGTTTTCGTTGGAGGTCTCCCATGCTGAAAGCTCCTGACATACTGGTGCCGGTCGACTTCTCGCAGACATCCATCAACGCCGTGCGCGTGGCGCTCGGCATCGCGGAGCCGGATGGCGACCTGACGCTGCTGCACGTCATCGACAAGGACTTCGTGGAGGACGCGGTCGCGGCGGGGCTGGGCCCGACCGACGAGATCACGGCGCGCCTGCGCGCGCAGGCCGAGGCGAACTTCGAGGCCGCGCTCGAAGGGATCAGCGCGGGCGGCGTGGAGATCGAGCGCATGATCGTCGTCGGCATCCCCTTCGTCGAGATACTCAAGATCGCGCGCGACCTCGACCTGCCGATGATCGTCATGGGCGTGCGCGGCCGCTCGACCGGCGCAGAGGAGTTGCTCTTCGGCTCGACGGCCGAGAAGGTTCTACGTGGCGCGCGCGTGCCCGTGCTGTGCGTGCCTTTTTAAAGCAGTAGGCAGTAGGCAGATGGCAGTAGGCAGTTGAAGGCCGGTTGCGGAGCCCCGAAGGGGCGGGATGTTTATAGCCACCGGCAATAATATTCATCACAAGCTCCGGAGGAGCGGCATGTATATGTCGCCCCTGACGGGGTTCGGGGTTGATTACACGTCCGCACTATAAACATCACGCCCCTCCGGGGCTTCGCCAACTGGCTCTTGCCGATTTTTGCTTTTTAACTGCCTACTAACAAAACAAGTATGACAAACACGCTGAAGAGAGTCGCG
>JBEVJD010000495.1:0-26544 GCA_040510435.1 Pyrinomonadaceae bacterium | reverse complement strand
TGACCCCGCGGGCGGATGCTGATATGAGCCTAGACCCGAACGCCGTCAGGCTGGCGAACCAACAACTGTGGAAGGCCCACCCCGAGCTGAAAGGCAGGGCGCTGACGACCGACCCGGCCGACGCCGCGCTGCGCGCCGAGTGGCACCAATACTATAAAGCCGCCACCACGGCCAGCGCGCCCCCCCCGACCACGAAGCCGGCGACCCCCGTGCTCCCGCCCCCGTCCACGCCGGTCGTCAACTCCTGCCCGGTCGCCCCGGCGCCCATCACGATTAACGACTGCAATGAGATAGAGAAACACGTTCAGGAGGGCGACATCGTCCTCCGCGGGAATGACAACGACGAGGAGTCGGCCTTTCTCTCCAAGTTGAGCGGATGTAAGTTCAGCCACGCGGGCGTCGTCGCCCGCAACGCTCAGGGCGACCTCGTCGTCGTGGACGCGTACCCCGGCCGCGGCGCGAAGAAGTCTGAGGGCGGGGGGAACACGAGCGCCATCGGCGAGCAGAGCGTCAAGTCCTTCTTCTGCGACCACGACGCCACCCAGGGGCTCGTCGCCCGCCCCAGGGACAGCGCCGCCGCGAAGAAGGCGGCGCAGTGGGCCTACGACCAGATCAAAGACCCGGACTACACGTTCGACCTCTTCGACGCGTGGAACAAAGACCCGAAGCGGCTCTACTGCGCTGACTTCGTCCACCAGTCATACCAGAACGCGGGCGTCGATCTGGTTCCGGCCAAGATGGACTTCCTGAGCCCAGCGAACAAGAAGAACACCCTCCAGGCCGTCCGGGATTTGAAGCCGACCACTAGGGCGCTCAGCGACTCGAAGCTGGAGAGCGAGTTGTTGAAGAAGTCTAACGGGAGCGAGTACATCACCCCCTGCCAGGTCGCACAGAACGCGCAGACCGACAAGGTCGTGGACTTCGCACCCAAGAAGGGAAGCGGCTCAGGCGGTGGGAAGAAGTCGAATTGAGTCGCGCCCCGCGCCGGCACACGGGGCGGCCCCGGCGGAGAAACGGGGCGTGGTAGAGTTTTTTGAACGAACGGTGCCGGGCTGCCGGACGGAACATTCATGGAAACGAGACTCATCAGCGCGCAGCAGTTCTGGGACTACTACTTCCGCGACCTCTTCCTCCGGCTGGAGCGCGCGGGCGGCGGCTACGCGGGCGAAGTCCTGTCCGAGCCGGAGCGCGCGCAGCCGCCCGAAGGACTGCTGCTGCTCGACGCGCCGCAGGTGCGCGTCGAGGTGCCGGCCGGCGTCGTGCGCGAGTACGACTACGCTTCCGACGGGAGGTTCGCGCGGCTGGCCGAGCGCCCGGCGTCAATCGCCGAGGCTTACCGCGCCGTGGTCGAGGGCACCTACCCGTTCCGCGACCCGGCGCCCTTCGGCAAGCAGCGCATGGCCGAACTCCTGACGCAGGCGCGCACGCTCGTGCCGCGCGGCCCGGGCGAAGAACTCACGCTCGAAGATTTCGAGCAGACGCTCCGCCTCGCCGTCGAGGGCGACGCGCCGGGGCTCGACCAGTTGGTCGCCGCGCTCGTCTGGTTCGTCGGCGAGCGGCGCGAGCGCGCCAGCTCCGGCGTGCTGCTCCTCGTCGTGCAGAACTCTTCGTACTCCCCCTTCGCGCGGCGCCGCCTGCACTTCACGGCCGTGGACGCGGCCTTCTCGGCGCTCTGGAAGGTCAACGACAAGTCGTGCCTGTGGGAGCTGCTCGAAATATTGCCCTACACCAGCGAGTCGGGCGCGCGCAAAATCGTCCCGCTCTTCGGGCGGCTGCTCTCCACGACCGAACTGCTGAGCCCCGACCTCTGCGGCAACGCTTACCTTGAGCCCGCCTTCTGGGCGGCCAGGCTCGCGCCGTTGAGGGAGTACGCGGACGCCGACTGGGATCGCTACGACGCGGACGCTCTGTTCTGGGAGTTGCGTTGGCTCGCCGCGCTGCGCCTGAACCGGGGCGACGCGGGGACACTCCGCAGGCTCGCGGACGACGAGGTGGGGACGGTGCGTGAAGCGGCGTGGAACTCCCTCGGGGAGACGGTCGCGTGAGGCGGCTTCGCTCCGGGGGCGGGCGGCGGGTCGTCGTCGTCCTTCTCGTGGCCGGGCTGGCCGCGTGCGCCGCGCAGTCCACCTCGCCCCGGTCACGGCGCGTCGGCGCCGCGCGCTTCTGGGATTTCTATTTTCGCGACCGGCTCATCCGTCTCGAACGCGTGGGCGAGAACTGGAAGGGGCTCGCGCGTCCCGAAGCGGCGCGGGGCGGCGTCCTCTCGTCGCTCCTGAGCGACGCGGAGCCCGAGCCCTTCGAGGTGACGACGGCCGAGCTGCGCGCATACGACTACGCGCGCGACGCGCGCTTCTCGGCTCTCTCCGTCGCGCCGCGCCCCGCGGGCGAAGCCTTCGGGCAGGTGCTGGGCGGGACGTACCCGTACAGGGACGCCGCGCCTTTCGGCAAGCAGCGCATGTCCGAGCTGTTCGCACTGCTGCGCGAACGCTGCCGTCTGCCCGCCGGGTCGGCGCTGACGCCGGACGGACTCGAACGGTGCCTCTCGGCGCTGCTCGGCGAGCACTCCGAGGAGCTGAATCAGCCCCTTGCCGCGCTCGTGTGGTTCCTCGGCGAGATGCGTGGCCGCTCCAGTTCCGCCGCGCTGCTCGAAGTCGTGCGGAACTCCTCGCACCTGCGCCGCGGAGGGCCGGCCGTCCACTTCACCGCGGTGGACGCGGCGTTCTCGGCGCTGTGGAAGGTGAACGACAAGACGCGCCTCCCGGAACTGGTCGAGCTGATGCGCGGCGCCGACTCGGCCGGGCGCCAGAAGATAGCCCGCCTGTTCGAGCGGCTGCTCTCGAAGGACGAACTGCTCGGCCTGGATCGCTGCGGCGCCGCCTATCTCGACCCGGACTTCTGGGACGGGGTCGTCAAGCCAAACCGCGGCAACACGCCGGCCGACTGGGATCGCTACGACGCCGGCTCGCTCTTCTGGGAGTTGCGTTGGCTCGCGGCGGTGCGCGTGTCGCCCGACGACGCGGAGACCATCCGGAGGCTGGCCGGCGACATGGTGCCCGCGGTGCGTGAGGCCGCCGCGGCGCGCGCGCCCCGGGCCGGACTGACTTCTCATTAAGTTAATCGTCCGCGGGCGCGGCTCGTCCGCGCGGGTAGGTGTGAGATGCTGACCATCCGCCCCGAACAACTGGAAGCCTTCAGCCCGCTGGCCGAGGCCGCCTTCGCGCGCCGCGTGGTCGAATACCTGCGCGAGAATCATGCCGACGAGCCGGTCACACTCGCGGCGGGCGAACTGCCGGTCAAGGACGTGGACGACGCGACCCTGTTCAGGTTGGTGCGAGGCGGCATTGAGCGCGCGGGCTCCTACGGCATGACCTGGGAGTCCACCATTACCGCCTTCGTCGTCATCATGTTCACCGTCGCCCCGAACTTCGACGAGCACCCGCTCATCCGGCGCGCGCTGACCGACGCGAGGTTCGAGCCGAACGAGCGGCTGGACGCGATATGGGACTCGACCACCAACGAGAACTGGGAGGCCGCCCGCGCGTCGTACGACCCGGGTGCGTGGGTGTCGGCGGACGAGAAGAAGGGGTAGATGTCCAAGTCGAACTCACACCCCGTCTCGACCCCCGCGACCTCCGTCCCGACCCTCAAGGCGTCCGTGCAGAAGTCGGTGCTGAAGGCCGCCGCCGCGCTGCCCGCGCGCAGCCCCACGCCGGCCGGTGCCTGTCCGCTCAAGCCGGCCTGGCCCGGGAAACTCAAAGACGCTTACGAGCTGTTTGACCAGGGGAAGGAGCTGTACGACCTCTACCGCCTGAAGGATAAATCGGTCGGGGCGGCGCGGCGCGCGGTCGGGGCGGCGCGGCAGGTGGTGCGGCTCGGGCGGCCGCCCACGCTCAAGCAGTTCAAGTTCGCCTACGGCCGCGCCTTCACGCCCTCGCGCGCCAACGTGCTGAAGGAGGCGGGGAAGGGCGGCTTAGCGGGCGCGCTCGGCGGCGCCGTCGCGCTGTTGGAGAACGCGGGGCAGTTCAAGCGCGGCGAAATCAGCGGGGGCACTTATGCGGGGCGGGTCGCTTACGGCGCGGGCAAGGGCGTCATGCAGTACGTCGCGGGGGCCGCGGCCGCGCCGTTCGGGGCGACGGTCGGGGCGGCCTTCCCCCCGGCCGGGGGCGCGCTCGCCGGCTCGGCCATAGGCTATCAGGTCGGCAAGCTCTTCGGGGGTGACAAGGGGGCCAAGATCGGCACCGTGGCCGGCGGCGTGGTGGGCGCGGCGGCGGGCGCGGTGGCGCTCGCCTTCCCCGGGGCCGGGCAGGCTTTCGGCGCGGCGGCCGGCGCCATCGGCGCGAGCATGTGGGCCTCGGAGGGCGCGGGGGCGGTCATGGACGGCGCGGCGAGTAAGATGAAGAAATTATTCAGTTGGTGAGACAAGGCAAGGAGACGGCATCATGAAAGAGTTTTCACACCACGACTTTGCCATCGGGCTGCCGCCGCGCTGGATCGACTCGACGGTGGTCGTGCTGGTCGGGCCGCCGAACGACGGCTACAGCCCCAACATCACCGTCACGCGCGAGCAGCTTGAGTTCCGCCTGAGCGCCGAGGAGTACGCGGCCGAACAGCTCCTCGCGCTGCGGCAGGGGTTGGCCGAGCAGGGCTACAAAGTGCTCGAAGAGGGCCCGCTGTCGCTCGGCCCGGAGGGCGCCTTCCAGCGCGTCCACCGGTTCCAGGTGGAGGAGGAGGGGCTGCGCATCACGCAGCTCCAAATCTACCTGGTGAGGGGCGGCGAGGCGCTCACCATCACGTGCACGCACCGCTCCGAGTGGTTCGAGCAGGCGAGGCCGGTGTTCATGGAGGCCGCGCGGACGTTCCGCTGGCGTGAGGCCGGCGCGTAAGCGCGCGGGCGCGCGGGGACGCAGCCCCGCCGAACTGGAAGGAGGTACAAGAACATGCCAGCGACCAGCAGGGAGGCCGCGCGCGCGGCCGCGAGCAGGGCGAAGCGCAGCGCGCCCGACCGTGTGCCGCGCGGGCGCATCCAGTGTCCGCCGAAGCGGCGACCGCTCGCGACCGCCGCCGGCAAGGGCAAGCTCAAGCACTTCGACCGCCTCTTCCTTTCGCGGCGCGAAGCGTGGTTCGTGCTCCGCTTCATGTTCGGCAAGGTCGGCATGCCGCCCCCGGACTCGAATAAGCCCCGCGATCTCCCGTGCCACTACATCTACGATGAAGACGTGCAGTTCGCGCAGGCGCTCCTCGTCAGGGCGATTGACGCGAGCAAGAAGATGAACTTCGCCGAGAAGTTGTTCAGGGGCACGGCCAACCCGACGGGCAGCGTCAAGTCCATCATCAAGGGCTTCGCCAAGTCCACGGTGCGCGACTGGGCGAACGCCGAAGGCTGGTTCGACCACGCCGACAAGGACGACGTGCGCAAGCACAAGATATACGAGTCTGTCGTCAACACCATCAGGGATGACTGGAATGACGCCTGGCACTGGCGCGTCACACAGTGCCAGCCGATCCTCGAATACTCGGAGTAAGTCCTAGCGCCGCCGCGCGGGGAGGGCACACGAAGATGCAACTGAACAACAGCAACAGCCCGAGTCTGAATCAACTGCCCGTGCACGCGCGCGAGGCGATTGTGAGCGGGATGCGGAGCCCGCGGGCGGTGACGCTCGGCGCGGGCGAAGTGCTCTACCGCTTCGCGAGCAGCGACGCGCCGGAGGCGACTTGGGCCGCGGGCCCGTGGTGGCTCTACGAGCGCGACTTTCAGAAGATCGTCGAGCAGTTCCGCCTGAGCCGCGAGCATCACGGCGAGGACGGGCTGACGCTCGGGTGGCTGGGGCGCGTAGCCGCGGCCGTCAGGCAGGGTTGGAGCCGGACGGACGTGCTGGTCAAGGCTTCGGTCAGGAAGGAGGTCGGCGCCTTCTCCGGGCGCGGCCGGACGCAGCACAAGGAGTGTGCGCCGAACGGCATCCTCTACACCTACTCGGGGTGGCCCGAGGTCGAGCAGTTATACCTGCCCGGCATCGGCGACCACGCGGGGCTCACCCCCCACGGCGCCGCGACGCTGCACATCATCTGGCAGCAGAAGATCGAGAGCCAGCAACTCTTCGAGAGGCTGTAGCCCCGGAACCCGCCGCCGGGCCCGAAGATAAACTCTTATGTCACGCCGGCCGTCACCCCGCCTCAAGCCGCGAGCCGCGTTCGCGGCGCTGCTCACCGCCGCCCTCCTCGCGGCGTGGCCGTGCGCGGCGCGCGCGCAGGGCGACTCTTTGCAGGCGCTCGAAGCGGAGTACGAGCGGCTGGAGCGTGAGGGGTTGCAGGAGAACTTCATCCGGCAACTCTCCTACACGATGCTCCAGAAGTACCTGCCGCCGGGGACGCGCTTCACGTCCGGCTACCGCAGCCCGCAGAAGCAGCTCGACCTGATCGTCCGCAACGCGCGCGCGCGCGGCATCAACGTCCCGGCCAACGTCTCGGTCGAGGACGAGGCCAGTTGGCGGCCGGCGCTGATGGCGCTGCGCGGGACGGGCTTCATCGTCGCGGCCCCGACCACGACGCCGCACGGCACCGAGGAGGCGGTCTTCGACCTGTCGGGGCCGAGCCTTGAGGCCATCCGCGCCGGGCTGCTCAAGGCGGAGGCCGCGGGCATGATTAAGTACACGCGCATCATCTTCGAGCCCCGGAACAACGCCGTCCACGTCGAGGTCGAGAACATCAGCCCGAAGCTGCTGAACGAACTCAAGAGGTCTTCGGCCTCGGGCCGCGGCGGCGGCGGCGGCGTGTCTGCGCCCGGCTCTACAGTCGCGCCCTCCTCCGAGCAGGAGCAGAAGCGCGGCATGCTCGCCCAACTCCGCGGCCTGCACGAGGGCGAGCCCGACCCCGGCAAGAAGATAGACTACGACCGCTCGATCATCAGCCTGCTCGACCCCGCCTCCGACTCCGCGAGGATCGGCGAGCTGGAGGCGGAGATGAGGCGGCACGGCGAGGAGGCGCGCCGCCTCGGCACCTCGTCCGAGCAGCGCGAGGCGGTCGGGAAGATCAGCGAGGCGCTCAGGGACGACCGCCTCAGGGACGCCGAGCGCGAGGCCGCCTCGCTCGTCAAAAAGTTCCCCGACTTCCCCGACGCGCGCACGATGCTCGTCGAGATCAGGACGCGCCGCCTCGTGCTCGAAGCGACGCGCGCGATGGACACGGCCGCGTGCGGCGACTGCGCGCGCGCGGGCGAGCTAGTCGAGGCGGCGCTCAAACTCGCGCCCGGCCACGAGGGCGCGCTGCTCATCAAGGAGGACGTGGACGCCTGCGCCGAGCGCTGCCGGAAGCGGAGCGTCGCGGTCTGGGCTGTCTCGCTGCTCGTGCTGGCGAGCCTCGGCGGCGGAGTCTACTTCCTCGCGCTCTCGAAGAACTGGCTCCCCTCGAAGGGCGTCGCGGCGCCGCGCGGCTGGGCCGTGGAGGTGGTCGAGGGTGGCGAGCGCGGGCGCGTCTTCAAGCTCGACAAGGAGAGCGTCGTCGTCGGCTCGAAGGGGCCGCCCGAGGGCGAGGCCGACGTGGTGGTGACGGACGCCGGCCGGCGCGTGTCTCGCAGGCACTGCACGCTGCTGCGCGAGGGCGGGCGGCTCTACGTGAGGGACGAGAGCACCAACGGCACGAAGGTCAACGGCCGCGACGCCGGGAGGGGCGTGTTGACGGAGTGCAGGGCCGGCGACCGTCTCACGCTCGGCGACGCGGCCGTCATCCTGCTCCGCCGGGGCTGACGCCGCCGTCGAACGCTTCACGGAGTGGCGCGCGCCGCGCGCTGAAAGCGAAAGAGGAGAAGCCCGCTCGCGTTGAGCGGGCTTCTCCTCTTTCGGGCGGGTGCGCTTCGGGCTTCGCGTCAGCGCGCGGGGCTGGGGTTGATGCCGCCGCCGCCGTCGCCGCCGAGCCCCGAATTCTCGTCGTCCCTCGTGACGACGAAGGCGATGGCGGCGACGACCGCGCCGATGCCGAGCAGCAGGAAGGCGATCTTGCGCCTGTCGTCGTCGTCATCTTCCGGCGGCGGTTGCTGACCGGCGGCCGACCCCATGCCGGTCGAGAAGTACTCGCCCGCCGCGACCGGTACCAGCCTGCCGCCCGCCTCGACGACGAGCCGACCCTTGAGCGCGGTGACGGTCGTCACGCCGTCCGCGGTCTTCAGCGAGAAGGCCGCGGCTTCCGCCGGGTCGGAGGTGACGCGCAGGTCGCCAGTCGAGACCTCCGCGCGCGCGCCCTTGACGGCGGAGACTTCGGCGCGGCCGATGGCGAGCGCGCCCGCGAGCCGCGACGCGTCGTAGTCGAGCCGGAAGTCCGACTCCGCGAGCAGCGTGACGTGGCCGAGGTCGGTCAGGCGTATGACGGCCGTCGAGTCGCGCTCCGTCGTGACGCTGCTGGAAGTGAAGACGGTCGTGCCCGAGATCGACTCCTGCCCGTTGAGCAGCACGCGCCCGCGGGCCGAGAGGTCGCCGCGCGGGGCCGCCGCGGGTGAGGCGAGCGCCGTCAGGGTGTAGGCGTTGAGGACGGCGAAGACCACGCAGCACGTGATCCACTTGTGACCCGAGAGATTCCTCGTCATGGTCTGTTCTCCTGTGGTGAAGGCGACATCGTCGGCACGGTAAAGGGTCCGGCACGAGTCGAGCGCGAGTTGAGATGGGAGCCGGACGTCCAGAAGTGTGGTCTGGTCTGTCCCGGCTGTGCGCGCCGGCGCGGACGGCGGCAGGTGTTGTGAGCGAAACGGCGTGTCAGGCGAATGCGCGTTCAGGATTGTCGGCGCGTGGCCGGACGGCCGAAGGCGGCGGGCGGGCCGCTTGAGTGAAGAGTCGGGGTTATTCAGTTGAGATCCCGCCTCTGAAGCGCGCGCATCATAAATCAGCGGTACACCAGTGTCAATGATTTTCTGCCCGCCGCCGCCACCCCGGGAGCGCCACCGCACAGGCCGCACGAGCCGCATTTTTCACCCCGCGCGCGGCGTAAACTTTCATTGACTTTTAAAGATAACTCGACTAGTATCCGCATGCTTTTCGCGAGTAAGTGCTCATACAACTTTCTTCGCAGTGCCGCATCCTTAACCGCGGCACACCGTCCTAACTCTCTTACTCGAATCTCTTACTCGGCTGTTTCACCAAGCGTCGTAAGTCAAACCCGGAACACCCTGCTGTTACTCACAGCGACGCGTCTTCGGAGCCTTTTCAACTAACGAGCCCGGGCTCTCTCAGCCCGGCATCCCAACGTACCGCACCGGATTCGGGCTCGGGTCGCCACACCGTCCGCCCCTCGCCCCGGGCGGTATCCGGTCGTTCCACTTGAGTGATTCGCGCCCCTGACAGGGCGTCCCTCTTGCCGGGGCACCTCGCAACCGCGCAACCCCCGGCAGCACTGTCCACTTCTCATCAGAGACAAGCCCGGAGGACCGTATCATGTTCAAGGCCAAGAGCACACTCACCACGAGGATTGGGTCGGCGGCGCTGTCGTTGCTGTTTCTCCTCGCCCCTCTATCACCCGTCGTTGCAGCCAAGCAAGACCCCGTGACGGGGGCCTTCTCCGGCGTCGTCAGCGAGGCGGGGCCGTCGCCGAGAACCATCCCCGGCGCGAACGTCGAGGTCGTCAACGACCAGACCGGCGCCAAGTACCGCCGCGTGACGGACGCCGTCGGCGGCTTCTACGTGGGCCGGCTCTCCCCCGGGTGGTACACCATCACCGTCTCCCACCGAGACTACCAACAGGAGACGGTCAAGCAGCGCGTCAGGATCACGCAGGTGAATCAGGTGATCCCGCTGCCCGTGGCGCTCAGGCCGCTCGTCTCCGCCGCGCCGCCGACCACCGTCGCGACCGGGCCGACGCCCGACCCAGGCGCGCCCGGTACCCCGCAGCCGACGCCCGCCGCGTCGCCGGAAGAGGTGGAGACCGAGGAGGATCGGGTCAACCTTCAGGTGGGTCGCCTCGACGGCCGCCGCGGGGGCGGGTACAACGAGAATCAGGTGGTGACGCTGCCCCTGGGCGCGGCGACCTACGTCCGCACCTTCGACGAGTTAGCGCTGCTGCTGCCCGGGGTGGTGCTGCCGCCCTACTCGCTCGGCAACATCGCGGGCCCGGGCGTCGGTGCCGGTGTGGGCTCGCCGGGCCAGTTCTCGGTCAACGGCCTGCCGCCGCGCGCCAACAACTTCACGGTGGACGGCTCGGACAACAACGACGAGGACATCGGCGTGCGCCGCCAGGGCTTCTTCTCGCTCGTGCCGCAGCCGGTCGAGTCGATCAAGGAGTATCAGGTCATCACGCTGCTCGCGCCCGCGCAGTACGGGCGCAACATCGGCGCGCAGGTCAACGCCGTCTCGAAGTCCGGCGGCAACGACGTGCACGGCGACCTCTACGGCTTCTTCAACTCCAGCCGGCTCAACTCGCGCAACACGTTCGACACCGATGGCGAGAACGGCCCGCTGCCGGTGGCATCCGCCGGCGGGCGCCCGGCGGTTCTCTGCCCGGGCTTTAACACCACCTGCAACTCGGGGGGCACGCCGATTAACGTCAACCGCGGCTTCGGCGGCGAAGACTCCTCCACGCTCGGGCAGTTCGGCTTCACGCTCGGCGGGCCCATCAAGAAGGAGCGCTGGTTCTACTTCCTCTCCGGCGAGAGGCAAATCCTGAACGCCGGCCAGGAGAAGAGCTTCGCCGTGCCGACCCTGGAGCAGAGGGGCTACGGCATCGGGCAGGATCAGGCCGTCGTTACCCCGCAAGACCCCAGGAGCGGCTCGGGCGCGACCGGCATCACCACCGACCCCGTGAGCAACACCGCCACCCCGGGGACGCTCGTGCCGCAGACGGTTTTCGGGGCGGCCATCTTCAGCCTCTTCCCCTTCCCGAACAACCCCGCGGGCGTCTACGGGCGGAACACCTTCACGCAGGTGCTCCCGGCGAGCGCGCGCGGCACCGTCGCCTCCGGCAAGATAGACTACGTCAATTCGGAGTCGCGGCTCTTCCAGTCGTTCACCGCCCGCTACAACTTCACGAAGGACTGGCGCGACATTCCCGCGGCCGGGGAGGCCATCTTCGCCACCCTGCGGCCGGAGGTCAGGACGCAGAACATCTCGACGTTCATCAACAGCCAGTTCTCGGGGGACGATGCCAGGACGCAGGTCAATAACCAGTTGCGCCTCTCCTACGGCCGCACGCGCCTTAACTTCGACGAGGTGCGCGACACGACGAGCCTGCTGTCGAGCCGCTTCAACCAGCCGTTCCTCCTCAACGCGCCGCTCATCCAGGACGTTGCCACGACGACGACGGGCGTGGTGCCTTTCACGCGGGTCGCGGGCGGCGGCACCAACGGCACCACGTGCGTGAACAACACCTCCGTGTTTACGACGGAGTGCATCACGGGGCCGCTCGGGCAGGTCATCATCGGCGGCTTCAGCCCGGTCGGCGTTGACGTTTTCAACTTCCCGCAGAGGCGCGTCAACAACACCTACCAGCTCGCCGACACCGTCACCATCCGCCAGTCCGGTGAGATGGCCGTGACCTACACGCTCGGCGCCGACCTCCGGCGCACCGAGCTCAACAGCGACCTGCCGCGCAACTCGCGCCCGCTCGCCACCTTCTACGGCTCGACGGCGCTGCGCAACGACATCCGTCCCGCGAGTCAGGGCGGGTGCGAGGGCATCTGCGAGGTGGCGAACGTCCCCTACATCCCGGGCACGTGGTTCGCGGCCGGCGGCCTCCCGCAGGGCTTCTACCACAACCTCGCGGCCCAGGATAACGAGAGCGGAAACATCGGGCTGCGCTACTACCAGTTGAACTTCTTCGGGCAGGAGGACTTCAGGCTCACCAACACGCTGTCGCTCACCCTCGGCATGCGTTACGAATACAACACGCCCGCCCGCGAAATTAACGACCGCATCGAGAGCACGTTCGGCCTGCCCGCGGCGTTAGACCCCACCGGCGGCGTGCTCTTCAGCGAGGAGCGCGAGAGCATCTACGACCCCGACCGCAACAACTTCGCCCCGCGCATCGGCATCGCGTGGGCCCCCAACGTCTTTGGCGCAGACCGCCCGACGGTCATGCGCGGCGGCTTCGGGGTTTACTACGACCAGATTCTCGGCGCGGTCGTCAGCCAGTCTCGGAACGTCTACCCGAACTTCCTCCCGCTGAACCTCGCTTCGAGAAACAACAAGGCATCGTTCGCCGGGATCGACCCGACGACGGGGCTGCCGATCTTCAACCCGGTGAGTTTCGCCCCGGTCAGCAGCCTGAGCGTCGGCTTCATCGACCCCAACAACGCGGGGGGGAACGTCCTCGGCCCCTGCATCATCCCGATCAACCCGTTCTGCATCGGCCCGGGGATTCCTTTACTCGACCCGAACCGGCCTAACAACCTGAACACGCTGAACCCGGTCTTCGCCATCAACAACGTGAACAACGTGGGCAGCCTGTTGTTCGCCTTAAGGCGCGACCTGGAGGGGGGCAGCCTTGCCTTCACCCTGCCCAGCCGGCAGCTCCAGATGCCGATGGCCTATCACTACTCCTACACGATAGAGCAGGGGCTGCCCAACAACATGCTCCTCTCGTTCGCCTACGTCGGCACGAGGGGCCGAAACCTCATCAGGTTCAGCACGCCGAACGGCGGGCCCAACACCTTCCCGGTCACCAGCCAGATCGCCGGCAGAGCCCTCCCGGGCGGCAGGAACCCCGAGCCCACCTTCGCCGGGACTGCCGTGTCCCCGGTTCTCTTCCTGCAACCGATTCGAGCCAACGCCTTGTTGGGGCCCATCAACCTCTTCGAATCGACCGGCCGTTCGCAGTACGACGCGGTGCAGGTGCAGTTGCGCGGGCGGCTGGGGAGGGAGCGGGCCTTCCTGTATCAGATCGGGTACACCTACTCCAGGTCGCGGGACTCCGTCTCTGATGTCTTTGACCTGGCCGGCGCCCCCGCCCTGCCGCAGCAGAGCTCGACCTTCACGCAGTCGGGCCCCGTGCCCATCCTCGGCGGCGACTTCCCCGGTGAATACGCGAGGTCGAATTACGACACGCCGCACCGCGTCCCCTACGACCTGGTGTGGGACATCGTCCCCGGCAATAACGGGTTCCAGTTGGCGAGCACGGGCATGTTCCAGAGCGGTCAGCCGTTCACCGTCAACACCATCATCGACATCAACCGGGACGGGAATCTGACAGACCGCCTCAACACGACCTCGGGGCTCAGCCTGAACGGGAGCGACCGGCAGCCCATTCAGTTGGTGCCGGGTAATTCGGGCGAAACTCTCTCGTGCCGGATCGGCCAGGATTTCATCCGGACGATCCCGGTCACGGGCTCGAACACGCGCAGCCTGCTCCCCTGCCAGGGCTTCAACGGGGCGCTGCCGCGCAACTCGTTCCGCGCCGGCTCGTTCCGCCTCGTCAACCTGACGGCGATCAAGAAGTTCTCGCTGGGCGAGACGACGTTCCTCTCGGCTCGACTGGACATCTTCAACCTGCTCAACCGGGACAACTTCAACATCCCCGTCCGCATACTTGAGTCGCCGGGCTTCGGCTCCGCGACCGAGACGGTCACGCCCGGGCGGCGCTTGCAGTTCGCGCTGAAGCTCTCCTTCTAAAGGGGCGCCCTGAACATGGGCGCGCGCGGCGCCACACCAAAGTGGTCACCGCGCGCGCCCCTTTTCAAACTACTCCGCGGCCGCGCGTGCGCGCGGGGATTAGGATTTTACATTCGAGTAAAGTCGTATATAATACGCGCGCTCAAGTTTCGCTCGACCCTGACCGCCCTCCTCTAAGTGGGGCAGTCCAGACTCGCCACTCCTTTCCGTCACGGCCTCGCAAGGATTTCAGTAAGGAACCAAAGTCATGTTAGGCAAGACCCCCCCGTCCCGCCCGTTCGCTCGTGTCTTCACCTTCGCACTGCTGGCAACGCTTCTGGCCGCGCCGTCCCACGTCTCCGCCCGCCGGCAGACGCAAGACCCCGGCTCGAAGAGTCTCACCCAGCCCAAGAACGACGAGGGCGTCATCGAACTTCCAGACCGGACGAAGCGCTACGCGGTCGTCATCGGCATCGACAAATACACGTCCGACCCCAACATCACGGCGCTCAGGGGCGCGGCCAACGACGCCAAGGCCATCGCCGACGCGCTGGTGACCTACGCGGGCTTCAAGCGGGATCACGTGCGCCTGCTGACCTCCGACTCGCCGGACGACGAGTCGAAGCCGATCAGGAATAACATCCTGACGACGCTGAAGCTCATGAAGAGGCTGATGGAGAAGGACGCCATGCTGGTCGTGGCCTTCTCCGGCCACGGCGTCGAGCGGCAGGGCGACCGCCAGGCGTTTCTCCTGCCGGCCGACGCGTCTTCGAACCCCGAGGACTACGACGACACGGCCATCTCGGTGGATCGCGTGAAGGAGCTGATCAGGCAGACCGGCGCCAGTCAGGTCATGCTGCTGCTCGACTCGTGCCGCAACGACCCGACGGCGGGGAAGGGCTCGCAGGACAACAAGCTGACGAAGAGCTACGCCGACGCCTTCGACATGAGGAACAGCGGCGTCAAGGCGTTCGTCACGCTCTACGCGGCGTCCGAGGGACAGCGCGCGTGGGAGTATCAGGAGAAGAAGCAGGGCTACTTCTCGTGGGCCTTCGTCGAAGGGCTCAAGGGCGGGGCCAAAGACCCGACGACGGGCGAGGTCACGCTCGGGCGGCTCATCGAGCACATGCAGACCGAGGTGCCGAGGCTGGCGAAGCTCGCCGGTAGGGAGCAGAAGCCACAGGTGGACATGGTCGGTTACGGCGGCAACCTCCTCCTCGCGAAGACGGCGCCCATCAAGCCCCCGCCCGCGCCCGTCGTCGCGCCCGCCGCGCCGACCACCGGCACGCTCTCGGTCGTCTCGGAGCCGGGCGCGCGCATCGTCATCGAGCCGCTCTCCGGCGGGACGCAGTCCCGCGTCGAGGGCGACGCCGACGACAAGGGCGTCTACAAATCCGGCCAGCTCCAGTTCGGCGAGTACCGCGTCATCGCGGCGCGCGAGGGCTCCGAGACCAGGGAAGATAAGGCCGAGGTCGCCGCCAACAAGCCGCCGCCCGTCGTGCCCCTCAATCTAAAGAAGGCGACCTACACGCTGACCATCATCGCCAACACCATGACCGGGAGCGTCGCCGTCGGCGCGCAGGGCGGGCCGACCCAGGTCTACCAGTTGAAGGACGGCCGGGCCGTCGCCGCCGACCTCAGCCGCGGCGACTACACCGTCGCCATCACGCCCGACGACGTGAGCCTCCAGCCGGAGAAGGCGCCGGTCACGGTAACCGGCGACCGCGAGCACACGTTCACGCTCAAGAGCCTGCTCAGGAAGCAGCCGCTCGACGCGGAGTTCGCCCTGCCCAGCCAGTGGCGCCTGCCGTCGGGCTGGCGCGCCACGCCCGCCCTCGAAGTCAACGGCGAGGGGCGCGCGATGCTGAGCGAAGAGGTCGGGCGCTTCGCCGACTTCGAGCTGAGCGCCAACGTCGAACTGGTCGGCGGCACCTCGGTCTCTTTCGTCGTACGCGCCGCGGACGAGCAGAACTACTACCTCGTGCGGCTCTCGGGCCCGCGCGCCGACGTGCCCAACATGCTCAGCCTCTACCTGGTCAAGAACGGGCAGAAGCCCCGCTCCCTCTACGACATCTCGCTGCGCGGCAACAAGCTCGACGACCAGTTCATCTTCGGCATGAAGGCGACCGGCGACCGGTTCGACTTCTTCATTGACGACAACAGCTTCGAAAGCAACGGCAAACCAATCGGCCTCGCCCCCATCGGCAAGCATTCAGACAGCACGTTCGCGGTCGGCGGCGTGGGCGTCGCCGCGGGCCCGGGCGACAAGGCCAAAATCTTTCAGTACATGGTCTGCCCCGGCATCTGCGCTAAGAACTGAGCCGCACTCGGGCCGCCGCCGCCGCCGCCGGCGGCCCTCCTCAACCACCCGGACGGTCGCAGTCTGTCCGCACCCCACCACTTGAAGGAGACAGTATGCGTAGTGCCCTGAAGAGTAAGTGGCTGTTCCCCGCGGCGCTGGCCGCGACCCTCCTGTGCGCGGCCCACGCCCCGGCGCAGGAGCCCGCCGCCGCCGCCGAAGACGACTACGACGGCTCGAAACAGATTAAGTACAGCTTCTCGAACCGCCCATCCGCGCCGAACAAGAAGAAGACGCAGCCCCCGCCGCCCGCCGTCTACGAGCGCGTGGAGACGCGTAAAGCGAGGGCGAACACGGGCGCGTGGAATACGGGCGCGCGGCCGCAGCCCGCCGCCACCACGCAGCCCGCGCCCGCGACTAACAAGTCCAAGCCCCAACGCCACAACGCCGGGACGCGTGATAATCATCCCCCGGCCCCGCCGCGCCCGCCGCGCCTGGTCGTGGAAGGCTTCGTGGACATCGGGGTCACGCTCTGGCGGCTGCGCACGGACAAGCTGGAGGAGGCCGAGGCAGGCGTCTCCTTCCTGACGGCCGACGGCCTGAAGCAACTCGTCACCCCCGTCCGCATGAGCAACACAGAGGTTCAGCTCGGCGACCGCCTGCGCTTCAGCATCGAGTCGCCGCGCACCGGCTACCTCTACGTCATCAACAGCACGCAGTACACCGACAACAGCGTCGAGGAGCCGGAGCTGATCTTCCCGACCGCGCTGGCGGGCGGGGAGAACAATCACGTGAAGCCCGGCCTCCTGGTCTTCATCCCCGCGCTGGACGCCAAGCCTTCCTACTTCAGGGTGACGGCGGAGGGCCCGGCCGGGAAGGTGAACGCCGGCGAGATCGTCAACATCATCTACTCGGCGCGCCCCATCCCGGAGCTTTCGACCCTCAGCCTCGACAAGGTTCGCATCTCCCGGGCGATGGTCGAGAAGTGGAGTTCGACTTGGGGCGACATGGCGCGGCAGCAGCAGTTGAACCTGGTCGGCGGCGAGGGGCGGCCCGCGACCATCGCGGAGCACGAGGCCGCCGAGAGCGACGGCAGCAAGGCCCTGACGCAGGACGCGCCCAAGCCGCAGATGCTCTTCCGCGTGCGCGCCAACCCGAACGGCCCGGCGATGGTCACCTTACATTTGACCTACGGCGATTCCGCTGCCAGTCAAAAGTAGCGCCGCCCTGAGCCGTCGAAGACTTTCGGTAGAACAAGGGGGCATTCCTCCCATTGGACGGGGTTGACTCTCGCGAATCAGCCCCGTTTTTTTTGCTTGGAGTGAGGCTAACGGTCGGGCTCGACGCGGCGGGACGGGCGGCGCGGCTACCGGCGCGCGTCGACGATGCGGTCTCTGTAGATGCCCCGCAGGAGCGCGGAGGCGAGGTCGGGGTCGAGCGACCTGAGCTTCTGATACTGCTCAAGCGCCGCCTCCTTCTTCCCCAGGGCGAGGTAGACGAACCCGAGACACTGGTAGGCGGGGGCGAAGGTCGGCATGATGCGGAGCGCCCGCGCGCAGGAGTCGCGCGCTTCGGCGTAATGGCCGAGCGCGAGTTGCGCCTGCGCGATCTCGTAGTGGAGTTCGGGCCGCCCGGGCGCCAGCTCCACGGCGCGACGGTAGGCCGACAGCGCGCGCTCGAACTGCCTCATCTTCGCGAAGGCGAACCCGAGGTTGCCGTGCCCCTCGGCGAGGTCGGGGCGCAGCCGCAGCGCGCGCTCCAACGCGACGACGGCCTCCGGGTAGCGCCCGAGCATGTAGTAGGTGACGCCGAGGTTGTTGAGCGACATGGCGTCGTCCGGCTTGAGCCTGACGGCCTCCTGGAAGGCGCGCGCGGCCTCCTCGTCGCGCCCCAACTCCCTGTAAGTCTCGCCCAGACTGTAGTGCGCCTCGTCGTAGTCGGGCTTGAGGCTGAGCGCACGCCTGAACTGCTCGACCGCCTCCTCCAGCCGCCCGAGCCCCTGCAAGACCCTCCCCAGGTTGCGCCGCGCCACCGGCGAGGCGGGCTGTAGGTCGAGCGTCCGGCCGCAGGCGCGCGCCGCCCCTTCCAACTGCCCGAGGTTGAAGAGCGAGACGCAGACGCCGTTGTGCGCCGGGGCGTAGTCGGGGCGGAGCAGCGTGGCCTTCCTGTAGTAGCCGGCCGCCCCTGCGTAGCTGCCCTGACCGAACAACTCCTCCGCCTTCCCGAAGCAGGCGTCGGCGTCCCCCGTCTGCAAACTCTCCGCGCGGCCGGCCTGCGCCCGCGCCGTGGTGAAGATTGAGGCCGCGAGGAGGACGGCCGACACTAGTCTGACGCCTGACATCATTCTCCCCCCAACTCTCTCGCACGCAATCCTTGAAGGTGGGCAAACCCCCGAGTCCCGGAAAGATATGCGCGCCCGCCCCTGATGTCAACGTTCAAACCACCCGACGCGGCATGACTCCCGAACACGCGGAAGTCTTGGCACACTATAGGCACACAAAAGAAGAAAGGGCAGCCAGGAGGCTGCCCTTAAATTATTGCAATGATTGATGCACCCGGCACGACTCGAACGTGCGACCTTCTGATTCGTAGTCGCCCGGAGGCTAGTATCAGCCGTTAACTCGCACTCTCACATTCCACACAACTCCGCACATTTGCAGGGAAAATCACATGTATCCGGTTCGCGCGGTATCTGCGATAATCACGCAGTAGCACCTTGTTTGTGTGTGAATGTGTGTGCGGCGCAGATTGGGCGGGCCTTGATGCGGAGGCATGAAGCGATGGCGAGAGAACGTTCAGGCTCAATTTTCAAGCGAGTAAAGAAGCTCGGGAGCGGCAAAGAGCAGATTACTTGGTGGGCGCGCGTTACTTACGTTGATGCCGTGACGGGCCAGAGACACGACCGCCAGCGCAGGGCACAGAGTAAGGCTAATGCGAAAGATTTGCTTGAAGACTTATTGAAGGAGTACGACAAAACAGACGGGCGCAGCCTCGCGCATGAGCTAAAGACGTTTAAGGATTTGATTGACCATTACGAGAAGCATTACGCCAAAGAGCCTGAGTATGTAGACGGGCGCAAGGTTGCGGGACTCCGTTCCCTAGCTACTGTCCAAGGGCAGCTAAATACCCTCAAGGAGCATTTCGGCAACCGCCGCGTGCGCTCACTAACCTACGGCGATATGCGCACCTTTAGAGCGGATAGGTTGAACACCCCGACCCGCAGCGATGTCGCGCGTCATGAACGAGAACTGAATGACGATCCGAAAGCAGAGCTTCGCCCGACACGCGCCATTGCTTCGGTAAACCGCGAACTAGCTCTGCTACGTCGAATGTTAAATGTGGCGCAGCGCGAGGGCTGGATTGTGAAGAACCCTTTCGGCGTTGGAGAGTCATTAATTAGCTTGGCCGATGAGAGGAAGCGCGAGCGCATCATTACTAAAGATGAAGAAAAGCTATTGCTTGCAGCGTGTGACGCGCCGAAGTGTAAGCATCTGAGGGCGATTATTATCTGCGCCTTAGACACAGGTATGAGGCAAGGCGAATTGCTCAAACTGCGGTGGCGTGACGTGGATTTTGAGAATGGCATCATTACTGTTGCCGCGTTCAATACTAAGACCATGCGAGAGCGCACATTGAGCATG
Organism: Pyrinomonadaceae bacterium; assembly: GCA_040510435.1. Taxonomy (GTDB): domain Bacteria; phylum Acidobacteriota; class Blastocatellia; order Pyrinomonadales; family Pyrinomonadaceae; genus QHXN01. Next base: position 7,048 of record JBEVJD010000495.1, on the reverse strand, counting down.
ACGGTGAGACTGTCAAGGGAGCTTGAAGGGTTATATGAACAGTCGCCAAAGCGCCCTGAAGTGCTTGTGTTTGGCATTTCCAATAACGTTAAGCACAGTTTTGAGAGCGTGCGGCGAGCGGCGGGAATTGAAAACCTACGTTTTCACGATTTGAGACATACGGCAGCCACAAGGCTTGTCGGCGCTCATATACCTTTGTCTGAAGTCGGCCGTGTTCTAGGTCATACCCAAGCCAACACGACATACCGATACGTCAACGCGAACGTAGAGACCGCCCGACGTGCGGCAGCAGCGTTGGACTCATATCATGCCGAAGCAGAAACCCGGCAGCCGAATACAGATGCTTCGGAGACAGTCAATTGATACTCATAACTGTTCTGAGCATGGCGTTGATTTAACGAGGCTAGATTGCTAATGGAGCCATCGGAAGAGGAGTTAAATGCCTTACACGAGCGCGCTCTACGGCTTCTAAATGAAGCCGCCGAGCTTGCGAACATTAGAGATATTTCAGAGTACCGCAATACTCCCGCTTATTATGCGCGATACTGGGGAGTGATAGAAGAAGATTGGGGGAAAAAGGGTGAATGGCCGAAGTCACGATGGAATGTATTCAAATATGCACTTAACGGAGACATTATTCTGTGCATTCAAATCAATAGAGTTGAAGGTATAGTTTGGCTTGAAACATCCCTCCGAAATGCAGCAGTAGATTTGATCAGAAGCTCTAGCAAAATGCTAGAGGCTCCCGACGCAGATAAGTTATTTAATATTTCCAGTCCTGAAGAACGCGAGGAAGCGATTGACTACAATGTTTGTTCTATCCTTCGTGGTTACATATCACATCTTCCGACAATGTTAGCCCAATCCGTTGAAAGAGCCTACGAAGACAGTGTTCAGCGTCAAATCAAAACGTCTATTGAGCCACAATTGCGGGAACACTGGAGTGCTATCGGCTTACCAAGAGATTTCGATCTCATGTCACGTTGGGAGCGTCATAGCTATGGGAAGCAGCTAGAGGAAGTAAGAAACATATTTATTGGCGCTAAGAAACCACCGATATCAGAAGAAGAACTGCGCACACTACCGAAGCAGTATGACGAGTTACGTCTCGAATACCGCAAGGCGAAAAAGTATCACGACGAAACGAGGGAGCTTTTCTTTGCCGCAAGAAATCGAAATGACAAGAATGCTTGGCGTACGCGTTGGGAACAGGACGGCATGACGTTATTTCCGAATCTCTTTTATGTATCATTGATAATGATATGTGACGGAAATTACCAACCCCGCGAGCTTGCTTACCAACACCTAGCTTATAAATACAGACATAGCCCTGAGTATATAAGAAAGCTTATTTCGAGTGCTGCTTCACGAACTATTAATAGAAAGAAATCAAGAAAGGCTATATCAAAAAGAAGACCTCTGAAAAGTTGAGATAATTCTCTTGTCAATGTCTCAACTTTTGTCTTTAGAATTGAGATAAATTTATTCGCCGTATCCATTACCTGTTAGTGCCATTTCTCTTATTCTTAAGCCGCTGCTAACCACAGCGGCTTTTAGTTTGTAATTGAGAAAGGAAGAACGGAATGAACAGGGATGAAAATGTAAAGAAAGGAATGCTATCCGAGAAAGAAGCAGCCTCATGGTTAGGTGTTAGTCGCGTAACCCTGCTCAGAGCACGCATGGCTGGCAAGGTAGGGTTCTATCGCATCGGGGTGAGGGTACTATACAGCATTGATGAACACCTGCGCCCGTTTCTCTCAGCATGCGAGCGAAAGCCACGCGGCGCACAGAAGAGAGCGGAATGCGATCCAAGATAAAAATAAAACGCTCAATGTTGGTGGGCATCTACTTTTGTCATCCTCATCTTTGGAGCGTAATTGCTTTCTCATCAATAACGCGTAAGTATGCGAAAGGGAGAGTGAAACTTGACAGACCCTTTACCGCTTGACATAGCGCGCGCTTATTTTCAGCGCGGATGGATGCCATTGCCCGTACCTTTCCGTTCAAAGAATCCAGGCTTTCGCGGGTGGCAAAACTTTACTGTCACCGAAGATGATCTACCGCGCCACTTTAATGGGCAGCCGCAGAACATAGGTGTACTACTTGGCGAAGCGTCGGGTAATCTGGTGGACATTGACCTCGACTGTGCGGAAGCCATTTCACTCGCGCAGCATTTCCTGCCTATTACCGGCGCGGTTTTCGGACGACAGACAAGGCAGCGCTCACATTGGCTGTATGTCGCGCCGGTCTCTAAAAAAATTACCTTCATAGACCCGGTAACGGGTAAACGTCTAATCGAAATGCTGACCAACGGACAGCAATCAATCTTTCCGGGAAGTACGCACAAAGAAACTGGTGAGGTTGTCGGATGGTATGAAAGGGGGGAACCGGCGTGCATTTCCGAATACGATCTAGTTCAAGCTGCTAAGCGACTAGCAGCGGCAACTATACTTGCGCAATATTGGCCGCAAGTGGGAAGCCGCCAAGATGCCGCGCTTGCGCTGGCAGGCGGATTATTACGAGCGGGCTGGACGGAGGATGAAGCGACAAATTTCATCGAAGCAGTATGTCGGGAAGCGCAGGATGAGGAGACGCTCGCTCGCACGCGAACGGTCGTTTACACGGATGCGAAGTTACAAAGAGGCGCGTATGTGACAGGCTGGCCGACGCTCACCAAATTCATTGACAAGCGCACTGTTGATTGTGTGTGCAAGTGGCTAGAAATTCAAAAACACTTACGTGATGCTGAGTACGCGCTCGATATTGGCGGAATGACGACCACGCATGGCTATACCGTCGAAGACGGTTGCTTGGCGCGTTTGAAGCAGACTCAAAGCGGGCAGATGCTTGTACGCTTGTGCAACTTCGATGCGAAGATCGTCACAGATATAGTCGAGGATGACGGCGCTACGGAGCGCCGCTTCTATGAAGTGCAAGGCAAGCTGGTAAGTCAGAATACCTATAGGAAGGTCAGCGTCAGCGCCGATGAATTCGGCGCGATGAAGTGGGTGGATAAGCTGCTCGGTGCTGCCGCAACCGTTTTAGCAGGTCAGAGCGAGCATATGCGCTGTGCCGTCAAGTTGCTGTCAGATGAAATCGCACGATCCACGATTTACACGCATACTGGCTGGCGCGAGTTCCCCGACGGCTGGCGTTATCTCCACAGCGACGGTGCAATCGGGGCGGACGGGAACCGCGCTTCTATAGCGGTGCGCTTGCCTGACTCGCTGGCGGCTTTCGTTCTGCTTGACCCGCCACACGGCGTTGATCTGATCTCTGCTGTAAGACATTACTTGAACGCTATGTCTGTGGCAGTGCCCTCAGTCACCTTCCCTCTGTTCGGCGCGGCGTGGGCCGCGATCATCGGCGGGTGTGATTTCTCCGTACATTTGGCAGGCGACACAGGCGCAGGCAAATCTGAGCTGGCCGCTTTGGTTCAAGCGCACTTTGGCGGGGGTTTTGACCGCGAGCACCTACCGAGCGCATGGGTAAGCACGGGCAACAGTCTAGAGAGGTTAGCGCACGCGGTAAAAGATGCCGTTTTAGTCGTTGACGACTTCGCCCCGACGGGAACGGCGACCGATACCGCTCGCGCCCACCGAGAAGCCGACCGTCTGTTAAGGGCGCAAGGCAATCATGCGGGACGGCTGCGTTTACGCTCCGACATCACTTTCAATGCGGCGCGAGCGCCACGTGGTCTGATCGTTTCAACCGGCGAGGACATACCGCGCGGTGCGTCCTTACGGGCGCGCATGTGGGTTCTCGAAGTGGAAAAGGAGGGAGGTGGACGCCCCGGCACGGTAGATTTCGCGGCACTGACAGAATGCCAGCGACACGCCCGCGCTGGCGTCTATGCGAGCCTGACGGCGGCGTTCGTGCAGTGGTTATCCCCTAATTACAAACGAGTTACTGAGCAAGCGCGGGAGGAGCTTGCTGACTTGCGTAATGAGTTCGCCGCAAAGTCCGCAGGCCATAAGCGTCACGCGACGACGGCAGCCAAACTAATGCGCGCGTGGAATCTGTTTCTCGACTTCGCGGCCTCACAGGGAGCAATTAACGACGACGAGCGCGAGGAACTTACCAAGCAGGTGTGGGAGGCTCTAGTTGATGTTGCCGGGAGACAGGAGGAGTATCAGGCGAGCCAAGACCCCGCGACGCGTTTCATAGAACTTATCACGGCCGCACTCTCGACCGGTGCGGCCCACATCGCGTGGGATACAGACGGAGGGCGTCCAAAAACCGATTTGATGGCGTTCGGTTGGCGCGGCGATGATGCGCAAGGTAAACGTATAGGATGGACGGACGGGATCAACGTGTACTTGGAACCCGACACCGCCTACGCCGTCGCTAATGAGTTAGGCGGCAAGACGGGCGCTGGTATCACCGTGACGCCAACCACGCTTTGGAAAAGACTCAACGAGCGCGGGGTACTCATCCGTGAAGAGGTGCGCCAAACGCTTAAGAAGCGCCACAACATCGAGGGACGGAGAATAGCGGTTATCGCCCTTCGATCACACCACATCTTAGGCAGCAGGGACATTTCTCAACAATCTGACCAACCTGACCAACTTTACTCGCCAAACTCAGAGACTTGGGAAGCGGTCAGGTTTAATGAGTGATTTGGTCAAGTCTAGGTCAGGGTTCTAGCGCAATCTGACCAACATAATGATGAACTATACGATGAGATTACGGCCGTGGTCAGTTTGGTCAGGTTTGGGGTAACGCCGATGGAGAACCTGACAAAAGAATCTGACCAACCCTGCTCACGGCATTGTTCTGCATTTTACTAATCACGCTTCCGTCAAAAGTTATTGACCCTAATATGCGCAGTTTTTCGACGTGCCAGACCCACCAGCTTAGCGGCTAAACCACCTAAGAAACAGCATTTTAGCGGACATCAGCCACAATCGTAATACGACACTATAGTTGGCGTTCAGCACTTTGATTTGACCGGTTAAGATGTATTCCAGTCAGGACAAACAAGCGGGAGACGCTATAAATGCCGATCCAACATGAAGTTACGCGCGACCAGTATTGTCGTACGCATTTTTGACGATATGGCCGTCATTGACCGGGGCCGAAAATCGTTTTTCGACAAAAACCTCTGAGCGCCAATTTCGCCACAATACCCTAGGCAATGAATAACTTACGCCGGACATTACGCACATCGCAGGAGACACGCGCCCCATCTCTCAGCACTTACTTTGGGCGAGTAAATACGCCTCCACACGCTGCCCTTCAAATTTTCTGGCGCGGGGCTTCATAGACTACCCGCCAACTCTTACGGGGAGACACTGGGATGTCGAAACGACGCGAACCAACTGAACGGAAGGCGAAATCCGGTGCGAAGAAAACCGATGGGCGAACCCGGCTGTCAGCCGCCCAACGGAGGCGGCGCAAGGGCGAGGCAGACCGCCGCTATTACGAGCGATACCGCAACGGGTGCGGGGTCACGGCCTACCTTGACTCGCCGGAGGAGAAACAAGCTCTGATCGAGAAGCTGCGCCCGCTCGGATATACTGTGAGCCACGCTATCAGGCTGTTACTAAAGAGGGTAGTCGAGGGCCGTCTTATCTTTGCTCCACCTAAAAAACCTGAATAGCTCCCCGGTATGTCACGGTGACTGCGCGAGCTACGCTAGACATTCGTTGAATCCCACTGTCAGCAGCGTCACCCACGCTTCTAGCGTCGTCTCCTCCACTATTCTCAGAGCTTCGGGATTGCCCGAAGTGATCTTCTCCGGCAGCTCGCCCGGTATTCCCAACATACCGAGCCGCATACGCAGCGCGGGGTTCTCTACCACTAGAGCCCATCCGGCATCATCCAGCGATTGAGGCGTCTGCCCCATCAACCCTTCCGACTCCAACCACCGGGTCAGTTCCGCCAGCGCTCGGCGCGGGTTCTCCTCCCGTTCGATCATCTCCTGCACACGGTCGGCCAAGTGATATAGATACGTCGCCACGTTGGAGAATTCCTGCCCCCGCGCCACACGTATCGCGCCTAGAATCCTTCGCATCTCTGTCATATCTCCATCTGGTTCTATGGCGGGCATCCATCCCACTACCGGTATAGATTCGCTCGGCACAATTCCGGCCTCAGAGGAGACCTCCGAAGGCACTGATGCTTTTGAGCATGCTCGCGGCCTGCGGCTGTGACTTTGGTACAGCCGCATAAACACGTATGCCCCCAAGATGCAACCGGCCGCGATCACATATGCGTATGTGAACCAAGTGAGGAATCCGACAGCCCACCACCGCGTTAGAAACCAATAAATCTGTCCGACGAGAGGAATGGCCGTGATTACTGCTCTTAACCAACCGTAGTAGTGGTAGGCTTCATAGACGCCGTAGAAAAACAGCGCGGTGAGAAGAAGGTAGCCCGCCCACGAAAGGATGGTACTCAACAGCTCGTAGAACCAGCCTGACCCTCTCACTCCCATACTGTGCTATCCTTTTCGCCCGTGGGTGACGCAGGGGTACGCGCAGGGTGACATGCGCTGCCCGGAGCACGTGCTTCTGGGCAAAACCTGAAGCGGCGCGTATTTTATGGGTAAATACCCGTAGAGACAAGAGAGAAAGAATAGTCCCACCAGGAGGCACCTCCTGATGGGACGAGCCGCCCGCCCGAAGCCCTCACGCCTCGGCGAAAAGTTACTGCAAGTTCGCACCGTCCTCGGACTCTCTCAGACGCAGATGTGCCGGGCGCTCGACCTGACGGTTGACTACTCGGCGGTTTCCCAATACGAACTCGAAAGGCGGGAGCCGCCGCTGCCGATCCTGCTCCGCTACGCGGAACTCGCCAACGTCTACGTGGATGTGCTGATTGACGACAGGCTGGACTTACCGAAGAGGTTGCCCGCGCGGGCGAAGCACGCCGGCATCAAGCGCGTTTCGCGAAGGTGAGTACGTGTTGGCGGTCAGGTGCATGCAGTTGTTCGGCGGCGCAAGCGTGACACCAGAACAATCATCGTATGATGCCCGCCAGCGAAACCATGAATGTAAGTACAAGGAGCCCCACAACTGTACACCCGACACCGGACTGGTCCGCC
>JBEVJD010000494.1:0-3639 GCA_040510435.1 Pyrinomonadaceae bacterium | reverse complement strand
TTGGTCGTGGCGGTGCTCGGCGTGATCAAGGCGGGCGGCGCGTACGTGCCCTTAGACCCGGCGTACCCGCATGCCCGGCTGTCGTTCATCCTCGCGGACACGCAGGCGCCCGTGCTGCTGACGCGGACGGCGCTGCTGGGCTCTGTGCCGGAGTCGGCGGCGCAGGTCGTCTGCATCGACGAGGCGCGCGAGGCCGACGCCAGCGGGGGGCGCGCGACGCCGGCCGGCGTGGATGGGGACGCGGCGCGGGAGTCGGCGAGTGCCGCGGTGGCGGCGGGCGACAACCTGGCTTACGTGATGTACACGTCGGGGTCGACGGGGGCGCCCAAGGGGGTGGCCGTCACCCAGCGCGCAGTCGCGCGGCTGGTTCGTAACACCGACTACGTCGGCCTCGGCCCGGGCGACGTGGTGGCCCAGGCGTCGAACGTCTCCTTCGACGCCTCGACCTTCGAAATCTGGGGCGCGCTCCTCAACGGGGCGCGCCTCGTCGTGGCCCCGCCCGGAAGGCTGTCGCTGGCGGAGGTGGGCCGGTTTATCGAGCGCCACGGCGTCACGACGCTGTGGCTGACGGCCGGGCTGTTTCACCTTATGGCTGACGAGCGGCCCGCAGACCTCGGCCGACTGCGCCAACTACTGGCCGGCGGCGACGTGCTCTCGGCGCCGCACGTCAACAGGCTGCTGGCCGAGTCGGAGGGGCTGACGCTCATCAACGGCTACGGCCCGACCGAGAACACGACCTTCACCTGCTGCCACCGGATGTCGGCCGGCGAGCGCTGCGAGACGACCGTGCCCATCGGCCGTCCCATCTCGAACACGCGCGTCTACCTGCTCGACTCGCGGATGATCCCCGTGCCGGTCGGTTTCTATGGCGAGCTGTATGCGGGCGGCGACGGCCTCGCGCGTGGGTATCACAACCGCCCCGCGCTCACGGCCGAGCGGTTCATCCCTGACCCGTTTGCCGATGAGCCGGGCGCGCGGCTCTACCGCACGGGCGACCTCGCGCGCTGGCGCGCCGACGGGACGATAGAGTTCCTCGGGCGGCGCGACCAGCAGTTGAAGGTGCGCGGCTTCCGCGTCGAGCCGGGCGAGGTCGAGGCGGCGCTGCTCGGCGTCGCGGGGGTGCGCGAGGCAGTCGTCGAAGCACGCGGCGACGGCGCCTCGTCGAAGTGGCTGGTCGCTTACGTCGTGTGGGACGAGGCGGTCGCCGGAGTGGAGCGGCGAGAGGCGGAGTTGCGGCGTCGTCTCGGCGAGTCGCTACCAGAGTACATGATCCCGTCGGCCTTCGTCGCGCTGGAGCGTTTGCCGCTGACGCCGAACGGGAAGGTGGACAGGCGCGCCCTCCCGGAGCCGGAGGCGGGGGGGAGCCTCGCGGAGTACGAGGGGCCGCGCACGGGGACGGAGGAGCGGCTGTGCGCCATCTGGGGCGAGGTGCTGGGGCTGCCACAGGTCGGCGTGCGCTCGAACTTCTTCGAGCTGGGCGGCCACTCGCTGCTCGCCACACAGGTCATCTCGCGCGTGCGCGCGGCGTTCGAAGTGGAGTTGCCGCTGCGCAGCCTCTTCGAGTCGCCGACCGTCGCAGAACTCGCGCGCGAGGTCGATCACGAGCGGCGCGCGGGGACGGACGCGACGGCACCGCCCGTGGAACGCATTCCGCGCGAAGGAGCCCTGCCGCTCTCGTTCGCGCAGCAGCGGTTGTGGTTCCTCGACCAACTCAAGCCCGGCAGCAGCGCCTACAACCTCTCGTCCGCCGTCTTCCTCAGGGGGCGGCTCAGCGTGCCCGCCCTTGAACAGACGCTCGACGAGATAGTCAGGCGGCACGAGGTCTTGCGCACGACCTTCGCGGAGATCGACGGCCAGCCCGCGCAGGTGATCCACCCCGCCGCCTCGCAAGCGCTCCCCCTGACGGATTTGAACGGGCTGGCGGGGCCGGAGCGCGAGGCCGCGTTACGGCGGATGATGACTGAGGAGGCAAACCGCCCCTTCGACCTCACGAAGGACTCGCTCCTGCGCGCCACGCTCGCGCGACTGGGCGAAGAGGAGCACGCGCTATTCGTCACGATGCACCACATCGTCTCGGACGGCTGGTCGATGGGCGTGCTCATCAGGGAGTTAATGGCCCACTACAGCGCCTTCTCGCGCGGCGAGGAGTCGCCGCTCTCGGAGCTGCCCGTCCAATACGCCGACTATGCCGTCTGGCAAAGAGAACATCTGTCGGGCGAGCGGCTCGACGCGCAGCTCGGCTACTGGAAGGAGCAGTTGGCGGGCGCGCCTGCATTGCTGACACTGCCGACAGATCGGCCGCGCCCGCCCGTGCAAGGCCACCGCGGGGCGACGCTCCCGTTCAACCTCTCCGCCGAGTTGACGCAGCGCCTGCTCGCGTTGAGCCGCCGCCACGGCTGCACGCTGTTCATGACGCTCCTGGCCGCGTGGCAGGCGCTCATGTCACGGTACTCCGGGCAGGAGGATGTCGTGGTGGGGACGCCCATCGCGGGTCGCACGCGCACCGAGACGGAAGACCTCATCGGGTTCTTCGTCAACACGCTCGCACTGCGTACAGACCTCTCGGGCGACCCTTCATTTGAAGAGTTGCTCGGGCGCGTGCGCGAGACGACGCTCGGCGCTTACGCGCACCAGGACGTGCCCTTCGAGCGTTTAGTCGAGGAGCTTCAGCCCGAGCGCAGCCTGAGCCATCAGCCCGTCTTCCAGATCGTCTTCGCTTGGCAGAACGCGCCGCGCGGCGCGCTGCGACTACCCGGCCTGGAGCTGGAGTCACTGGGGCGTGAAGTAACGACGGCGAAGTTCGACCTCGTGCTCAACATGTGGGAGGCCGGCGGCGCGCTCTCGGCCGGGCTCGAATACAACACGGACCTCTTCGACGCCGAGACGGCCCGGAGGATGACCGCGCACCTCTCCCGCCTGCTTGAGGCGGCGGCGGCCGAGCCGTCGGCGAGGGTCGGCGACTTGCGACTCCTGAGCGACGAAGAGGAGCGCGAGTTCTTCGCCGAGGCATCGCAGGCGTCGCAGGCGTCGCAGGGGTACGCCGCGGAGCCGACGACGCTGACGCAGCTCTTTGCGCGGCAGGCGCGACTGACGCCCGCGGCCGTGGCGGTCGAGGGCGGGGGCGAGCGGCTGACCTACGCGGAGTTGGACGCGCGGGCCGATGCCTTAGCGCGCCGGCTGCGTGCGCTCGGCGTCGGGCCGGAAGTCCCGGTGGCAGTGATGCTGGAGCGGTCGGCGTGGCTGGTCGTCGCCGCGCTCGCCACCCTCAAGGCGGGCGGCGCGTACGTGCCCTTAGACCCGGAGTACCCGCGCTCGCGCCTCTCCTTCATCCTCGCGGATACGCAGGCGCCCGTGCTGCTGACGCAGACGGCGCTGCTCGGCTCTGTGCCGGAGTCGGCGGCTCACGTCCTCTGCGTGGACGAGGCGCGCGAGGCCGACGCCGACGAGGCGGAGGTCACGCGTGGTGCGATGGCGAGCGTCGCGGCGGCCGCGCCCGCGAACCTCTGTTATGTGATCTACACGTCGGGGTCGACGGGCCGACCCAAGGGCGTCGGGGTGACGCACGCCGCGGCGGCCGAGTACCTGTCGTGGGCGGCCGCCGCCTACAGCCCGGGTCGTCCGGCGCGGATGGCGCTCTAC
>JBEVJD010000493.1:0-33473 GCA_040510435.1 Pyrinomonadaceae bacterium | reverse complement strand
GCGGGCGCGTGATAACGGCGTGACGGAGCAGGAGTTGATCGAGGTCATCACACATCTGGCGTTCTACGCCGGGTGGCCGAGCGCCGTCACCGCGGTCGGGGTGGCGAGAGAAGTCTTCGGCAAGAAGTGACTCGACGGCGCCGTTGACCGCTCTCGGAGAAGGAACTATGAAGAACGTAATCATTCTGGGCTCAGGCGGCAACATCGCCAAACGCATCATCGACATGCTGGTGAAGAAGGACGACATCAACCTGACCCTGTTCTTACGTGACAAGAGCAGATTAAGGGACAGGGACGTTTCAGGAAGCCGCATCCCAACGCCGACGAGGTGGACTACGAGACGACCAGAAAGGGCGAACCGGAATAGGGCTCCGTGATTTCTCAGAAAAGCCTTGCGACGTTGATCGCGAAGATTATCGAATCACCCGAGCAATACGCCCGCGAAAACCTGGGCGTGAACAAACCCAACTCTTAAAAAGCGGGGCTGGAAAATGGAACTCAAAAGAGCGAGGGCGGGCCGAAGGTGGAGATAGGGCCGGGCGACGTGGTCTGGTGCCCGCCGAACGAGAGGCACTGGCACGGGGCGACGCCGACCACCGCCGTGACGCACGTCGCCATCGCCGAAGCGCTCGAAGGCAGGGCCGTCGAGTGGACGGAGAAGGTCAGCGACGAAGAGTATCTGGCCGAATAACGAAGCAGGCGATAGACGATATATCAGCTCCGAGCGGGTGGGCGAACTTCTACGCGTGAATGGCCGAAAGTGGCGCGTCTACCGCGATAGAGAGGACAGGGTCGTTTCGAGAACTATGCGGTGACGTGCGTGGGCGTCTCTTCGTTTCGTTTTCCGGCCGAATGCTGTACTCGAACACTTGCTTATCATCTTCACCGCTGTGCCCGCCCGGTGGTCAGGTCATGGTGCGTTGATGAGACCAACATCGAAGTTCACCCTCACCCCGTTTGATGTATAATTCGGCGCTCGGTGATTGCGCATAAAGGGAAGTGGACTTCTTCACATGAACTCACCTTCGGCCCTATCAGCACGTAGACAACGTACCGTGCAGGCTTTGGTCTTTCAGTACCGTGTTTTTTAAGCATTAAAGCTGCCAGTAAGCCGGCAGTGCTCGCCGCCCCGTCTGTCGAGCCCGCAGGGTGAAGACCGCTAGGTGTCTGAGAGCGGAGACGGGGACAACCAAACTGATGAACAAGACCACCGTGCGGACTCGCCGCATGGGTGCGAGAGGGGCTTATGAGACCCAAAGAACTCACCGTGCGCGGCCTGATCCTCGGCGCGCTCATCACGACGATCTTCACGGCGGCCAACGTCTACCTCGGCCTCAAGGTTGGGCTCACCTTCGCGTCATCGATTCCCGCGGCGGTGATCTCGATGGCCCTCCTGAGCCGCGTGAAGGACTCGTCAATTCTTGAGAACAACATCGTGCAGACGGTCGCATCCGCGGCCGGCACACTCTCGGCCATCATCTTCGTGCTGCCGGGGCTGTTGATCGTTGGCTGGTGGGCGGAGTTCCCCTTCTGGCAGTCGTTTCTCATCTGCTTGAGCGGTGGCGTGCTCGGCGTGCTGTTCACGATTCCGCTCCGGCGCGCGCTGGTCACGAACTCCGATCTGCCCTACCCGGAAGGCGTCGCGGCGGCCGAGGTGTTGAAGGTCGGGTCGGGCATGCGCGGCGAGACGAAGGACGACACGGGCGAGGCGCGTGAAGGTCTCACCGCCGTGATACTCGGGTCGGCCGCCTCCGCGGGGCTCGCGATCCTGACGGCGACGCGCGTCGCCGCCGCCGAGTTGACGGGCTTCGTCCGCTTAGGAGCGGCGGCGTCGAGCGGGTACAGCATCGCGTGGTCGCTCGCGCTCGTCGGAGCGGGTCACCTCGTCGGGCTGGCGGTCGGGATGGCGATGTTGACGGGCCTCATCATCGCGTGGGTCATCGCGGTGCCAGTGCTGACCTCGATGGAGCCCGCCGCGGCGGGCGTCGATCTCGCCACACACACCATGACAATCTGGCGCACGCAGGTTCGGTTCATCGGCGCGGGCGCAATCGCCGTGGCCGCGATCTACACGCTGGCGAGGCTCGCGAAGCCGGTCGTCGGCGGACTCGTCAGCACGCTCGCCAGCGCGCGGTCGGAGGCGGTCGCGGACGACCGCGACCGCGACCTCGCGCCTGCGTGGATTCTCGCGCTGACGGTCGTGTGCCTCTTCATCGCCGGGTGGTTGAGCTTCACCTTCGCGCGTTCGTCCGTGCTCGCGCCGAACGCCTGGACGCTCACGCTCATCGCCGTGCCTTTCGTGCTCGTCGTAGGCTTCCTCATCGCCGGCATCTGTGGCTACATGGCCGGGCTGATCGGGGCCTCGAACAGCCCGATCTCCGGCGTCGGCATCCTGTCAATCGTGCTGTGCGCGTCGACGCTCATCCTCGTCGTCGCGCCGTCGCCGGAGACGAGCCCCGCGCTCGTCGCCCTCGCGCTCTTCGTGACGGCGATCATCTTCGCCTGCGCGACCATCTCGAACGACAACCTGCAAGACCTGAAGACCGGCCAGCTCGTCGGCGCGTCGCCGATGCGGCAGCAGATCGCGCTCATCGTCGGCGTGGCCGCGGGCGCGGCCGTCATCCCGTGGGTGCTCAACCTGCTCGCCAAGGCTTACGGGTTCGCCGGTGCCCCGAACGCCGACGTGGTCGCCGAGAACCCTCTGCCGGCGCCGCAGGCGACGCTCATCTCCGCACTCGCGCAGGGGGTGATCGGCGGCAGTCTCAACTGGAAGATGCTCGGCATCGGCGCGCTCGTCGGCGTCGGACTCATCGTGCTCGACGCGGCGCTCGGCGCGATGAAGAGACTGCGCATCCCGCCGCTGGCCGTCGGCATCGGCATCTACCTCCCGATGTCGGCGACCTTCGCGGTGGTCGTCGGCGCGGTGCTCTCACACTGGTACAACCGGCGCGCCCAATCATCCCGGAACCCCGAACGCGCCGAGCGGCTCGGCACGCTCGTGGCGTCGGGCTTAATTGTCGGCGAGAGCCTGTGGGGCGTGCTCAACGCCGGACTCATTGTCGGCCTCTCGAACGACGCGCCAATTGGTCTTGTCGCCGCCGACTTCGCGCTCGGCCCCTGGCTCGGGCTGATAGGGTTCGTGGGCGTGATCGTCCTGCTATACGGGTGGATGTTGCGCCGGTCGGCGGCGGCGCGGTAGCTCAGTGCTACCGGCAGCAGCTCGGTGGGTTGCTCGCCGGCCGACAGGACGATGTGGTTGACCGCGCCGGGAGAAGGTGCGCTCGACGACCCATCTCCGCGGGAGCACCCGAAAGTCGGGCGCGGCAACTCTGCTTCGACGCCTTTGCCGAGCAGCAACTCGACGCCGTCCCGATTCATGAGTGCGCGTGCGGGGTCAGGACGCGGCGTCGGGGCCCGCCGCACGCGCCGCCGCGCGGTAGAACTGTGTCAGCGAGTAGTCGAGTGCCGACTCCTTCGAGTGTAGGTAACGGCGCGCCCGCAGGAACGGCAACCAGGCGCGTTCGCCGACGACGACCTGCGACTCGTCCACGTTCCGGCGCGAGACCCAGCGCCCGCCGAGGTGGTTGACCATGACCTCGCCGAGGTACGCGCCGACGGCGCGGACGAGATCGCTCTCGATGTCTTCGCGCGGGAAGGTGCCGGGGTAGTCGAAGCGCCAGAAGTGATAATCAATGCGGGGCAGTGAATCGGGCCCGCCCTCCATCACCGCGGGCACGTCTTTGCGCAGAAGCGCGGCGAGCTGTTCGGCGTAGAGGTCGGAGTAGCGCGCGGCTTCCGCCGCGGGGTCTTCCGCATCCGAAGGAAGCAGTTCTGCGAGGGGCCGCCACTCGGTCACCTCCGGCGGCCGGTAGGCGTTGAGTCGCGCCGTCTCCTGCTGGCGCTCGGAGTAGGAGACGCTGTCGAGCGTCAGCTCCAACAGGTCTGCGATGTCGGGCTCCCAGTCGCGTGTGACGTGCGCGAGCTTGGCGCTGCGCTCACGCAGGCGCGCGAGCGCCTCCTCGGACGACACGTCGTCGCGCAGGTGCGCGAGGGCCTGCGCCTGCGCCGAGCGCGCCTCCTCTGAAGCGTAGTCCACGGGCGTGGGCCGCGTGAGCAGCAGAATGCCGCCGCCGGGCAGCTCTTCCAGATGCGCGGCCGGCGTCGAGAGCACACGCTCGCGCCCCTTGCGCTCGACCATCTCCGCGCCGTACACGTTGAGCCAGTAGACTTCGTAGACTTCCGCGGGCGCGAACGGGTCGCCGGTGTGCGGGTCGCTTCCCGACATCAGGTCACCTTTGCTGTGGGCGTAGCCGTAGGCGGGCCGGCACACCTCACACAGCGCGCGGACGAGTGAAACAAGGTCGCGGCTGCGCTGCTCGGCTCGCCCGGCCTCTTCGAAGTAATCGAACGGGATGACTATCCGCAGCCAGAAGCCGACCGGCCCGCTGCGGACAAAGCTCATCGTATAGAGCGTCTCCGGGTCGGCGCGGCGGAGCAGGTCGAGCACGATCTTGCTGCCCTGCTGTCGTGCGATGAGCCGCTTGACCGCCGCGCGGGAATAGTTCGTGAGGGACTTGCCCGCGATGCGGTCGGGCGCGAGTCCCGCCGCGTGCTCGTCGATGGCGGCCAGCACCGGCTCGATGCCTTCGGGGCCCGAGGCGAGCGGGTTCTCGTTCATGAAGAGCGCCACGTCGAGCGTGTCGGCGCGCGCGTAGTCCAGCCCGCTCATCGGAAAATCACCTCCACCCTCTGGCCGTTGACCTCCACGCCCGCCGCCGCGTCGCGGATCAGTTGTTGCAGTTCTTTCGTCTGCGCGTACTTCGCGTCGTAAATCAACTTCACCTTCTCGACCTTCACCGTCTGATTATATAACGCCTTGAGCGGCCCTTCGGGGCGGCGCAGGGTAACGTCGCCGCCGTACTTGGTGAGCGCTTCGGTGGCGTCCTCGATTGCCTGCGCGCGCACCGAAGCGGTCTCGGCCCCGCCCAGCTTGGCGGGCCATTCGCGGCTCTTGTTGCTGACCGCCGTGATTTTGGGGGTCTTGCCCGGCCCGACCGTCGCCCCGTCCACGATGAGCTGGTCGGGGAAGTTGTGGACGGGCTGGCCGGTCTTGCTGACCTTACCACCCTTTTCGAGGACGGCCACGTTGGACTCGACGACCGGGTCGGTCATGCCCTCGAACAGCTTCGCCTTCTCCGGGTCGAGTGTGCCCTCCTTCGCCAGTTTCGCCTCGTCCCGCAGCCCCGTCAGCACCCCCTTCTGGTATTCGGTGCCGCGCTCGAACTTGCCGAGGAACTTCGAGTAAGCGTCCCAATCGAGCGGCGGCTTGACGCCACCCTTTCCCGCCTTCAGGCAGGAGAGCCGGTCTTCGTAATAAGAGACGTAGTCCTGCCAGAGTTTGCTGTTGGAATCGACTCCTTTGTGAGGCTTATCCCTGAGCGGCTTCATCTTCTCCAGCTCGTCGGTCTTCGCCGTGAGCCGCCCCTTCGTCACCGCCGACTCGGCCTCGGCCTGCTTGGCCGCGTTGACGGCGGCCTCCTCCTGCGGGACGGCCGTCAGGTGCGGGTTGGCGTCATGAATGCGCTTTTCGAGCGCCGCCGCGTCCTGCTTGATCTTGTCGGCGTGCGCCTCGACCTTGGCCAACTCGTCCGCGTTGTTGCCCGCGGCCTTGCGCGCCTGCACGACCTTTTCCGCCTCGCCCTCGAGGCGACGCAGCTCGTCCAGATAGTCCTTGTTCCCGGCGAGTATCTCGGCGTACTTGTCGCGCAGCACGAGGCAGGGCGAGGCGCAACTGAAGAGGTGGCCCGACTGGCTCATGTTCATCTCGCCGGTGGCCGTCTTCACGGCTTTGCCGATGCCGGTGGCCGCCTCGGCGTCGGCGGCCTTGACCGCCGTCTCGATGAGCTCAATCTCCTTCTTCGACGCGCCGGCCACCTCCAGCGCCGCGCCGCGGCTGCCGCGCAGCGCCTTGATCCGCGCGACGACGCGCTCGGCGAAGGACGCGCCCCGCTCGGCCGTGGCCGCCGTGCGCACGGCCTGAAGAGTCTTCAGTGCCTCCTCACCTTCCTTCACCGCCTGCGCCGTCTTCACCAGCGGGGCCAGACTGCGGAAGGTCTTGAAGAGCGCCGAGGCCGCGGCGCCAACGTCGACCGCCGCCCCGACGACCTCGACCGCCAGCCAGAAGAGCGACGGGTCATCCTGCGAGATGGCCTGCGCCTTGTCGAACGAGGTGCCGGCGAGCGCCTCCTTCGTCAGGTATTCGTCGATGTGGACGGCGGCCACGGCGACGTTGACGCCCGCTGCGACGGCGAGGCTCAGCCCGCCGGTCGGCCCCGCCAGCGCAATCGCCGCGATGTTGAGGGCGAGCAGCGCGATGTCGCCCAGGATGCCCGGCTCGGCATCCGCCTGCTTGTCCGCCACCAGTTTCTGCATCGCCTTGTCGTCGGTGATGCCGAACTGCACCTTCGTCACATCGACGATCTTGGGCAGGCCCCAGACGTTCAGGCTCCCGCCCTCCAGCTCGTCGCTCGTCTTCTTGATGTTGTCGAGCTTCTCTTTGATTTTCTGGCCGATGAGGGCGGCCATGTCGGGACCGGCCCCCTTCTCGGCCAGCATTTGCAGGTCACCCGTGCCCTTGTCGAGTTCGGAGAAGGCCGCGAGGGCCGGATACTCGGCCGAGAGTTGTGTGCGAAGGTTCCCGTATTCTTCCTTCTTCTGTTCAATCTCCTTGCCGATTCGGTCGGACTCCGGGGTCGGCGCCAGCACACTCGCCGTGTGGTCGTACTCGTCCTGCTTCGTTTCGTAGGCGGCTACCCGCGCCTTCTCCAGGCGGTCGAGTTCCTGCCGGCGACCCAGAAGTACCGTCGCCGCCGCTTGGACGCCCTTCGCCGCGGGCGACCCCGCGTCCATGCCATACTTAATTACTTTCTCTGTGTAAGCCGGCCCCCTGCCCGTGGGGGTTCTGATCTTTTCAATCTCCTCCGTGGTGATGCCGTAACGAATCCCTTCGGCCTCGGCCTGTGTCTTATGCGTCGTGAGGACGTTCCGCAGGTTGTCTTTCGCTTGCTGCTCGAAGTTGGTCACGAAAGTCGTGGCCTGCTGGGTCACGTCTCTGGCGGCGGTCTGGTACGTGCCCAGGATTTTGCTCTCCTGGTCGCTCCCCGCCGCCGCGCCATCGGGCACGCCGCCGGGGAGGTTGTGTGCGGCCTGAGCCTGAAGCCATGAGACGAAGTCATTCGGGCCGTTCAAACCGTGGAGTTCGAGCTGCACCCGCATCTCGGCAATCGCGGTCGGGAAGTGCGTGGTCAGCGTCACGCCCGGGAACCCCGCGCCGCTCGGGTCAATGCCGTTCGGGTTGGTGGGGGAGCGGAAGGTGGGCGGGCCGGCGTCCGCCGGCTGACCCGCATCCGGCGACGCGTCCCCGCCCGCGGGCTGGCGTCGAATCGAGCCTTCCAGACCGCCGCCCGACGCGGACTGCTGCACGACGTGTGTGAGTTCGTGCGCGAGCAGCCTGCGGCCGGAGTCGCTTCCCGGCGCATACTCGCCCGAAGCGAACACGATGTTATGGCCGAGCGTGTATGCGCGCGCGTTGATGGCGCGGGCCGACGCCGCGGCGCGAGCGTCCTCGTGTACACGCACGCGGCTGAAGTCGTGCCCGAAGCGC
The DNA here is from genome assembly GCA_040510435.1 of Pyrinomonadaceae bacterium. Taxonomy (GTDB): domain Bacteria; phylum Acidobacteriota; class Blastocatellia; order Pyrinomonadales; family Pyrinomonadaceae; genus QHXN01. The sequence continues at coordinate 25,810 of JBEVJD010000493.1, read as the reverse complement.
GTCTCCATGAAGCCGCGGCTCGCCCCGTCCAGAGGGCGTCCGCCGCCGGAGCCGAGCACGCTCCCGACGACCGACGGCGCCTCCGACGACCCATTGCCGCCGCCGTGTGCCCGCCGTTGAATCGTCCCCCCTCCGGCCTGGCACTCGGCGCAAGTGCCGCCCGCCGCGGACTTGCCGCCACACGCGCACTTGCGCTGTACGGCGGCGGCTGGCGGGGAGGAGACGATGCGGTCGGCGACGCGGTCGGCCTCCTGCTCGGCCGGGTCGGAGGGGGCGCCGACGGAGAGTTTGGGGCGGATGACGCCCGCGCGCAGGAGCCGCTGCACCGCCTGATTCCCCGCCGCCTGCGCGAAGCGTTGGAACTCGCCCGCCTGTGTCGGCACGATGACGTGGTGCGCGTGGAAGCCGTTGCCGGGCGTTCGCTCGGCGTGGGTGGCGCTGCTCTTCTCCTGAGACTTATTCATCGTCGTCGGCGACTTCGCGTGCGTGCCGTGCGCGAGGGCGGCGGCGCGCTTAGCGGTTCACGATCTGTCCGTTTTTAATAACCAGCAACTCGCTGTTCATGAGGTTCTTCACCTCGAACGTAACGTCGGGATAGACCTCGCTCAATTTCCTGAGCACGCCGGGGGCCTCGGCGTGTTGGGTGAGGCCCTGCGCGCAGGCCGAGCAGGGCCTGTCTTCGATGAGCATCCAGACGGTGCCGCGGCGCTGTCCCTCCGGCAGGGCTTGCAGCTTCACGTCCAGTTGGTCGGCGATGCGCTGCTCGGCGTGGTCGTGCGTGTGCGGCAGCGCCGCGGCATCCGTGTCGGGCTTGAAGCGCGATAGAGGGTCGCGCTGCCCCCCCGCCGCAGGGGAACTACCGACGATGGTCTCATTCCCCAGACCGGGGATGTCGCTCTGGGCCGCGCCGAACGTCCCGCCCTCCGTGCGCTTGCGTTCGGGGTCGAGAATCGTCCTCGTGAGTCGGTCTTTCCCGAGTGCCGCGCGTTCAGACATGAGAGTGTCAACCATCGCCCCGTACCGCTCGCGCTCCGTGAAGCTCCCGTGCCCGGTCATTTCCGACGCCAGGCCGAACCCGGTGCGCGCCTCGATGACCGACTGTGCGATGGGGTCGTTGCTGTAGCGCGCCAGCGCAACGTCGTCCATCGCGCGATAGCGGAGCCGCAAGGCTTCGGCCGCCTCCGGGTCGCTGATGAGCTTCTTGCGCAACTGCGTGATGGAGAGGTGATCGTAAGGGCCGGGCGCAGGCGGGGCGACCGCGGGCGCGGGCGGGGCGACGACGGGGGCCGGCGAATCGACGGCGGCGGCGGGCGAGCCGGCGGCCGGCTCTTCGTGCGGGCGCAGCAGCGGACTCTCCTGCGTGACCGGCAGGTCAATCGCGTCGGGCGTCTCGGGGTCGCGGACGCGCAGCGTGCCGTCCACGTCGGCGTCGATGTGGAGCGGGACGCCCGCGCGCAGGTCGGCGATGTTGCCGCGCAGCGAGAGCGTCATCAGTGCGCCGGTGAGGAGCCCGGTCAGGACGAGCCGGCTCAGCGCGCGCTCCCGGTCTGCCTCGGTGAGGTGCGCCTGGCCCTGAATCATCTGGTACTGTTTGACGAAGTCCTTAGTCGCCACGACGAGCTGAAAGCCTTCGAGCCCGGTGGCGACCGATTGCGCGGTGAACCACGCGCGCCCGGCCAGCGCGCCGGCACGCGCCGCCCGCGCCGAGACGGCGACGATGCGCCCGAGTCCGAGCGTGAGCGCCGACGCCAGATCGACGGCGATGGAGAGCGTCGCGCGGTCTATGTCTTCCTGCGTGAGCACCCCGGCCTCGGAGCGCTCGTGGAGGTCGGCGGCCGTGGCGCCGATGCTGAGGCCGATGGCGGCGACCCCGGCGATCACGGCCGGGGTACCGTAGCCCGCCGTCCCGAGGATGATGGCGAGCGCGGCGGCGGTGATGCCGATGGCGGTCAGCCAGTCCGAGAGCGACCACGGCTCCGTCGTCGGCATCGACCACGTGTCGCCGCTCGGCATCGTCCAGTAGAGATGCCCGCTCGGGAACCGCAGCTTGGTGTTGAGCTGCGCGAAGAGTTCCTTCGGCGGGTCGAAGACGGCCCCCGGCACGGGGCAGTATTCGCCGGGGCCCCATCGCTTCTCGGTGTTGACCTTGGGCTGGCCCGGCGCCGTGATGTCGGTCAGCGACCAGGTGACGAGCATCCCCCCGTAGGGGGCCGGCGCAGGCGTCTCCCTGCGCGTCAGGTAGAACTGCCACGGGATGCCCTTCGCCACCGAGATGGGCTCGCCGTCCGCGCCCGGCGCCTGGGCGAACTCGTCCTCCGGGTAGAAGACGGCGGGGATGCGCACGGCGTTCGGGTCGGCGAACTGCACCTGCTGTTGCCGCTCCAGCAGCCCCTTGACGTACTCGAACGACTGGCGCGTCTCGGAGCCCGCCGGCAGGCTGTTCATGACGACCCGATCCATCTCGTCCGTCGCCCAGTTGAACTCCGCGATCACGTCCGACCATTCTTCCGACAGCTCGGCTTCCTGCACGTTCACAATCGCGTTGCGCAGGTGGCCCGAGATGGGAGGAGGCCCCTGCATGATGAAGGAGGGGGAGTAGCTGTAATCGGGCGTCGGCATGTGACAGTTGCCCGGGCACTGCTGCTGTTGCTGCTGCTGGCCGGCGTTGAGACTCTGCCTCAGCGCCCGCATGTCCTCGACCAGACGCTCCTCCTCCAGCACGACGGACATGAGCGACCAGTAGAAGGAGCTGAAGCTGCCGCGGTGTGGGTCGGCCAGCGTGGGGTCGAGGTCGAGGTCTCCCGTCTCGAGGGCCGACCAGACGACATCGACCGCGCCGCGCGCCACCGCCCAACGCTCCATGAGGTTGGGCGGGAGTCCTTTCGCCTCGGCGAACATGGCCCCGCGCAACTGCATGACGAGCAGCGCGGTGGCCTGCACCTCCGCGTCCAGCGGGCGGCCCTGCCGTTCGAGCGCGGGGTAGGCGCGCTCCTTGTGTGAACTCACCCAGCGCCCGTGGCGCTCTTCTTCCGCGCGCTGGTTCTCATACATCCGGGCGCCCATCTGCGCTACCCACTCGTCCGTCATCGGATTGTCGCCGAGCCGCTGCACCACGTTCGGACTCACGGGCGTCGGGCGCGGGCCGGCGGAGCCGCTGCGGGCCGCACGGCTCAGGGCGTCGGCGTTCTGCTCGTTGGCGTTGCGGCGCGCCCCCAGGACGAGTTGTTGACCCGCGTCCGGCTCAGCCCCGCCGGCCTGGGCGACGTGGCCCAGCTCGTGAGAGAGCACGTCCGGCATCCGGCCGGATGGGAGCTTGTCGTGGAGCAGCACGCGGCTGCCGACCGACAGCGCCGGGGCGCCGAGCGCGCGCAGGATGTCGTTGACGGGCGTCCCCGTGTGCAGCCGCGCCGAGTCGAGCGACTGGCCCGTGGCCTGCTCGACGGGCGCGCGCGTCCTTTCATCAACCGCCGTCCCCGCCGGGGCCCGTCTCAGATAATCGCGCAGGGAAGCGAGTCCCTCGTCGGTCTGTGTGTGCTGCGGGGCGCCGGTCAATTCGTCGCCGGTGGGCTTCCTCGCAAGGCGCTGCACGGCCTGATTGCCGGCGGCCCGCTTCACCCCGTTCGGCTGCTGCTCGCCGTCGTGGCGCGCGGGCGCGGGCGGGTCGGGCTTTCGCCGCTTGCGCGCCGGGGATAGTTCGGCGTCGCCCGCTTCGGCGTTCTTAAATGTCGGAGGTTTGCTCGTCACGGCAGTAAGTCTGTTGAGCAACGCCCGTCCCGTCGCGGCTCAACGCCGCCCGGAGCGCTTCAGCCGTCGCGCAATTTCCTTCTCCAGATATCCGCGCAACTCGTCCTCAAGCTTGCGCATGCGCGCGAGGGCCGGCGCGTCGTAGAATTTACTCGCCTGCGGCCACTCGGCCCACGTGCGGTCGCCGCGCGAATTGTTCGCCTGCCTGTCTATCGCGCGGAAGTTCTTCATGTCGTTGACGACTTCCACCTGATCGTCGAAGTCCATTCTGGCGAAGCCGTCCATGTCAACGATCTCCCGCACCGGGACGATATGATCCGGGTCTAAATTACCCGAGCGCGGGGAAGCGCCGCTGGCCGCGTCCAGCCCGCGCGACTCGCCCAACACCATCCTGCGCTCTTTCGTGCGCGGCGACGCGGCGCGCATCTTGTCGTAGAGCGGGCGCGCCTCGTGGCGTAGCTGCGCGATGAGGCGCGCCTCGGCCGCCTCGGCAACTTTGTAATCCCTCTTGATGCCGTGGGTCTTCGGCAGTTCGCGCAGCTCGGCCAGCGTGAGGTCGTCCGCGCGGCCCGTGGGCGAGTAATCGTCGAGCACCTCGCGCTCCGCCGGGCTCAGTGTTCGGGTGTCGATGCGGCCGCGCTCGCGCCCGCCCGCACCGCGCAGGCGGTCGTAGACCCTCTGGATGACCGAGAGTTCGTGCTCCGCCTGCTTGATGACGCCGCGCGTCGTCTCCAGCCCGACCTCGCTGGCCGACTTCACCGCGTTCGCAACGTCGTCCCCCAGTTCGAGGTCGCAAATCACCGCGCTGAAGCGACACCAGCGCCCGTTTTCGAGTTGGCGATACATGTGGCGCTGTCCGAACTGGATGATCTCCACCTCGACGACGTAACCCTCGCGGCGCAGCGCCTCGTCCTCGACCCTGCGCGCGCCTTTTGAGCGCAACGCGCCCGCGACTCTGGGCGCTTCGGCGCTAGCCACCTCACGCTTGGTCGCGGCGGCGGCCGGCTCTTCGACGGCGTTGACGAGCGCCCTCCCCCTGGCGGTGACATCGGCGCCCTCGGACAGCCCCTTTTTGGCGCCCCCGCCGACGGGGCTGAAGACGCGGTTCATCACGCGGTCAATCAGAAGCTCCTTGACGCCGCTCGTCACGATCTCCTCGAACGAGCGGCCCGGCTCGCCGCGCAGGTCGCGCTGCCACTCCTCGGCGAACTCGGTGAGCACGATGCCCGCGATCACGAAAGCGACGTTGCCCGACAGTCCGAGCCCGAAGCCGGCCACCTTGATCATGAACGGCATCAGCTCGGCGGCGAACCTCGCCATCTCGGCCGTCTCCTGTGCGAACCGGGCGACGAACGGATCCCATTCCACGAAGTCCTTGAAGGACATCTCATAAATCCACCACGGCGAACCGATGAGAGAGAACCAGACGGTGCCGGTTCCGATGTCCTTGATCTGCATGGCGCCGTAACGTTCGCCGACCCGCGCCTCCTGTTCCCAGCGCCCGGTCGGCGCCGTCAGCCCGAAAGGTTGCGTGAGGACGCGCAGGTAATCCTGCTCGTCGGAGACGAGGGTCGCCCCGGGCGGCGTGCGCTCGATGGCCTCGGCGTACTTCTGTTGGAGCCAACGCGAAAGGCGCTCGAAGAGCGCCGGCCCCACCTCACCCCAGCCGAAGGCCAGTGCCTCGACGGCGTCCTGTCGCGCCTGATCCGGGCCCTCGAATTCGTGCGAGTTGAGCACGTTGTTACCGAGGGCGACGTACTCCTTCTGTACCAGTTCCTCCTCGCTGCCGGGCTTGATCTGTAGCTGGACGAGCCTCACGTTGTTGAGCAGGCTGCTGGTTCCGCTCTCAAGCGCCCACCTGAGCAGGCGCGGCGTCGTGACCAGCCTGTCCGCCGGGACGGTCAGGCGCGGCTTATCCGAATACCCGTGACAGGCTTGCTTCGGACACGGGAGGCTGATCGCTCCCGACGGGAAAGAGCGGTTCGTGAAGCGCAACGCCGAGGGGTCTTCCTCCTGCTCCTGCCCCGGGAAACCGAAGCGGGGCTTCGGGGGGAACTGCGCCAGCAGGCCAACCGGCACGTCGGGAGGCGGCGGCGACAATTTGCCGCCGCCGAGCGGCTGTCGCCGGATAGAGGGTTGTGCCTGCGGGGCCGCGTTCCCGTTCTGCACGACGTGCGTCAACTCGTGTGCGAGCAGACGCTTGCCCTCCGTGCTCTCGGGCGCGTACCGGCCCGCGCCGAAGACCACGTCGCGCCCCACCGTGTACGCCTCCGCCGTGACCGCGCGGGCGGAGGCCGCGGCGCGCTCGCCCGTGTGAACGCGCACGTGGCCGAAGTCTTCACCGAAACGCGATTCCATGAAGTCGCGGCTCGAAGCGTCGAGCGGACGCCCTTCGCCCTCGGCGGGTAACACGTCGGCCGCCGCCGCTCCTGCCTCCGCTCCTGCCTCCGCCTCTGCCTCAACCTCCTTGCCTGTGGGGCTACGTCGGATGACATTCTCTTTGGAGTTGCACTCCGTGCAGTCGTCGCCCGCCGCGGACTTGCCGCCGCACGCGCACTTGCGCTGGACGGTGGCGGCTGGCGGCGAGGAGACGATGCGGTCGGCGACGCGGTCGGCCTCCTGCTCGGCGGGGTCGGAGGGTGCGCCGACGGAGAGTTTGGGGCGGATGGCGCCCGCGCGCAGGAGCCGCTGCACCGCCTGATTCCCTGCGGCCTGCTGGACTCTGTACGTGGGGTGGAGGTGTGAAGCGGCTTCGGCGTCGGGCGGGCGCGGTTTGAAAGGGGCGGGCGACTTCGCCTGCGACACCTTCCCGCCCGTCTCGGATTTGGCGGCGATCATCGGCGACCGTTCTCCGGCTCGTCCTGCGCGATCAGGGCGTGGTACTGCTTGAAATCCGTGACCGAGGGCACCTTGCCCTGCTTCATCATTTGCCGGGCCGTGGCCCTGACGAGCTGTTTCATGGTGATGCGGCGGCCGTCGCGCGCGGCGAGGAAGGCCGCGTCGAGGGCGACGTTGCGGATGTCGCCGCCCGCGATGGAAAATTGTTTGGCGAGGAACGGGAAGTCCACGTCGGGGCCGAGCGGCGCCTCGGCCGGGAACATGCCGCGCCATAGCCGTTCGCGGTAGGTCTCGTCCGGCACGGGGAACTCGACGACGTAGTGCATGCGGCGCGCGAAGGCGTTGTCGATGTTCTTGCTGAGGTTGCTGGCGAGGATGACCGCGCCCTCGTGCTCCTCCATCTTCTGCAAGAGGTAAGCGACCTCGATGTTGGCGTAGCGGTCGTGCGCGTCCTTGACCTCGGAGCGTTTGCCGAAGAGGGCGTCGGCCTCGTCGAAGAAGAGGATGGCGTTGCCGGAGCGCGCCGCGCGGAAGATGCGGTCGAGGTTCTTCTCGGTCTCGCCGATGTACTTGCTGACGACGCCGGAGAGGTCGATCTTGTAGAGGTCGAGGCCGAGGTCACCGGCGATGACGCCCGCCGTCATCGTCTTGCCCGTCCCCGACGTGCCCGCGAACAGCACCTTGAGCCCTCTCCCCGACGCGACGCGGCGACCGAATCCCCAGTCGTCGTAGACGACGTGGCGGTGCCGGATGGCGGCGGCGACCTCCTTCACCTGCCTGAGCGTCGCGGGCGGCAGGACGAGGTCGTTCCAAGTCTGCTGGGTCATCACCTTGAGAGCCAGCCGGCCCAGACCCTGATCGGACTGTGCGCGCGCCGCCGCCGTCAGCGCCTCGGGGGTTAGCTCGACGCCGGCCGCGCCCGCGAGGCGGCAGGCGTCGGCCGCCGCCGCGACGGCGTCGCGAATCTGTCCCGGCGTCAGGTCGAAACGACCGGCCAGCGTCGCCAGCGCGGCCGGCGACGCGGCGCGCCCCTCGCGCGCGAGGGACGCTTCCCACAACTCGCGGCGCACGGCCACGTCCGGCGCCTCGAACGTGAAGACGAGCGCGCGCCGCCCCTTCGTCAACTCGCGCCAGGCCGTGTCCGGCTCGCACGAGAAGAAGACGGGCCAGCGGCACGCCGCGAGGAGGCCGAGCGCCGAGCGACCTTCCGGCGAGGCGCGCCCCTCTTCGTGGAAGAGCGCGTCGGCGCCGTCGAGGTAGACGCCGCACCGCCGCAACCGCTGCTGCAACGCGAGACTCTGCATGAGCCCCGGCAGGGATTCCGACGCCGCCCGCGCCGCCTCAAGGTCAACGCGCAGCAGCGGGAGGCCGAGTTCGCCGCAGAGGGCTTCGGCGGCGGCCCGTCTCCCCGCGCCGTAGCGCCCCTCGAAGATTAGCAACGGTGCGTTCCCCTCAAGCCGCGCCGGGTCGAAGAAGTTGAGCACCTGCCGCAGACTCGCGCGCCGCACGGCAGCGAGCGGAACGTCGTCCCACGTGGCCGCGCTCGTCTCGTGCCGGACGAAGGTGGCGGCGGATGACGGCAGTTGCGGCGCGTGCCCAAGCAGGCAGTGCGTTGCGGCCGGCGCGAGTGCGAACCCGCTCGTCAGCGAAAAGGTGCGTTCGCCGGCCGGTTGAATGGGCTGCAACAGCCCGTCCGCAAACAGCGTCGAGTCCGGGAGCAGATGCCGGCGGAGCATGACCCGCTCCGCGGAGCCGGCGCCGAAGAGACGCAGCGCCAGATCGCAGGTCGGCCACTTGCGCGTGACATCGTTGTTCAGATACGCGTAGATCGTCTCGTACTTGGGTTCGACTTCCGGGGCGAGAGCCAGCAGCAGCACATCCTGCTCGAACTCCGAGAGGTCGAACTCCTCGGCCACGCGCTTCAGGGGCGCATCGGCGGGCGCCGCCGCGGAGTTGTTTCGCCGCATCTCCTCGACGTGCTCAAGCAGCTCGTCCGCCGGGAGCACCACGCCCGCCTCGCCGAAGGGTTGATCGACGAGGCGGTCTACCTGCTCGTCGCTGATGTAGAGGCCGCGGAACTCGTCGAGCGACAGGTTGTAGGCCGCGCGCAGGCGCAAAATCTGCCGGTGCAGCAGCAGGTCGAGCCGCCGCAACTCCGCGTACAGATGTTCCACTGCGTCGGACAACGCTCTGCTCCTCAACCTTCCTGAAAAAGCTGGAACGGGCGCGCGTCGAGCCAGCCCGCCGTGTAGGCGCGTCGCGTCACGCCCGCCATGCTCAGGATGAGGTTGAGCGGCGGACGCCCCAGACGCACGACGCGGCGCGTCATCTCCTCTTCAAGGCTCGCGGGGAAGTCGAGGAAGTTGGCGTAGAGGTAACCCAACCCCGCCCCGGCGAAGCCCGTCAGGCGACGCGCGAAAGTGCGCAGTAAGCCCTGCGACGCGACGCGCAAGGCCCACGCGAAGGGGCGCGACAAACGGAACTCGCCGGGCCACGAGAGCCACCCGAGGTCGTCGGCGAGACCCGACCGTCGCGCCATGAATTCCGCGACGGCACTGCTCTGTTCGGCCAGCGCGCGCGCGCCGTCGCCTTCAAGCTCGACGACGCGGAGGGAAGGGAAGGCCGCCGCCGCGGCCCCCGCGAAAACACTTTCGGCGAGCACGACCGACCCCTCCCGCGAGGCGCGCTCCAGCCACGCGCGCGGCGGGCCGGCGACTCCCCACGACCCGGCGGACGAAGACGCGCCCGCGCACAACCATGCCCCGCGCTCGACATCAACCAGCAGGCACGCGTCACCGCCGCGCGCGGGGACGCGGACGAGCGCGAGCGTCCCGCCGCCGACCGCCGCGCCCTCGCGCCGCCACTCGTCAAGCTGCCCCGCGAATGCTCGGAGCCGCGCCGGCCCGACGCTCTTCTGCCAAACGGCGACCGCCCGCGGCGAGAGCGCGGGCGCGATGCGTAAAAGGTCGCGCGCCAGTGCGTCGGAGAAGACGAGCCGCGCGCGCGCGCGCCCGCACGCCCCGGCGAGCAGCAGGAGTCGCACCAGCGCCGCCGCGCTCGTCCCTTCGGCTTCCGGCCAACCCGCGGTCGCCTCTTCGAGCGGCATCTCGTCGAGCAGGGGGAGGAGCAGGAAGATGCCGCCGAAGGGCGTGTCCCTCGGCCCGGAAACTTCCGCCGCCTCTTCCGCCATCGCCCCCGAGGGTTTTGAAAGCAGCGACCGCCCGATCTCCGCGACCGCGCGCGCCGGGCAGCGCATGAGGGCGGCGAGGACTTCCGCGTCGCCCGCCCCCGCTTCCTCGTAAAGCGCCGCGAGGTCGCGGGCCGCGAGCGCCTTGAGCAGTCTTTCGCCCCGCGGCCCCGAGTCGTCGCCCAGACGGCGCGCGAGGCGGACGAGGGCGCGCGCCGTGTTTCTTAAGGCCGGCGTCGCCAGCTCTCGCCGCTCGCCACAGACCGCAAGGCAGAGGCGCAGCGCGTGACGCCCTTCACCGTCCGCCCCCCACGCCCCGGCCTCTTCCCGCCCCCACGCCGCCCACAGCGCGTCGAGGCACGCGCCTTCGTCCCCGCCCACGCCCTCGCCGCCCGTCACACTCTCCAGCACACGCCTCGCGTCCTGCGGCGACAGCGCGCGCAGCACGCGGCCGAGGCCGTGTCCGCGAAGTTGCAGCAGCGCCGTCAGACCTTCGTCCGCGCGTTCGCAGACGGCCGTACGCAGCGCCGCCGAGAGTGGGAGCGGGCGCAGCCCCTCGAAGTTTGCGTAGTACCAACGACCCCAGGCACTTGAGTCCGCGAGGTCGCCGAGGAAGGCGGCGAGGTAGGCGGCGCGGTTGGGAAAACGGATGACGTTCTCGCCGTCGCCGTCCGCGCGCAGGCCGGCGGCCAGCACGCGCGCGAACTGCCCGGCCCACGACTTCGCCAACTGCTCGCGATCCCACGCGGCATTGATGTCGAGGTCGAGGTCGAGGCGGCGGATCAGCCACACGCTCTCGTCGGCGTCGGAGAACCAGCGCGCGACCGCCCCCGCCAGCGCCTCCGGCAGACTCTTGCCGAGCGCGTCGTCGAGCCTGCCTTTCAGACGCTCGGGCGCGGGGTGGTCGCGCGTCACGAAGTACGTGGCGCGAAAGCGCGCGACGCGCAGGCAACTCCCCCGGGCGAATGTCGTCGTCATAAAGGCGCCCGCTGCCGTCTATGGGGCTGTCGAGCCGAACGCCTCGGCACGCGCCGCCGCGCCGCCCTGAGCCGCGCCTTCGAGTTCGCTGCCCGCCCCCTCCGGGCGGAGCAGCTCTTCGAGAATCTGTATCGCGCCGCTGATGCGCAGCAGAGAGGTCTTCAGGTTGGACTGCCTGACCTCCAGTTCGGCCAGCATCTTCTGGCCGACTTCAAACTCCGCCTGAAGCTCTTCGAGGCGTCCCGTTATCTGCTCTCTCATTACGTGCTCCTTCCCGGCCGCAAGCTCATTCGGTATTTCTGTCCGCCGTCGGGCTCCCCAGTTCACCCCTCAACGCTTCGATCTCCTCTTGCTGGGCGCGCACGAAGGCGAGCAGCGTTTCGAGCGGGGCGATGGAAGGGACGCCCACGGCGACGTTGACGGGCCTCAGCCCTTCGCCGCCGGCACTCTCCCACGCCCTGCCGATGACCCGCGCGTAATCGGAGGGCGTCATCTTCTCGGGCGTGACGGCGAGGCCGGCGCCGTCGTCCGACCCCGAAGGGACGATGAAGTCGCCGGCCGCGACCGGCCCGCGAACCTTGACCGGCACCTGACCGACGAGCGCCACCTGCCCGTAGAGGTACTCGTCCTCGCGGCGGGGTAGGTTCCCGACCACCGCCGGCCGCCGCGTGATGGCCGCCAGGTGGTGCGCGCCCCTCGTGGCCTTCGTGATCTTCCCGGCGAAGACGCCGACGATGTCGCCCGCCTCGATCAACTCGTCGGCGTGCAGGCGCGGCAGGCACTCGGCGAAGTCGGCCCCGCTCGTCCCGTATGTGACACTGCCCCCGCCCGCCCCCTGAATCATGCCGACCGCGTTGGCGCCGGAGAAGAACGTGATGAAGTTGTTGTCCTCGCCCGCGTCGCCCGCGCCCACCCTGAGCGCCAGCACGTCGGAGTTCGAGCTGGCCGAGATGTTCTCGATGAGCGCGACGTGAGCCGTCACGAGGCTGGCCGACCCGCTCGTTTCGCCCTGCACGTGGAGTTTGCAGACGGGGCCCTCAGTCCCGACGCCGAGGTTGCCGTCCGGGGCGAAGGGATTGACGATGACGTTGTTGTTGCCGGGGCCGCTGCTCCGCAGGTAGAGGTTATGCGTCTCCGAGTGCAGGTCAACGTCCGACCCGTCGGCGCGCAGGTCGAGCCGCTTACCCGCGTTCTCCAACCGGATGCGGTCGCCGATGACGTGCAGCCGCCGCACGGGGTTGTTGTTGTTGATGCCGACGTTGCCGTCGGGGGTGACGCACAACTTATCCCCGCCCGACCACAGGCGCGCGCGCCCCCCGTCGGCGTACCACACCCAGCGGTCGCCGTTGATGGGGTTCTCGACGAACGCGGCCGCGTTCCGGCTGCCGAAGGAGAAGCCGCCGAACTGGCCGCCGCTGTGAATCTCAGTCCCCTCGACGTGCAGCTTGCGCGAGGGCGTGAGGGTGTTGACGCCGACGTTGCCCGTCACCCACACGTTGCCCGCGCCGGGGTCGCCCCAGCCGCCCGCGCCGCCGACGTTCAACGAACCGGGGGCGAACAGTCCCGGCGTGTGGACGCCGAAGATGGGCCTGCTGAAGTCGAGGTTCTGGTTCAGCCGCAGCCACGTCCCGTCGTTCCAAATCATGGTCGCCTTCGCGGGCAACGCGCGGGCCGGGCCGCTGGCCATTGATTCGAGCGCGAGGTCGCCCGCGACTTGGAGCTTCGAGACCGGCGTCGTTGTGCCGACGCCGACGTTGCCGTTATCCCTGACGGTCAGCCTCGCCTTGAAGACGTTGCCGACGACGGGGCCGACGGCGAAGCTGCCGGAGTTGTCTTCCCTCTCGCCGATCACCGCCTGCATCTCGGCCCCCGCGCCCTGCTCGACCCGCTGGACGCGCAGCGGCGCGCCGTCGTGCAAACCGCTCGTCTTCCGAAAGTCCAGCTTACCGCCGAACAGCTTCGCGTCTCCCTCCACGCGCAGGTGGCCCTCGACCCAGACGAGGTCGTCCGACAGCACCGCCGAATAGTCTTTGAAGCGGTCGCGCAGGCGGATGCGACCCTCGGGGGCGTGCACGGACTCGGCCACGACGCCGACGTTGCGGCGACGCTGGCGGCTCTGCGCGAGGTCGTCGGCGTTGCGCGCGACGAAGTTGCCGGGCTGGTTCGCGATCTGGCTCGGCTTCCAGCGGACGAGGCCGACGGGGATGAGCCAGCGCGCGTTCGCGTCCGGCTCGGGGAAGGACTGGTAAGGGATCGAGGCGTCGAAGACGAGCGGGTCGGTCGCGCCGAATGTGTGCAGAGCCTCGCTCGCGTCCACGACGCGACCCGCGACCGAGACGGGGTCGCGCAGTTCCGAGTTCTTGCGCTCGCCCACCTCGACCTGAAAGAACTCGTCCACGCGCGCGTACTGGTCGGCCGGGAAGCAGACCTCGAAACCGGGGCGCGCCGTCTGCGACGCCTGCTCGGCGTAGCGCAGCCACACCTCGATCAAGCGGCCTGCCGGCACGCCGCCGTCCACGGCCGCGTCAAACACGTACGACTTGAACCTCTCGCTCGGGATTTTGAACGGCGCGAGCACGACCACGGCCCTGCCGAAGCCGTCCCACGCGAAGCCCGGCTGGATGAAAACGTCCACCTGACCGCCGCCCGCGGCCGAAGGCTTCTCGACGAGTTGGAGTCCCATCGCGATGCCCCAGGTGTGCGCGCCGAGCGAGTGGCGCGCGTGCTGGAGGCGCGCGTAATCGACCGCCGCCGTCAGGTCTGCGGCCCCGAGGTACTGGTTCTCGAAATACTTCGGCCGCTGTGTTTGGTTGGTCGTCACGGTCGCAACCTCCTAGCTACTCTGGTTACCCTTCAGTCGCTCCTCGTGCGCGTTGATCTGCTCCTGCTGCTGCTTGATGGTCGCCGACAACTCTTCCAACTGCGCCCGCAGCGCGCTCACCTCGTCGTCGCCGTGTGCGCCCCCCGACCCCGCCGCGACGGCGGTTCGGAGCGCGCCGGGCGTCTCGTCGGAGACGGCCCGCAGAGTGGGGCCGAGCACACGGTTGAGCATCAGGAGCGTGAAGGGATTTTCCAACTCGGACTCTGTCAGGAACGGCTGCCCTTTCTCGTCCTTCGCGCCCACGGCGCCGAGGAAGAGCGTCTCCCCGTCGATGGTCTTGTTCCGGTTCTCCCACGCCTGGGTCAGCGCCTTGACGAACTCGGCGTCGCGCAGTGCAGAAGTTGAGGCAGCCTCAGTCTCCGCCGCCGAAGACGCAAACGCGGGCGTAACCGGCGGGGGGGGCGGCGGCGGCGGCGCGCCTCCCGGGATGGTCGAGGGCGGCTGGCCGGGGACGGTGGTGCCCGGCGGCCGCGTGAACGACGGCAGCGCGCGGCAGCAGATCGCCTCCAACACCGTGCGGAACTGCCGGACGAAGGGCAGCGGCGAGAGCCAGTACTGCAAGTTGGGAAACGTCGTGGCGAACTTGCGGTAGCTCAGATTGCAGACGCGGACGACGCGGCAGCTACCTTTGCGGACGGTGACGACCGCCAGCGGCACGCGCGGGTCTTCGACGGGGCCGGGGCACGGCGGCAGGAAGGCCGAGCAGAAGCAGTAGAAGATGTACGCGGCCCCGATTGGCGCGACGATGGTCTGGACGGCGCTGTTGACCGCGTCGCGGTACTGCGCGTCGGTGTCGAACTGCGGCGAGTTCGGGTCGGGGCAGAAGAACTGCGCGAGCCGTTCGGCGAGTGAGCAATCGTAGACAGGATGGGACGCGAGATAGTCGAGCAGTGCTTCCTTCAACTGACAACACCACTCGTGCCATTGCGCGCGGCTGGCGTTGGCCGAAGGCTGCAACGGCAGGGCCTCCATCAGACACTTGAAGCATTGCAGGGCGCGGTTGATGAGCGCGCCCAGGTCACGCTGCTCCGGGTCGCGCTTTCTGACGGGGACTTTGCAGACCTCGTAGACGTAGCCCTCGCACGTGACGGTCGGCTCGCACTGCGGCGGGGCGCTCTTCCCGCCCGTCGTCTTACAGCCGCCCTTCGCCGTCTGCTTCGTGGCCGCCCCGCCGCGCTGGGAGCAGCCGCAACCGCCGCCGCCGCCGCACCCGCACCCTCCGGTGGAGCCGCCGCCGCAGCCGCACGCGGACGAGCCGCCGCAGGTGCAGCTCGTCGAGCAGGTCGAGCCGCTCGCGCCCTTGAGAGCCGTGATGCCGCGCGAGGGTTTCTCTTCGTAGCGGATCGAGAGAATCCAGTCCTCGGTCACGTCCCGGCAGTTCGGGTCGTCGCCGCGCGAGTCGGAGGGGTCGCACTCCCAACGGCGGCGCTCCTTGTCGCGGCACTGCTTGATGAGCGCGCAAACGTCAACCGCGTCGTCGCGGCAGACGACGATGTCCTCGCCGCACGGGCTGAGCGCGTAGCCCGACCTGACCGTTACCATGTCGCAGGGGTGGCAGACGACCTCCAGCCCGCAGACGACGCCCCAGCCGTGGAGGTAGCGGTTGTGCAGCTTGTTCTTCTCGACGATGTAATGGTCGAGGCGGTTGAGGTCTTCGTCGGTCAAGAGCTGACCGGCGAAGAAGCGTGGGCGGCACAGGCACTCCAGCCCGCCGCACTCGGGGCAGCGCGCCGGCTCACATTCGTTCGTCCTCGCATGCGTCGTTGTCACTCGGTCGTAGTAGGCCATCTCACCCCTCCGTTGCTGGGAGCGCGGGCGTCCGTCCGTCCCGCCTTGAGCGCGAAGTGCGAAAAAGTCTCGGTCAAAGTCTTCGGCCGCCCTCGGTCTTCACCCCTGCCGGCGCTGCAAGAACCAGCTCTCGAACAGCCCGCCCTGTATCCCGAAGGCGCTGCCCGCCGGCCGGTCGCCGGTGGGCAGTTGCGCCCGGACGAATTCGCCGTCCACGGCCCGGCCGTCGCTGTCGAGCACGAAGTCGCAGCGCAGCTTGACCCACAGCTCGTTGATCTCGCCGTTGAGGATGTTGCGTCCGCTGACAGTGTCCGGGTCGAAGATGAAGGCCGCGCCCGGCGACGGCGAGCCGGTGGCCTGCGCGGAGATGATCCGTCCCGCGCCGTCGTCGGTGTATTCGACGGGGACGATTCTTCCGACGACCGGGCAGCGGCAGATGAGTCCCTGCCGTTGCTGATCTCGGGTGCCCGTCCTGACGAAGACCTGAAACACGTGGTCGGCGTCTATCACGTCCTGCACCTCGACCTTGCCCGAGAAGCCGATGACGAGCCCCGCACCAAACTGCTGCCCGGTCGCGTCGGAGATGAAGACGAGCGGGTTGTCCTGCGTGTTGTGCCGCCAACTGAGCGCACGGATGCGCGTCAGCCCTTCCTCCAGCCCCGGCCCCGCAGTCCCTTGCTCTCCGGGCTGCCCGTTCTGTCCGTTCTGTCCGTCCTGCCCATCCTGCCCGTCTGCGCCCGCCGGGCCCTGAGGGCCGGGGGGGCCTTGTGTCCCGGCGCCGCCCGGCCCGTGGCTCATCAGACACTCGATCATCTCAGCCAGCACTTGCGTGCTCGGCAGGAGTCGCCGGCCCTGCCGGTTGTCAATGCGGACGAAGTCGTTGGTCTGGTCGGCGGCGACATCAGCCGGCGGGTCGGTCTGGTCTTGAAAGAGGTCGCCGAAGTCGTAGTTCTCGATGGTCGCCAGCACGACGCAGTTGGGCACGTCACAGTCCGGGCACCCATCGAGGTGACGCCAGATGATCTCGTCGCAAGCCTGCTCCGCGACGGTGACGACCGCCACGCCGCCGTCGCTTGGGGGGCCGGCGGCGCCCGCGTACGGGACGTAGAGCCGTGCGCCCGACGCCGAGATGACGACCTGCTCGCTGCCCGCCCCGACCTCGAAGGGCTGGCCCGCGATGACGGGCAGGTTCTGCCGCAGGCGTTGCAGGTTCACCGTTTGCACGAAGCTCTGGTCGCCGTCGCGGACGAGCACGTAAGCCCAGTGGCCGCCGGGCGAGACCGTGAGCGCCGCGGGCGCGTGCGCGAGGGCCACCGACCCGAGCAACACGTCCGGGGAGCCGAACGCGACGAGGTGCAAACTGTTGGCCGCCCCGTCGGCGACGACGAACGCGTCCGGCCCGCTGCTCCTCACGACGGCGAGCGCCGACGCGAGCGCGCCCGCCGGGAGGATCGTTTTCGCCACGTGGTCGGGAATGCTGGTGATGTCGAAGACGTGGAGGTTGTTGTCAACGCCGGAGGAGGCCACGCCGTACTCGGCGTTGCTGCCGATGACGAGGCCGCTCACGCCCGCGCCCAGAGGTATCTCCTGCGGGTCGGCCGGCGCCGCCGCGGCGTTGAGGTCGAGACCCCACACCCACACCTGCCCGGTCTCGCCGACCGCGGCGAAGAGGCGTCCGTCCGGCCCCGGCGCGACTGCGAGGTGGATGTCGCTCGCGACGCTGCCGCCGATGTCGAGCGCGTGGATGGGCGCCTGTGCGAGGTCGGCCGTGTCGAGGACGAGCAGCCGCCGCGGGTTCGTCGCCGGGTCGTTCTCGGCCTCGGCGACGACGTAGAGGCGCTGCCCGTCGTTCGAGACGGCCAGTTCAAGCCCGCCCGACGGCAGCGGGTAGGCGACGGGGATGTGATTGTCCGTGTTGACCTGAATGATCGAGTTCGAGTTCCCGCCCGTGAGCACGTAGAGGCGGTGGCTGTCGGCGTGCAGCGCCACGCGCAGGGCGGGGGCGAAGGTGCCGATGGTGTCGTCCCAGGCGAGCTTCGGGGAGTGGAGCGAATCGGCGGCCGGCGGCGGGTCGACGATGACGGAGAACTCGTGCGATTCGAGAATCCGGTTCGGCGCACACTGCGCGCTGTCGCAGCCGCACTCGTCGTAGAGGACGGGAATCTCCTCGGTCGGGCACTCGCGGTAGCGGACGCAGATTTGCAGCGTGTGCGTCTCGTCGCCCTCCTGCTCGCCGAGGGCCTTGACCGCCTCGAACTGCGTGAGGTCAATGCACTCCGTCTCGCGCACGATGATCTCGCGCCCGCAGCAATCAATCGCCGTCCCCGGCTCGACGCAGACGTAGCGGCCGCGGCACGCGGGGTTCTCGTGCTGCTTGACGCGGAGGCCGCAGACGACCCCCCACCCGTGCAGGCGTTGGTTGTGGTGGCGCAACTTCTCGACGTGGTACCGCTGCTCGTCGGTGAAGTCGCGCTCGACGAGGAGCTTCCCCGTGAAGTAGTGGTTGCGCGTGAACATCCCGATGTCACACGACGGGCAGCCGGACGTGTTCGTTTTATCGTGTGGGTGTGACATACCGGCCTCTCCTTATTTAATCCAGCTTCGTCGTCGTCCCGACGCGCGCGCGCACGCCGACATCGAACGAGGGGGCGCCCTGCTTGTCCGGCGCCGCCGTTAAGACCGACGCGCGGCCAAGCGGCGTCCCGCCCAGCGTGACGCCCTCCGGGTAACGACCGACGACCGAATCGAACCCGATCATGGATTGAAAGCCGATGCGGAACCGCGGCTCGACGAAGACCAACTGCGCCTGCGTGTGCGCCGGGCGCTCACCTTCGAGCAGGTTTTCGAGCGCGCGCCGCAGCCGGTCTGATTTCTCGTAACACGCCGGGACGAAGACCGAGAACTTGTGCGCGTAGACGTGAAACGGATCGCGATACGGGTCTTGTGTCGTGAGGAGTTTCGTCCCCGCGACCTGCGCGCCCGCGTCGAGCTGGCTGCGCCCGACGACGCGCTTGCCCCACAGCACGGCCTGCGCGCCCAGACGCCCCGCGCCGACGAAGAGCCAACGCCGCAACTGGTAATGTTCGAGGATGAGCGGCGGCGGCTGCCACGCGCACGGCTTCGTTTCGACCGGGGCGCAGTTGAGGTCGGCCGGGCGGCAGGCGGTCTGCGGCCGGTCTCCAGGGCAGCACTTCGCCTCCGACTCCATGCCGAGGTGGAGGAGCAGTTGTCGCCACAACCCTTCGCGCGTGCCGCGCAGGTGGTAGAGGTGCGCGGCGTGCTTGAGCAGCCTGCGTCGCTTGGCCTCCGGCCACTGGCGGTCGAGCGTGAGGCCGACCCACGAGGCCAGCCACGAGAGGAAATCGACGCCAGTCCGCGGGTCGATGTCGGCCGGCGTGGAGAGCGGGTCGAAGAGGCGCGCCTGCTCGTCCACCTCCCGCTCGACGCCGCGCAGCGTCGTGTCGAAGATGCTCAAAAAGCGGTCGGTGAAGCTGGCGCCGCCGGGGTCTTCGCCGAAGACGGCCGGCAGGTAGCGGCGCAGGCTGACGCGCGGGAACTCGACGCGGGCGCAGTCCAACACGGGGCTGGCCGCGCCGTTGCCTTTGAAGTCCAGCTTGAGCCAGAGGTAACGACCCTCGCCGCTCCCGACGAGGCAATCCCACACGCCGCCCGCGTCGAACCGCTGCGCGAGTTGCTTCGTCTGCCACGCGTCTTCCGGCAAGTCGAGGAGCTGTTCGGTGGTCAGCATTGCTTCGGCCGTGTAGGTCGAAACTCTGAGCCGTGCGCCGGTGGGGAGGCTCCCGCCGAGGACGACGCGGTGCCACTGGCAGTTGTAGAGCGCGCTGTCGAGGGCCTCGCTCAGGTACGTGCCCTCCTTCTCGTAGACGGGGCCGGCGGGCGCGGGCGGCGCCGCCGCGGGCCGCCCCGCGAGGTCGAAGACGCCGCGCGCCGTCGGCTGCGCCAGCCCGCAGGCCGGCGCGTGCGCGGCGGGGCACAGCTCGCCGAGATGGAGGTTCCCTTGTGCATCGACGCGGAACGGCAGGCGCGGGAAGTGCGCGGCCATCTCGTCAACGCGCGAGACGACGCCCAGCGATGCGCCTTCCGCGTCGAAGACGCGCGCCGCGTCTTCGCCCTCGACGACGGCGTACAGGCGGTCGCGACAGTCCGCCGCGAGGTGCGTCACTTTGCCGAAACCCGGCAGGCACGTTTCCCAGCGCCCGTGCGGGGCGAAGCGGTGGACGCAGCCGTTCGCGCCGTCGCTGACGAAGACGCGCCCGCGACCGTCGAATGCGACCGCGTAAGGCTCCCAGACGTTGGCGAGGTCGGCGGCGGCCGGCGGCGACCAGAAGCCGCGCAGGGCGAACCCGTGGAGCGTGAAGACGGCGAGCCGGTGGTTGCCCGTGTCGCAGACGAAGAGGTTGCCGGAGCAGACGCCGATGCCGTGCGCGCCGTCGAGTTGGCGCGCCCCCGCGCCCTTGCCGCCGAAGCAGGGGACGGTCTTCCACGCGCACTCGCAAGAGTCGAAACGCTTCAGCTCGGCCGACCCCGCGTCGAGCAGGTAGAGCTGGCCGTCCGACCCGAACGCCGCGTTGGAGGGGAGGGTGACGCCGCCGAAGCTGCCACTCGGCTCGACGGGCGACCGCCCGCTGCCCGGCACGGGCCGGAGCGCGAGCGTGCAGCGCGCGGGCGTCACCTCCACTTTCTCCAGCAGCGCCCCGCGCCAGCCCACACGCCCGTCGAGCAGCCACCACGTCGGGTCGTGCGGCGGCTGTGGGATCGGCGGCAGTGTGCTCTGTGCGCTCGACATCTCCATCAGACCTGTCTCCAATGTCACCCGTTCAAAATCTCACTCACTCGTCGAAGGCGTAGCCGATCTGCACGTCGTGCTCGGTCGAGTAGAGCAGCACGCCCTCCTCGACGGCCACGTCCTTGCACTCGGGGGCCTCCTCGCCGTCAACCGTGATGACGAGTCGCGTGATGCGCTCGACGCCCGCGACCGAAAAGACCCGCTGGTAGACGCGCGAGAAGAAGACGTTGCCGCCGAACGGCCAGCCCTGCCCGTCCTCGCCGCCCTTGAGCGGGTGGAAGTACGTGAGGAGGGCCTGGTCAATCCCCTCTTTCACCTCCGCGAGGTCGGCGCTATTTTTGGCGACGACCTCGGCCGACACCTCGACCCGCCGGTAGGTCGGACTGATGACGTACAACTCAGTCGTCAGCAGCCGCCGCTGGTTGAGGTAGGCGCAGACCGTGCGGAGCGTGCCCTCGCTCGGGGTCGGGTTCGGCTCGTCGCTGTCGGGGACGACGATGACCGTGACCACGCCCGGCACCCGTACGCCGGGGAAGGCCGGGTGTTGGAGCGGCAGGGCTTTGGCGCGCTTGACGTTGGCGGAGTTCATGGCGAGGTGTTCGAAGTCTTCATTCGTCACCGCGCGGCACTTGCTCTTGACGGAGCGCGGGGCGCGCTTCTTCGCCTCGTCAAGCGTCTCTTCGTCGCGCCCGCCGGAGGCCACCTGCAAGTTCGAGACGCCGTTGTCGTCCACGCCCTCGACCGGGGTGAGCATCGTCTTGAGCGAGCCGGCGGCGGCGTTGCCGCGGCGGCCCCCGCCCGTGCGGTACTCGCGCGCGACGACGTTGGCGCCCGGGTTGTTGACGTTGCCGACGGGGATGGCGCCGTTCGCGCCGTCGCCGAAGCGCACCTCGCCGCTCGTGCGGTTGAGAGAGTAGTGACGGTCGTGCGGCGACGAGCCGAAGAAGTCGTCCACGCGCGTCCACTGACTGAAGCCGTCGCCCTCGTCCACTTCGAGGTTGAGCGTGCCGGCGAGGACGGGCGCGTTGGCGAGCCGGAAGACCTGATTGGGGCGGCCGTTGCTGCCGCCGAGCACCTCGTCCGCGATGGTCTCGGCCTGCGCGGCGGCGACGGTGTTCGTCCTGACGGCCAGCAGGCGCGGGGCGCGCTCGTAGCCGCCGCCCACCACGCGCGCGCGCACCCAGTAGAGGGCTTCGGCCACTTCGCCCACGGCCGTTCGCTGCATCTCGCCCTTGGCGGGCGTCTTCAGGTAGACGTGCCCCGAGCGCGCGAGCGAGCGCGTCTCGTCCTTGAGGAGACTCATCGTGGCCCACTCGCCGCCGTCCCAGTATTCCCAGACGAGCGCGGCCGACGCGAACGCGGGCGTCTCCGGCAGGCCGCAGTCGAAGGAGGCGGAGGCCGCGTCCGACAGGGTCAGGACGGCGAGGTTCAGCTCGACCTTCGGCGGGAATTCCTTGTCGTACTTGAAGCCGAGCAGCAGCGCGCTCTCGATGCCGGCGAGGCTCCCGAACGGCTCGAAGCCCTCCCCGGGCTCGACGTTCTCGGCCGTCACGTCCGTGAAGTCGTAGCCGTCGAACGCCTGCACGGAGGCGAGCCGCGCCGTGAGGGCGAAGAGCGCGCGCTCCGTCTCGAAGATGACGGGCGCGCCGCCGTCGCCCGACTCGGCGGAGACCTGCGTCCGCCTCGGGACGATCAGGTACGGGTCGGCGAAGTTCGCCTTCACGGGGAAGGTGATTTCGGCGGTGGCGGCTTCGGCCGGGTTAAGCTCGATGCCGAGGAGCTGAAGGAACTTGAGGTAGTTGTGTTCCGGGACTTTGCCGAGGCGGTAGACCAGCATCTCGGTGAGCCATGCGAAGAGCTGGACGAGCGTGACGCCGGGGTCGTTGTCGTTGACATCCGTCCAGACGGGCGTCCACTCCGGCGTGTAGCGGGCGATGCGCGTGCGCGCCTCGGCCATGATGTCGTCGAAACGCCGGTCATCAATCCGCGGGATGTAGTCTTCGAGCGGCACTCCCTAGCTCCCTTCGTTGACGTAGAACGGGTAGACCAGATTGCCGAGCGCGTTGTTGGCGCGGATGCGGTAGCCGACGCGGATGAGCAGCAGGTTCTGCTCGCTCGGCGCGGACTCGGCCGCGACATCGAGCACGTCGATGCGCCGCTCGTAATCCACCAGCGCCTGGCGGACGCTCTGCACGACGAGGGCGCGCGTGAGAGCGCTGTTCGGCGCGAAGACCAGCTCGTGGATGCCGCAGCCGAAGTCGGGCAGCATGACCCGCTCGCCCTTCGCCGTGCTCAGGATGAGGTAGATGGACTCCTCGATGCGCTGCTCGTAGCGCGCCTGCGCGACGCGGCCGGCCGCCGTCACCTGCAAGGGGAACTTCCAC
Source organism: Pyrinomonadaceae bacterium (assembly GCA_040510435.1). Classification (GTDB taxonomy): domain Bacteria; phylum Acidobacteriota; class Blastocatellia; order Pyrinomonadales; family Pyrinomonadaceae; genus QHXN01. The sequence continues at coordinate 3,203 of JBEVJD010000493.1, read as the reverse complement.
CCCACGCCGAGGAAGTCTCTCGTGCCCGCCATCATCCCTCCCCACTCTCGGAAGCCGCCCCGCCGCGCCCCGTCCGGGCCCGCGGCCGACGCGGCCTCCCGCATCATTCTTCAAACGCCCCGGCCGCACGTCAGCCGGGGATCGAGTCAACGACCTGCTGCATCTGCGTCACGGTCTCGCGCAACTTGGCGACGCCCTCGGCCATGTCCGCGCCGGGGGCGAAGACGCCGGACATCGAGGGCAGCGCGATGTTGAGCCCGACGATGCCGGCGATCATGCCGACCATGTCGAGCAGCGGTTGGATGGGGCCGAGCGAGGCCGCCAGGTGGTCGGCCGTGAGCTGCGCGTTCTCTTTCGCGCAGTTGAGCGTCGCGGTCAACGCCGGGTTCCCCGCGGCGGCGTCGAAGTCGAGCCCCAGTTGAAAGTTGAGAATGCTCTCGATCTGCGAGATCAGGCAGCCGAGGAAGGCGAGGATGATTTGCAGGATGCCTTTGATGGTGAGCGCGAGGCTGACGAAGATGCCCGGCGGCAGGCACGTCCCCAAGTCGCCGATGGCGGTCACGACGGTGCCGGCCTTTTCGGCCACCTTCGGGATGTTGGGGAACGCCTCCAGAAACTCTTTCAGCGACGCGATGACGTTCAGAATCTTGAGGAGGCAGGCCATGCTCGCCAGCAGCGGTTGAATCTGGAGCAGCAGGTTGAACGACAGGTTGCAGTCGGTCGGGAGCGAGAGCGAGAAGTCGCGGAACGCCTTCAGCTCGCCGAAAGGCAGCGTCACCTTCAAATCGGCGGAGACCGGCGGGAAGTCCGGGCACGGTATGTTGATGTTCACACTCATCTCGTCCTGCCTCTGTGGTCGCCCCGGCGGCCGGGCGCGGCTTGAGCATTAAATCGGGCGCGGCTGCGGCACGACCGGCCTCCCGTTGATGATGATGTTCGGCGCCTGAATGATGATGGTGCCGACCGAGCGGATGACGATCTGCGCGTTCGACAGCTCGACGACGTTGCCGTGCGCGTCCTTGAGGCGGATGTAGCCCTTGTCGCCGCCCGCCACCTCGGGGTCGTAGACGGCGATTTCGTGGCCGTTGACCGAGCGGAAGAGGCGCAGGTTAACGTCGTCGGTCGGCGGGCGGTCTTTGCCGTTCCAGAGGAAGCCGACGACGTACGGGTGGTCGAAGTCGCCCTCCTCGAAGGCGACCAGCACCTCGTCGTCCACCTCCGGCATGTAGAAGCCGCCGCGATCCGGCCCCGCCATGAAGGTCGCAATCGGCGCCCAGGTGCTGGCGACCCCCCCCAGCTTCGGGAAGACGAGCTGCACGCGGCCCAGCTTCTCGGGGTCGTCCACGTTCTTGACGGTGCCGACGGTGACGCCGGGGTGTCGCTGCATCTGCCGCTCCCTCCTTTTCGACTCAGGCGCCCTGTGCCTGCTGCTGCTTTTTGTCTTCGCGGCGCGCGTTGAACTTGGTCACGTAGCCGCTCGCGTTGATCGTGTGCGTCGTCTCGGTGATGAAGTAGGAGCCGCTGAAGCGCGAGCCCAAGCCGACGATGTTGACCACCTTGCCGGCGCGCAGGTCGGGCAGGCCGACGGTCGTCCCGCTGGCCTTGACCATGTCTTTCAACTGCCCCAGCAGGAGGGCCGTGGCGCGTTTGCGCGCCTCGTCCTTCGTGAAGACCGGCTCGTCCACGACGTGCTCCTCGCGCGGGTCGCACTTCTGCAACATCTCGTGGAGGTCTTTGTTGATGTTGAGCTTCGGGTCGTCGAGCGTGACGGTCTCCTTGATCTCCTGCTTGGCCTTGCGATCCCAGCCGTTGACCGTCACCGACTTGACCTGCTTGGCCGTCGTCAGCGTCGGCTTGAAGTCGATGAGGGACTTGCCCCACTCCAACTCGAACGTGACATCGCGCAGCCCCGGCGCCATCGCGCCGTGCGACGGCCCGAAGTAGAGGCGCTTGACCGAGCCGGGCACCTCCGGGTCGGCCTCCTGGATGACGATGACGTAGTCGCGCTCGCGCGCGCGGGCCAGCAGAAAGTCGATGTCGTACTGGTTCTTCTGCGCGACGTAGGTGAGGCGCGTCTCGGCGGCGGCCGCCTCCTTGTTGACCTCGACCGGCAGCGGGAAGCGCTTCTTCTTCGTCTCCTTGTCCACCAGCCCGGCGATTTCGGTGGCGATCTGGCTGTCGGTCTTCTCATCCCACGCGGTCGTGTACTGCTTGCGCCGCAACTCGTGGAGGACGTTGAGCCCGCGCACGGTGAGCGTCGGCGCGCCGCCCGCGGGAAAGTTCGGCTCCATCGTCGTGAACGTGCCCGTCACCATCACGCGCAGGTCATCGACATAGCCCATCAGCACCTCGACCTGCTTGTTGCAGGGCTCGAAGAGGCGGTGGAGCGGCTCCTGCTCAAGCGTCGCGGCGGTCTCCGCGCCGACGTACTTGAAGTCGTTGGCCGCCGCGTCCCAGTTGTTGACGGTCAGCTCGAAGCTGTCGATCTCCTTGACGTTGTCCTTGTAGGTCAACTGCGTCACGTCGCGCAGGACGTTGTCGGGCAGGCCGACGCCCTCGATACGCACCTCGAAGCGCGGGACGTAGAAACCGCCCCGGGCCAATGACTCCTCGACGAGTGTGACGACGGCTGACATCCCTTTTCACCCCTAACGGATCGGCGGCAGCGTGAGGAACGTGCCGGGCGTCAGCCGGCGCGGGTCGTTGATGCCGTTGGCGTCGGCCACGCGCCGCCACTCGCCCGGCTTCATGTAGTGGCGCGCGGCGACGAGCGCCAGCGTCTCGCCCTGCTCCAGGACGCGGCTCTGCGTGCGGTCGGGCGAGTTCGGGTTCTGGCGGCCGAACTGGTCGTTGAGCGTCTTGTACTCGCGCAGCGTGACCGAGAGGGTCGCGCGCAGCGGCACGCCCTCGGTGCTGAAGAGCGTGAACTTCTGCTTGACGCTCTCGACGACGCACTTGAAGGAGGTGCGCCGCTGGTTGCCGCCGAGCGCGGCGTTGATCTGGCTGCCGGGGAACGGGTTGACCCAGATGAACTCGCAGATGGGCGGCGCGTGGCGCTCGGGCACGATCTTGACGAGCCCGTAAATCTTGTCGGTGTGCACGGTGACGCTCTGCGCGCCCGCGCCCATGCCGTCCTCGGTCGTGTCGAAGAAGAGGTCGAGCGTCATCTTCTCGTTCTGGCCGTGGACGAACTGGAGGAGCGG
>JBEVJD010000492.1:0-5208 GCA_040510435.1 Pyrinomonadaceae bacterium | reverse complement strand
GACTCGCGTGGTAGCTTCCTTGGCGCAATTCGGAACATTTCCGGTACTTCCCGGCCGGCGCGCGTCGCTCAAGTCGGAACCGCGCGCGCCAGACTCCTTCAGCTTCTCGCGATGAAAAAAAGAATCCTCCGGCCCGCCTGCGGGCTCGCGCTCGCATTGCTGTGTGCGCTCGGCAGCGCGCCCGCCGCGTATGCGCAGATCACGGAAGCGACGCTGCATGGCCGCGTCATCGACGCGCAGGCGCGCGCGCTCGTCGCCGCAAACGTCTCGGCGCGCAACGACGCGACGGGGCTCACGCGCTCGGCCGTGACGGGCGACGACGGCGGCTTCACGCTCGCCAGCCTCCCGCCCGGCACCTACACGCTCACCGCGCGCGCACAGGGCTTCAAGACCTTCGAGCAGAAGGCGCTGGCGCTCAACCTCGGGCGCACGACCGATTTGGAGGTGAGGCTCGAAGTCGGCGGGGTCGAGGAGACGGTGGAGGTCGTCTCGGGGGCGGAAGGTCTGGGTCTCTCGCGCGAGGGTCGCGTCGCCGACACGCTCACGCAGCGCGAGGTGTCGGAACTACCTTTGCCGCAGCGCGACATCTTCCTGCTGCCCCGCCTGAGCGCGGGCGCGACCGCCATCCCCGGCGCCGCCAACTCGACCAAGCTCTCGAACTCGCCCGTCGTCACCGTCAACGGCAACCGCTACCGCGGCAACAACTACGTCCTCGACGGCTCGATGAACACCAACCCCAACAACACGGGCGAGCCGGCCATCGTGCCCTCCATCGAGTCGGTCGAGGAGGTGCAGGTGCAGACCTCGAACTTCTCGGCCGAGTTCGGGCGCGGCAACGGCGCGGTCATCAACCTGCGCACGATGTCGGGGACGAACGCGCTGCACGGGCGCGCCTGGGAGTTTCACCGCGACGCTGCTCTGAACGCGCGCAACTTCTTCGCCGCCGAGCGCTCGCCGCAGGTCTTCAACCAGTTCGGCGCGAACGTCGGCGGCCCCGTCATTAAAAACAAGACCTTCTTCTTCGGCTCCTACGAGGGGACGCGCAACGCACTCGCGCGCGCGCTCTCGTTTCAGGTGGAGACGCCCGAGCTGCGCGAGCACGTCTTACGCACGCGTTCGAACAGCATCGCCGCGCGTCTCTTCCGCGAGTTCCCCGCCCCCTCGCCGCTGCCCGGCAGCGCCGGCAGCCGCTACGCGAACCAGAGCAACATCACGCTCGACGGCGTGACGCTCCCCGCTACGGGGAGCGCCACCGTCAACCTGCACGACTACGTCCGCTTCGACCAGTACCTCGTCCGCATAGACCACTCATTCAACGGCGGGCTCGACAAAATCACGGGGCGATTCATCGGCGAGCGGCAGCGGGACGAGGGCGGCACCAGCTCTTCGACCGCCACGCTCGGTCAGGCCGCGCGCGGCATGCGCGGCCCCTTCACGGGCAACTTCTACAACCTCAACCTCGGCCACATACGCGTCCTCGGCCGGCACGTCAACGACCTGCGCTTCTCGTTCCTGATGATCAACACCGTGCGCGGCTCAGACTCCGCGGTCGTGCCGCAGTTGACCATCACCGGCATCACCGCGCCCTTCGGCGACGTATTCAACTCGGGGACGCGCCTGCGCACCTACGAGCTGCGCGACACGCTCACGCTCGACCGCGGCCGTCACACACTGCGGCTCGGCGGCGAAGCGCGGCGCATCTTCAAAGGGCTCTCCATCGGCCCGCCTTCGGCCGGCGCCTTCTCCTTCAACAGCGTCGCGGATTTAGTCAACGACCGCCCCTTCCGACAGACGTTAACTGTTGACCCCGCGACGGGACAGCCCAGCGGCTTCGCGCGCTACTTCACGTTCTACGAATCGGGACTCTTCCTTCAGGACGACTGGAAGGTCAGCAGCAAGCTCAATCTAAGCCTCGGCATCCGGCACGACTACTTCGGCACTTCGACCGAGCGTGAAGACCGTCTCTCTTCAATCATCCTCGGCGAGGGCTCGACCTTCCAGCAACGCATCGCGGGCGCCTCCGTCGGGCACGTCGAGAGACTTTACAACCCGCAGAAGTTCAACTTCTCGCCGCGCATCGGCGTCGCCTACGATCCGTTCGGCGATGGGAAGACTTCCGTCCGCGCGGGCTTCAGCCTCGCCTTCCAACCGCACCACGGCCAGTCCATCAACGGCGCGCGCGCTCTGCCGCCCGACGCCGTGCAGGTCGTCAGCCAGCCCTCGACCGGCATCGGGACGCAGATACTCTACGGCGTCCCCGTCCCCTTCAACCCCGAGTTCGCGCGCGGCCTGAACGCGCAGGGCGGCGTCAACCCGCTGCCCGGCGAGACGGCGCGCATCCGTCCCACGGGCTTCGTCATCAACCCGACGATCAAGACGCAGTACAGCGAGAGCTTCTTCCTCAACGTGCAGCGACAACTCGGCCGCGGCTGGGTGGCCGAGGCGGGCTACACGGGCACGCTCGGCGTCAACCTCGAACGCATTGACGACGTGAACCGCTTCAACGGCGACCTGCTCGACGGCCGCGAAGACCGTCTCAACCCGAACTTCGGCACGCTCCTCTTCGTCACCAACGGCGTCAGTTCCAGCTACCACGGGGCGACCGTCGAACTGCGCCGCTCGTTCGCCGACGACTTCTTCCTCCAGACCAACTACCGCTTCGCGAAGTGGATGGACACTTCGAGCGACACCTCGACCGGGCAGTTCCAGGACAACTCCGAGCCGGGCAAGGGCGCGCAGGACATTGACTGCCTGCGCTGCGAGCGCGCTCGCTCGCTCTTCGACATCCCGCACCGGCTCTCGGCCTCGGTCGTCTGGTCGCCGAAGTTTTTCGATAAAGTCTCGCACCGCTGGGCGCGCGCGATGCTGAACGGGTGGCAGTTGTCCACGACCTTCACGGCGCAGTCGGGCCGGCCCTTCTCTGTCTGGAACGGCGCTTCGTTCCGCGCGGGCGGCGACTATAATCTCGACGCGGGCGGGGGTGCCGTCGGCGGCGGCTTCTACGACCGGCCGGACGCGCCCGCGGCGGGGAGCATACCGACGACCTTCTCGCGCGAAGACTTCCTGCGCGGGCTCTTCCCCGCGAGCGCGTTCCCGAAGCCGCTCCCGGGGCGCAACGGCACGCTCGGCCGCAACACGTTCCGCGGCCCGCGCTACGTGACGCTCGACGCCTCGCTCTCAAGGGCCTTCAGGCTCGGCGAGTCGAAGAGCCTGCAACTGCGGCTCGACGCCTTCAACGCGCTGAACAACGTCAACCTCTTCCTGCCGAACGCAGACCTGTCGCTGCCGAGTTTCGGCAAGTCCACGCAGGCGTTCGACCCGCGCAATCTGCAAGCCGGCGTGCGCTTCATGTTCTGAATCTTAAGAGCCTGTTTGAGAAGTCATCGCCCCCGACGGGCGACAATGTTTAAGTCACGCCCCGGAGGGGCGATAATGTTTATAGCTCAAGGCTGGTTATTAATCTGACAAGCTCCATCGGAGCGGCACGTTGATGTCGCCCCTGACGAGGCTCGGGGTCAGTTACGACGTAGGAGCTATAAACATTTCGTCCCTCCGGGACTTTCCACACAGGTGCTAAAAAGTCTGACGGAGTTAATTACCGATGAGATTCACGCTGCGACTACTCCTCGCCCTTTCGTTGTTAAGCTCGGGCACGTCGTTCGCGCTCGCGGCCGACACTTCTAAAACGGGCGCGGCGCCCGCCGCCACGCCCGTCGCCGTCGCAGAGCTTGAGCGCGCCGCGCGCGCGCGCACTTCCGCGCAGCCGCGCGTGGCGCTGGCCGACCCTTCGGCCGAGGGTTTGAAGGGCTTGAGTCTCGCCGACCCGCTCGAAGGCGGGCAGCCGCCGAACTACCTGCGCGCGCTCGCCGCGCAGACGAAGGCCGCGCCGCAGTTCGCGCACCTCGTACGCACGGTGTTCTACGGCGGGACGCTTCAGCCCGAGACGAAGATGGCGATGGCTCTGCGCGTGGCGCAGCAGCTCGCGAGCCCCTACGCCGCCGCGCACGCCTCGCGCTGGCTCCGCGCCAGTCCCCGCGGCCGTGAGATGTTGGCCGCCATACGCGCCGAACGCCCGGGCACGCTGGGCGCCGCCGAGCAGCTCGCGCTCGCCTACGCAGACTCCCTGACGCGCGGCCTCGACGACTTGACCGACGCCGACTTCGCACGGACGCGCGCCGCTTACAACGACTCGCAGATGGTCGAGCTGACGATGACCGTCTGCTTCTTCAACTACTTCACGCGCATGAGCGAGGCGATGGGTCTGCCCGTCGAGCCCTGGGCGCTCGACGGGCAGACAGCAACGCCTTCATCCGTCGCGGCCTACCGCCAACCGCCCGCGCGCATCGCGCTCATCTCCGACGAGGAGATGACGGCCACGGCCGCGGCGGTCGCCGCTTCGAAGGAGCCGCAGAGACCCACGGCCGGCCTCGGGCTGGGGCTCGCGAACTCGCAGCGCGCGATGCTGCGCGTGCCCGACATCGCACAGGCTTGGCGCGCCTACGGCCAGACCGTGCGCGAGCACGCCTCCATCGGCCGCGACATACAGTTGCAGGTGAGCTTCGCCGTCTCGACGGCGAACGGCTGCCGCTACTGCGTGCTGCATCAAGTGCTGGGGCTGCGCCGCCTCGGCGTGAACCCCGCGAAACTCGTCTCGATGCAGAAGGACGACTCGCAGCTCACGCCGCGCGAGCTGGCGGCCGTCACCTTCGCGCGCAAGGTGACGCGCGCCCCGGCCGCCGTCACCGACGAAGACTTCCGCGCCCTCAAGTCCGACTTCGGCGAGCAGGGCGCCACCGAAGTGCTCTTACAGACCGCCGCCTTCAGCTTCATGAACCGCTTCACCGACGGCCTCCGCCTCCCCTCCGAAGACGAAGCCGTCCGCACCTACCGCGAAACCTACGGCTCCGACTTCCAATAGATTGTCGTAGCTAACAAAACAGAGCCCGCGCGAACCTTGAATGATTCGCGCGGGCTCTGTCTTTACTTTGTCCGCACTTATTGCAATTAGCAGTTGAGTGCAACCGAGAGAGAGTTAACACAGAGGCACAGAGACACAGAGAGGCACAGCTTGTTGGGTTATACCTCTTGAAGCCGTGCCTCTGTGCCTCTGTGTCTCTGTGTTGAAAGCTCACGCCGTATGCACCCGAATGATAAGCGCGCCAGGTAGCCGTCGGGTCTGGGTCTTACCCCAGCACCCAACACCCAGCA
>JBEVJD010000491.1:0-11607 GCA_040510435.1 Pyrinomonadaceae bacterium | reverse complement strand
GCCGAGCATCTCGTCGGCATCTGCGGCACGAAGGCCGGGCAGCTCAAGCCCATCAACGGCGACTTCTACCAGAAGCCCCTGCCGCCCAACCCGATCAGCGGCTTCGTCGAGCAGGGCATGGACGCGCTCGGCATGCCGCGCTACCGCACGCCGCTGGCCGTCATCACCGAGGATCACGCGCCGAGCGGGCGCAAGGTGCCGACCGACCCCAAGACCGCGTTCGTCAACCGCTACGGCGACCCGATGGGCTACAAGTCGAACACGTGGGTCTCGCTCCTTTCGCCCATCAGCAATGAGGCGAACTTCGAGCTGCGGCCGAACTGCACCGTCACGCACCTCGAATCGCAGAACGGGCGCGTCACGCGCGTGCACTACCGCGACCCCGGCGGCCAGCCGCAGGCGGTCGAAGGCAAGATCGTGGTCGTCGCCTGCTCGGCCATCGAGTCGGTGCGACTCCTCAAGCTCTCGGCCGGCCTGGGGCAGGACTTCGACCAGCGCATCAACCAGAACGACCTGCTCGGGAAATATTTTCTGACCCACTGCTTCGGCGGCGCAGAGGCCGTTTTTCCCGGCCGCTACGACAAGTCCATCTCGCTCGACAGCGACTGGGCCACGGACTTCTGCGCGACCGAAGAGTTCATCAGCGCGAGCGGCATCTGGGCCGGCGGCGCGATGTACAACAACACGTCAGACCAGGCGCTGCCCGTCTCGCTCGCGCGCACGCACGGCAGTCAGGATTTGGACAACATCTGGAAGTCGTTCGTCGAAGACACCTCGATGACCGGCGCGGCGCTCACGCGTTTCCTCGATGGCAACTTCGGCACGCGCCTCTCGGTCAGCTTCATGGCCAACCAGGTGCCGCTCAAGTCGAACCGCGTCGAGTTGCACCCGACGGTCAAAGACAAGTGGAACCGCCCCGTCGCCTACATCGTCAAGCAGTGGCACTCGCACGACGAGTTCCTGATGAACACGCTGGCCGCGCAGTGCGCCGAAGTCCTGCGCCGCGCGGGCGCGCAGGGCGGCGTCGAGAGCGGCGGCGTCCACATGGCCGAGAACGCGTGGGCGCGCATCGCCAACCACATCCTCGGCGGCGCGCGCTTCGGCGCCGACCGCAACGACTCGGTGCTCGACCCCGACTGTAAGGCGTGGGACTTCGAGAACCTTTACGTCACCGACGGGTCGTTCATGCCGACCTCGGGCGGGGGCAACCCGACGCTCACCATTCAGGCGAACGCCTTCCGCGTCGCGGAGCTGTTGAAGGGGAGAGTATGAGCACCCAGCACGAGAAGTTCGAAGAGATTTTCACCAGCGTCGAGAACAGCATCTTCAAGGTGGTGTTCTTCCCCGACCGCATCTACCACGCGCAGTATCTCAACGCCACGCGCAGCCCGCGCTACCGCTACAACGTGCGCGAGGTGCGCGGCTACCTCGACATCAACGTCCTGAAGGGCGAGGTCTACTTCGACGGCGAGTTCCTCTGCAACTTCCTGCGAATCGAGTACCGCGCCAGCCGCCTCGTCGAGCAGGTGCGCGAGCGCGGGCGCACGCTCCGCGACGAGCTGATGGTCTGGGCGCGGCTGCTCCCGGAGGGCGCGCCCGCGTCCGAGGCGCTGTTGAAGATGTACTTCGACACCTGGATCGGCGCCTTCCAGTGCGAGGTCTGGGAGACGCTGGAGCCGCCGGCGGGGCGCCGCCACGACTTCATGGTGCAGGACATGATGGGCAAGGGTCGGCCCATCACGCGCGTCGCCTCGTTCGGGCCCGCGCTCGCCGACCTGCGCGCGCTCCGGCGGCTGGAGTTGGCCTTCCGCGAGAGCGACCGCGACGTGCCGATGGGTTACAACATCGGCAACCCGGGCTGGGACGACAACTACCTCCGCTCGCACCAGGAGCCGCGCACGCAGCAGCCGAGCGACCCGCAGAACACGATCGACGACCAGAACTACCTCATCGACTTCCAGCGCGGTTGGTACCAACGGACTTCGGACATCGCGCCCGTGCGCTACCGCAACGCGATGATGGAGCCAAACAACCCGGACGCGCGCCCCGACAACATCATCGAGATGCGCTGGCTCTTCCAGCGCGAGTTCAGCGGCTCGGTCGTCTTCTTCCACGAGGTGACGGTGCCGCCCGGCAAGGTCGAGGGGACGCACCAGCACATCGGGTCGGAGGAGCTGTACTATGTCACCGAGGGCGAGGGCTTCGCCTACATGCGCGTCGGCGACGACCCGGCGACCGACCACTTCCCGACCGTCACGCGCGAGGTCTTCGGCATCGGCCCGAGGGAGTTCAAGGAGCTGCCCGTCGAGCCGGGCAGCATGATCTTCACCAAGAGCGGCGGCATGCACGGCATCCGCAACCCTTCGCCTGACAAGCCGCTGAAGTTCGTCGCCTTCCTCTACCACCAGTGACCCGGCCGCCGACCGCGCGGCGCGAAAGACATGGAAATCATTCACACCGACAGCGTCTTCAAAGTCGAGCCCGGCACGCCGCCCGACTACAACAAGGGCAACTCGCTCCTCAAGCTGCTCGGCCTCGCCGAGGCGCTTGAGCTGGCCGCCGAGCGCGAGTTCTACATCATGGGGCAGGCGCAGTTCCTCGTCCCCTTCGAGTTCCTTGAGCTGTATGGCCCGGCGGGCGCGGACTCGGGCGTCCTCGATCCCGCGCAGCAGGACAACAAGACCGACTTCCAGAAGCAGAACGTCCGCGACTTCCACACCACGGACACGTACCTCGTGCGCGGGCTCGCGAGCGCGGGCAACTGGACGGGGCCGTTCCTGCGTATCTCGTACCGCGGCGGCCCCGACTCGCGCCTGTCCGCGGCGGCCGGCCACAACCTCGGCGAGCGCATCAAGCTCTGGCTCAGGGTCGGGAGCGTCGCTACGCCCTCTTACATCGACGTGCCGTACAACCCGCGCACAGACCGCTACGAGGTCGAGTTCTGGGGCTACCCCGGCAACAACCTGCGCGACCAGTTGGACGTGAAGGGGCGCGCGTCGCTCGACCGCGGCGAGTTGCAGGTGCGGACAGACCTCGTCCACGGCAACGCCTCGGACTTCGACCGCGACGGGCTCGACGACAAGTACCTCGTGCAGGTGTCGCCCGCGAACACGATGCACCCGATCCTGCCGCTCCACATCGAGCTGGCGTGGGCGGACTCGTCCGCGAAGTTCTGGGACTCGAAGGGCGGGGCCAACTACCAGTACGAGTTCAACATGGTGCTGCGCGGCTGGAACAACTACCTCGGCGTCGGGGTCAGCGCCAACCCGCACGGCGGGATCGGCTTCCTCGAATACCGCAACCTGCTCTCGAACTACGGGCGCTACGCCGGCACGAAGGAGTTGGGCCGGCAGTTGGAGGCTTGGAACTTCGACGCCAACGGCAGCAAGAACCACGGGAACCGGCGCGAGGAGTTTCTGGCCGTGGACTACATGGACTTGCACATCCTTAAGCCGAGCTGCGGCATCGGGCTCCACCGCCACCGAGACAATCAGGAGGTCTTCCTGATGATGAGCGGGCGCGGTATCATGGTCGTCGGCGACTGGAACAAGACGCCGCAGCGCGAGCGCTGTTTCGAGATTCGCAACCTCCGCTCCGGCCACTTCGCCCTGCTCAAGGGCGGCAACCTGCACGCCCTCATGAACCCGACCGACGAAGACACCTTCCTCTTCATGTTCGGCGGCTACGATTAAAGAATGGCAGACACACTAATCGTCCGCGTACACTACCCCGCACAGGGCGGGCGCGTCGTGCTCCGCACGGAGATGGGTTGGGAGACTGACCTTGAGGCCGCGGCGGTTCACGACGGCGGCAACGTCCACGAGTTCCGCGTCGAGACCTCGCGCCCCTGGTTCTACTTCAAGCCCTGCCACGTGGGCGGGGGCGGCTTCCGCTGGTCGGTCGGGTCGAACTACCTCGCCGTGACGGCCGCCCCCGAGGGGCGCGATGTCTACCCCTTCTTCTACGGCGAACTGAAGGGCGGCATCACGCAGCCCTTCGACTTCTACTCGCACCTGACCGGCGTGACGCACCGCGTCCGCATCTACCAGCCGCCCGGCTACTCCGAAAATTTCCTGAAGCGCTACCCGACCCTCTACATGCAGGACGGACACAACCTCTTCTTCCCCGAAGAGGCGGCCTTCGGCGTCGAGTGGAGGGTGGACGAGACGTTGGAGATGCTCGACTCGATGAACGTCATCGACAAGGTTCTGGTGGTGGCCGTCTACCCGCGCGACCGGATGCACGAGTACACGAAGCCCGGCTACGAGGACTACGGGCGCTTCCTCGTCGAGGAGTTGAAGCGGGAGGTGGACAGAGGGTTCCGCACGCTCGGCGGGCCGGAGAATACGGCGGTGATGGGCTCTTCGCTGGGCGGCGTCGTCTCTCTCTATCTGGCGTGGCAGTACCCGCAGGTCTTCGGGAACGCGGCCTGCCTGTCGAGCACCTTCACGTACCGCGACGACCTGATGCAGAGAATCGCGGCCGAGCCGAAGAGGGAACTCAAGCTCTACCTCGACAGCGGTTGGCCCGGCGACAACTACGAGGTCACGAGGAGCATGCGCGACCTCCTGCTCAGGAAGGGCTACCGCTACGGCCAGGACTTGACCTACTTCGCTTTCCCCGAAGCGCTCCACAGCGAAACCTACTGGGCCACGCGCAGCCACATCCCCTTCCAGCTCTTCTTCGACAAGCGTCCCGTTTCCTCCGTCCCTGCTTAAACACGAAGGCCGAATCTAGCGCTCCCTGACGGGCGGCGTCGTCCGCGCGGCTTCGGCCGTGGCGGGCGCGTACCAGACCCTCAGGTTGCTTTCGTTATCGACGGTCGCCAGTTTCGTCCCGTCGTGGGAGAAGGTCACGACCCTGATGGCCGGGCCGGCCACGGTGCCCTGGCCGGAGCCCCTGAGCGTGAGTAGCTCCTGAAACGAGGCGGTGCTCCAGAGCTTCACCGTCCCTGATTCCCCGCCCGTGGCCAGCGTCTTGCTGTCGGGGGAGAAGGCGAGAGCGTGAACCTCATCCTTGTTCGGGAGTACGATGACGGTGACGACGCCGAGCGACTTGGCGTCTAACAGGACGACCCTCTTGAGCGAGTCGCCCACGGCGATGAGGCGGCCGTCGCGCGAGTGCGCCAGCGACGTGACTATCCCCTCGTCGGACAGATGAAGCCCGGCTCGCCGCTGTTGTTTTTCCAGCCCCGCGTCCCACACCTCCAGAATGTTGTTACGTGTGAAGAGGAGCGACGCGCCGTCGTGAGACAGCGAGAGGCGGGCGACGTAGTTGTCCTCGCCTCCCTTGCCGCGCGCGGCCCTCACCTCCTTGCGCGTAGCCACGTCCCACGCCGTGACCGCGCCGTTAAAGGCGCTCGCCGTGACGAGCAGTCTGCCGCCCTGCGAGAAGGTAAGGGAGTTTACGTTCTTAATTTTCAGCGGCGCGCCCTCCTGCGTGGCCGTCGCGACGTTCCAGAACGTGACTTCCTCGTCGTCCGCCGTGGCGGCCGTGCGGCCGTCGGGGGTGAAGGCGACGGCGGTGACCGAGCGCTCCGTCTCGTAGAGATTCGTGACGAGCCTGTTGGTCTCGGCGTCGAGCAGCATGGCCTGACTGTTGTCGCCCGTGGCGACGAGGGTCTTGCTGTCGGGCGAGTAGGCGAGCACGACGAGTCCGCGTTTCTCGATGTCGGGCACGGGCGTCTGCTCGCGCAGCGCCACGGCCACGTCCCACGTCTTGACCGTCGTGTCTTCGCTCTCGCTGAACTCAAGCATGCCGGTTCGACGATTGTCAGAACTGTAGAGCAGCCCACTGTCGGGGGAGAAGGCGAGAGACGTGACTGTTTCGGCGTGGCCTTTAAGGACGGCGCACGGGTATCTCTTGACGGCGTCACAGATGTTGATCGTGCCGTCCGCGAAACCCACGGCAAGTCGCTTGCCGTCCGGCGAATAGGCGAGCGAGAACGGAGAACTATCGTAATTCCAAAGTTCTTTCCCCCCGTAAGGAACGTCCCAGACCGTGACGGCCTTATTCAACATACCCACGGCGAGTAGTCTCCCACCGGCCGAAAAAGCCAACGAAGTGATCGCCGCCTCCCCTTGTACTTGCTCCACCTCCTTATTCAAGGTCAAGTCCCACACCCCGACAGAGAAACCCTTGTTGACGGCAATCGTCTTGCCGTCGGGCGAGACGGCGAAATTGTTGTCATGAGCCTCCGTCTGAATGCTGCCCGCCGGGGCGAGTGAGTCAACGTCCCAGATTTTGATGTAAGGGGCCGGGGGGGCGGAGCCCTTGGTCATAATCCCGCTGCCGGCGATGACCCTCTTGCTGTCGGCGGTGAAGGCAACGGCGTTGACGGAGCGTGTGCCGGCGTTGAGCGAGCCCGACCCCTTCCGCGTCTCGATGTCGTAGAGCTTGACGGACGGCTCGGCGGCGATGGAGTTTCCGAGCGCGAGCTTTTTGCCGTCGGGCGAGATGGCGATGCAGCCGACGGAGAACTCTTCGTCCGTGCCGCCCGCGGAGGAGACTACTTCCGTCTTGCCCGTCGCGATGTCTCGGAAGTGAATCTCATCTCCGGAGACGTGAACGAGGGTCTTGCCGTCGGACGAGGCGCCGACGAATTTGAGGCCGATGCCTTTAGCTTCAATCGACTCCTTCTCGTTGTGCAACAGGCGGTTCATGTAGAACCACTCGAAGCCCGGCGTGTCGCCGATGGCGGTCTGTTGAAGGGTCAGCATCTCGCGCCCGCGCCCGAGTTCGTTCGACTCGTACGCCTGCTGCGCGAGGTTGATGATGGTGGGGTAGAGGAGTTGTTGCGTCTGCTTCGTCTCGGCCGCGTTCTTCTCCGCGACCAGCGCGTTGTAATCGCTCTGCTTTTGGGCGAGCCCGAGCGCAACGTTGGCCTGTTGCTCCCGCTTCAGGGCGATCTCCGTCTGCCGCTCGGCGGTGGCCTTCGCCTCCTCGGCCGACTTTTGATCTTTCAGCGCTTTGGCCGTCGCGTCCTCGGCGAGCCCCTTCTTCTCTTCGGCGACTATAGTCTCCACCTTCGCCTGGTCGCGCTCGATCCGCGCCTGTTTTAATTCCTCCGTGGCCAAGGCGCGTTCCTGGAGGGCTACGTCCTTGGACGCCCTCGCCTGCGCCATCAAGTTGTAGGAGTAGCCGGTTGCGCCCAGCGAGAGGAGGAACGAGAGCGCGAGGAAGAGCGCCGCGAGCCTCGTGCGCTTGTACGAGACTTCGCGGCGTTGCCGCTTCTTGAGTTCCAGCAGTTCCGCGTCGCGCTCCCTGACGCTGGCGTCGAGGAAGCTCATGGCCGTGTCGAACTCTGTGTGATAGCGGCGCGCCCACGCGGCGTTCGGGCGGCTGCGCTCGCGCCAGTCGAGCGCGACCGGGAGCGCGGGGTCTTTCAGAGGTGCCTCCTGCCCGGCGCGGTGCAGGACGGCCGTCTCCGCGAGCCGCTTGTAGATGCGCGCCGACTGCGCCTCCTCCTCAGTCCACTTCTTCAGACGCGCCCAGTTGCGTATGAGACTTTCGTGCGAGATGTCCAGGAGCGAGTCGTGCGTCAGCGGCCTGTCCGCGGGCGGCATCAGGAACGAGCGGCCGGGGCGGCGGAACGTCTCGACGACGGCGACCACCTCCGCCTCGCTCGCCTCCGTGACCGCGCAGGCGTCGCCGATGGCGAGCGGCCGCCGGGTCTCGCGGTTGTCGGCGCCCTTTTCGGTGAGCGCCTTGAAGAGCTTTTCGGCTATCGCCTGCCGGCTCTCGGACAACTCCGCGTAAGCCTCCTCCGCGTGCTGCGAGAGCGCCTCGCTCATGCCGCCGATGGCTTTGTAGTGCGGCAGGTCAATCGGCTCGCCGTCGAGCCGCACCGTCTGCCAGTAGTCGTACGTGCGCATCAGCGCGTGCTGGAGGATGGGCAACTGGTCTGGGTTATCGCCCATGTCGTTGAGCAACTGGTTGACCAGCGGCTCGGTGATGCGCGCGTGCGCGACGGCCACGGGGCCCGTGACGGCCGAGCGGCGCTCGTCGCGCGTCATGCGCGGGATGAGGTACTGGCCGTCGTTGATGGCCTCGGGCAAGCCCTGGAACTGCGCGCAGTCGCCGAGGAAGTCCGAGCGCATCGTGAGCACGACGTAGACCGGCGCCTCGCGCTGGCGCGCGGCTTCGAGCAGCAGGCTGACGAAGGCGGCCGAATCCTCCTTCGAGTTCTCGACCTCGATCAGGCTGCGGAAGCGGAACAACTCCTCGAACTGGTCAACCAGGATGAGCACGTTCTCGAAGTCGAGCAGGGGTCTGCTGCCCGCGCCGCCGCCGCCCCGCGCCTGCCGCACCACGTCGAGCAGCCCGAGGCTGCTGCGGCGCAGCGACGCCTCCGTGAAGGCGCGCTGCATGGCCGCTTCCGTTGGGTCGTTCGAGCCGAACACTTCGGGCGAGGCCAGTTGCGCGGCGAGGTTCCCGATGGGATTGTCGCCCGGGCGGACAATGGCGACGCGCCAGCCCGCGCCCGCGTCGGCCATCTCTCCGCCGCGCAGGGCCGGGAGGAGTCCCGCGCGCACGAGCGAAGACTTGCCGCTCCCGGAGGTGCCGACGATGGCGAGGAATCGCGTGTGCTCAAGGCGCCGGATGATCTCCCTGCTCTGGCCGTCGCGCCCGAAGAAGAGGTGCGTCTCGCCCGGCTCGAAGGGGCGGAGGCCGGGGAAGGGGTTCGCGTGCTTACTCTTGTCCGGCATCTTCGACTCCTTTGGCGGCGGCCTCGATCTCTGCGACGAAGGGTTCCAGCAGCTCTTCGGAGAATTCGCCGAAGTGCTTGACGAGGACGCCCTCGTTCTCGTTCGGCTCGTAAATCTCCTTGTGGAGCGTCGAGGGTGAGGTCACGTAGACGCCGCGCGCCAGCAGCGAGCCGGCGCGTTCGAGCGTCGGCACGCGTTCGAGGTCTTGCATCTTGTAGTCGAACCAGTCCTGCCGCGCGCCGCCGTAGTAGACGAGCACGGCGTCGCAGCGCTTCAGGTTGTCCCAGTGGAGCTTGTCGGCCTGCGCGTCGTCGGCGCTCCCGGCCCCCTCTTCGAGGAGCGGCAGCAGGACTTTGTAACCGCGCCGGGTGAGCGACCTGTAGAGCGGCAGCATCCCCTGCGCGTCGCGGCGGTCGCAGATGAGGTAGACCCTGCGCGGGCCGCGCGGCGCCGCGGCGGCTTTGGCGGGGCGGTGCCCGTTCGTACTCGTCAGCCTCGTGCGTATCACCGACTTCAACTCTTCGAGCGTGGACTGCAACAGCTCGGCTCCGCGCTGCGGCTGCGTGCTCGTCTTGAGGTAGTCGATGAACTGCGCCTGCTTCTGCTCGCGCGGCTGCAAGCTTACGGGCAGCCAGATGACGCGCGCGAAGCCCGCCTCGCCGCTGCGCTCGGCGGCGATCTCGTTTTGCAGGCGGACGACCGACGAGTCGCCCGCGCCCTCCGGGATGAGGCCGTAGCGCTCGCCGATTAAGTGAATCGAGAGTTTGGCGCGGCGCAGGCTCTCGCGCACGGCCTCCTCGAAGTCGGGCGAGGAGTTGGGCAGC
The DNA here is from genome assembly GCA_040510435.1 of Pyrinomonadaceae bacterium. Lineage (GTDB taxonomy): Bacteria > Acidobacteriota > Blastocatellia > Pyrinomonadales > Pyrinomonadaceae > QHXN01. The sequence continues at coordinate 2,075 of JBEVJD010000491.1, read as the reverse complement.
TCGCCCTCGGGCAGGACTTCGAAGCCGTGGTCGAGAAGCTCGAAACGGATGCGGTCGCGCTGCTCGCGCAGGTCGCTGGTCGTCACGGCGAGGTAGACCGAGCCCTTCTTCGCGTCGGGCGGCTGCGTCGGCGTGTTGAGGTAGGCGGGGAGAACGGCCGCGCGCGGCGGCTTCAACTCTCCGAGCGTCTGCGTGATGTCCCAGACCAGCTCGTCGAGCCTGTTCCAGTAGCGCTGGTCGTAGTGGCGGTCGAGCCCCTGACCGAACTCGATTGGCCGCAGCGACTCCTTGTCCACCTCGTAAAACTCGTAGGGGCGCATCCCCTGTAGTTGCTGCGGGTGCTCCTCGCGCTCGATGAAAGTCTTGATGACCTTGAAGACGCGAACCCTGCCGCTTTTGGTCGTGAGCCCGTTGCGCGATTCGGCCAGTTGGTAGAACGCGTTTAGCTCGCCCATGCACCAAGCGGATTGTATGTAGCCGGGCGAGAGCACCGTGACGAGGACGCGCGAACCGGCGATTTTTTCCCCGAGATGATCGACGAAGTAGACGTTGCCGGGCATGCGCTTGTCGCGCCAGACCTTCGGCCTGTAGCCGAGCCGCTCGGCGAGCCTTTTCTCCAGCCGGTCGTGAAAATTATCTACCCAGCCCTTGTCCTTCTCCTCGATGCGCTCGTTGTCGATGGAACCGTAGCTGATGAAGGCGTCGTCGTCGAACTGTCCGGCGGTGCTCATCTCGAATTTCCTCTGGAAAACGGGGAATTCCTGCGCGCGGGTGTGGTGAAGCGAAAGCCCTCGGGGGCAGGGCTCGCGGGGCGGCAGGACAACCCCGGTCGGGTGGCGCTTGCGACGCCTGCGGATTGTAATACTGGCCTGAGAATTGTCAACCACATTGGGGTGCGCCCGCGTTGACAGACCCCCGGAAATGCCGTATCTGTTTAATTTGCGCTCCCGCGGCCGGTCGGCCGACAACTGGGACCGGGGCGGGCGCGTCTAAGCAGGTGAAGATGGACTACACAACCAGAGAACTACTGAAACGATACGCCAAGCTCGCGCTGGGCCAGCCCTTCGCGCCCGTGCTCCTCAACATTCTCGTGACGAGCGTGTGCGACATGCGGTGCACACACTGCTTCTTCACGGACGAGCTGGACGACCGGCCCCGCAAGAAGTTGCAGATGAAGACGCACGAGATCGAGCGCATCGCCCAGACCCTGGGCGGCAACCTCGGCGTGCTGATCCTCGCGGGCGGCGAGCCGTTCACGCGCAAAGACCTGCCCGAGATCGTCCGCTCCTTCTACGAGCACAACCGTCTGGAGTCGGTCTACCTGATGTCGAACGGGCAGATTCAGAAGCGCATCATCCCGGACGTGACGCGCCTGCTCGAAGAGTGCCCGAACCTCAACGTCACCGTCGCGCTCGGCATCGACGGGCTCAAAGACCAGCACGAGAAGATTCGGCAGAAGCCCGGCTCGTGGGACATCGCCATCGACACCGCGCGCCAGCTCCAGGAGATCAAGCGCGAGCACCCGCGGCTCGACATACAGACCTGCACCTGCTTCATGCACTCGAACCAGGACACCATCTTCGACTGGTACGACTTCCTCAAGTACGAGCTGAAGCCCGACAAGGTCAACTTCAACTACATCCGCCCGCCGTCGGCCGACCCCGTCGAGCTGGATATCGACCACGAGCGCTACGCGAAGCTCGCGCGGATGATCGACGACGACTCGCGCCACGCCGTCCTGAAGAACAACTACGGCGGCGAGGCCGGCTTCTTCAAGGCCGCCATCGACATCTACATGCACGGCCTCATCGACCGCGCGCAGCGCGAGCAGAAGGCGCAGATGACCTGCTACGCGGGCACGGCCGGCGCCGTCATTTACGACGAGGGCACCGTTTCCTCCTGCGAGAACAAGGCGGCCGTCGGGAACCTGCGCGACCACGATTGGAACTTCCAGTCGCTCTGGCGCACGGAGGCGATGAAGGCGCGGCGCAAGGAGGCGGCCGACGGCTGCTTCTGCACGCACGAGTCGAACAGCTACTACCCGAGCTTGCCGTTCAACCCGAAGCACCTCATCC
>JBEVJD010000490.1:0-13763 GCA_040510435.1 Pyrinomonadaceae bacterium | reverse complement strand
CCCGGCAGCTCGCGCTGGACGGTGAAGTCGAAGCTGTAGTTTTTTCCCACTTTGAAGTCTGGATCGATCTGGAAGGAGAGCGTTTCGCCGAACGGCTGCGCGGGGATGAAGGGCGCGCTCAAAGCCGTCCGCGCGGGCAGAGGGAGCGCGCCGTCCACGCCCACGCGGAAGACCGTCGAGGGCGCGCCGCCCGTCGTGGCGCAGCCCAACCCGCCCGCGCCGTTCGAGTTGCAGGCGGGCGCGCGCAGGGAGTTGGTCTGGCTGAAGCCGACGCCGAGCAGCGGGATGATGACCGACTCGAACGTGTTGATGCGGTCGTACAGAACGGCGAAGCCGCCGCGCAGAACCGTCCGGCGGTCGTCGAAGAGTCGTCCTAAGATTCCGCCGTTGAACGAAGGACTCCACGCGACGGCGACGCGCGGCGCGAAGTTGTTCCAGTCGGTCTTGAACAGCTCGCCGTCGTTGCCGACGGGCTCGAAGCCGACGGTCGGGTTGTATATCTCGCCGCGGAGCGCGGCCGCGCGGCGCGGCTCGATGTAGTTGTCGAAGGTGAGCGGCCGGCCCGTCTCGGCGTTAATCATGCGCGTCTGGCGGCCCGTGCGGTCGCGCGGCGGGCGCTGCCAGCCGTAGGCGAGGCCGAGCGTGACGGTCAGCCCCGGGTTCAACTGCCAGCCGTCCTGAAAGTAGAGGCTGTAGTCGTTGTGCGTCGAGTCTGCCACGAGCGGCGTGCCGAACGGCAGCGGGTTGAGGTCTGCGTCGCGGATGGAGAGGACGCTGACATTATCAACCATCCCCGTCACGGCGGCGAAGAGCGCGTCCCACTGCGCCACGTCGTTCGCGCGGACGCAGTTGGTCTGACCCGCGTTCGCGCACGTCGGCGGCCGCGAGGTCGCGGGAATCTGAATGTTGGTGCCGCGGAAGACGTTCGCCACGAGCGACGAGAGCGCGCTCTGTATCTTGTCGTTGCGCACGTGGCGCGCGACGACGCGGCGCACGTCGAGCCCGTACTGCGTCGAGTGGCGGCCGCGCGTCCAGGTGCCGTCGTAGACGAACTGGAACGACTGATTGTCGTTGGCCTGCGTGCGCGCGCGCTGCGCGTCCACGTCGATGGGCTCGCTGACCAACTGGTCGAGGTTGCCGCCGCCGATGTTGAGCGCGACCGGGCCCGCGCTCGTCGTCGTGCCGGGGACGCCCAGCAGACCCGCCGCGGACGAAGGCGTCAACGTGTCGCTCGCCTGCCGGTCGCGCGTCCAGCCGAGGCGGAGGCTGCTGCTCACGTCGCGCGTCGGCGTGCCCGTTAGCCCAAGCGTGACGTTCTGCCCGCGCAGCGGTTGGTTGCCGGTGAAGACGGCGCTGCCGCCGCGTATGTCGAGCTGCTGCACCTGGCTGTTGGTGTTGCCGCCCGTCTTCGAGAGCCGCCGCGAGTAGGTCGCCGACGCGTTGAGCGACCAGTCGGGCGTCAGTCCGTAGTCGAAGCGCGTGACGAGGTAGTCGCTCTCAAGCGGCGCGACCGCGGTCGCGCGCCAGCCGACGGTGTTGAGCCCGTCGCCGACGCTCGGGTCGTTGCCCTGCGGAAGCTGTGACCACAGCGCCGCCACGCTCGGGCTCAAGCCCAGCCCGCGCGGGTCGCAGCGACGATTGTTCCCCGTGTTGCAGAGCGTCGAGGTCGCGAGGTCGTAGGAGATGACGTTGCCCGTGTTGTCGCGCAGGCGGACGATGCCGCGGCGCAGGCTCTCGGTGGGGACGACGCGCGACACGTCGAGCGTGCGCGAGAAGTCGCGCGCCTCGTAGTTGAAGAAGAAGAAGGCGCGGTCGCGCCGCAAGGGGCCGCCCGCGCGGAAGCCGTAGCGGTTGTCCTTCGACTCGGCCAGTGGGATGCCCGCGCGGTTGCTCGTCCAACTGTTGGCGTTGAGGTCGTCGTTCTGGTGGTAGAGGTATGCGGCGCCGTGAAATTCATTTGAGCCGCGGCGGCCGACGAGCGCGACCTGCCCGCCGGCCGAGCGGTTGAAGGAGGCGTTCGGGTTCGTCACCGCGACGCGGAACTCCTCGACGCTCTCGACGGGGACGGGGATCATCGTGCGGAAGCCCGCGCCGCCACCCGTCGAGTTCTCGGTGATGTCGATGCCGTCGAGCGTGAAGGTGCTCTGGTCTGTGCGCGCGCCGGTCACCTGCCCGCCGCGCGTGCCGTTGTCGCCGTCGCCGGCCTCGGGGATGGTGCCCGGTTGCAGCGTCAGGAACTCGACCGACTCGCGTCCCAGAGAGGGCAGTTGGAGCAGCGGTCCTGCGGGGACGACCGCGCCCACGGTCGCGTCCCGTTTCTGAAGCTCGGCGGCGCCGCCCGCGACGACGTTGACCGTCTCCGACACGTCGCCGACTTCGAGCCGCACGTCGAAGCTGTAAGACTTCGTCACCTCGACCTTGAGCCCCGAGACGAGCGCCTGCCGAAACCCGCTCATGCGCGTGACCAGCTCGTAGTCGCCGGGCACGACGGGCGAGAAGACGTAACGGCCGAGGCCGCCCGTCTGCTGCCTCTGGCTCAACCCCCTCGCCGTGTTTCGCAGCTCCACCTCAGCGCCGGCAACCGCGTCGCCGTTCGCGTCAACGACGCGCCCCGACACCGTGCTCGTCGAAGATGTCTGCGACAGGGCGGCTGATGTCGTCACGAAAGTTATCAGGGCGACGCACAGCAGCGACATGGAGAGTCGCGCTCGGGCAGATTTGCGAGTTGTAATCCCTGTTCGGTTCATATTAGGCCGTTTGTTTTATCCGCCGCTCCGCGGCGTCGTCACCTTCGGGCCGGCGCCGCCGCCAGAAGGGCGAATTTTGCCAGCGGCATTCTCGTCCGTAGAAGTCGGCGCGCGCGGAAAGGTAATCTTTAAACTCGCGCGCAGTGAGGGCCGCGTATTTTTCGAGACCCGTCGCAGAGCCTTTGAAGTAGTCGCAGACGGCGTAGGAGGCGAGGACTCCGGAGCGCAGACTCTTGAGGATGCCTTGCGAGGAGAGCGGGTCGAACGTGGTCGCCGCGTCGCCGACGGCGAGCCACGCGTCGCCGGTCACACGTTTGAGGCGGTGCGTGTGCGCCGCGTGGACTGAAGGCGCGGCGAGCGGGGTCGAGCGCCGGACGCGCTCCCTCGTGTGGCGTGTTTGTTTGAGCAGGCCGAGCCAGCCTTCTGATGAGTTCAGTCGGCGCCTCTTCAACACGTCGGCGTCGCTCATGCAGAAGACGACGACGTTGCCTCCGGGCAGAAGAGCCGAATACCACCAGCCCTCCTCCCAAGCCTCAACTAGCGTGTAGGTGTCGGCGTCGCGCGCGCCGAAGGTGACGGAGACGCCGAGCAGTCTATCCAGCAGCGCCTTTTTGACGCCGCGCTGTCCGGCGAAGGCCGCGCGCCGCCCCGTGGCGTCAATGACGAAGGAGGCTTCGATGAGAACCGCACTCGCCTGCTCCTCCCTTACTTCGAGCAGCCACCCGCCGCGGCCGTCGGGGCGTGAGTTGTTGAATCTGTGGCCCGCGTAGGTGACGACGCCACGGCTCAAAGCCTCGCGCGCGAGCATCCGGTCGAAGCGCGCGCGGTCGAGGTGCCAGCCGCTGCCGGCGGGGTGATAGATGAACTCGTTGTCGTAGAGCTCGTCGGAGCCCCACGCCGCACAGGTGCCGTAGGCGGGGACGTGCCCGTCGCCGACGAACGCGTCCCACACGCCCAACTGTTCGAGGACGTTCCGCACCGTCGGCGGCAGCGTCTCGCCGACGCGGGGCGTGTCGTAGCCCGACTGCTCCACGATTGCGACGGAGAGCCTTGGCGCGTGTTGCCGAAGGGAGATGGCGGCGGCCGCGCCCGCGGGGCCGCCGCCGAGGACGACGACATCGTGCCTGTGAGTATTCCCCTGCTGACTCATGTCGGTTGGAGGGCTGCGCGGGCTCTCGCTGGTGCGTCAGTCGGCCGGGTCGTCCTGCCTGACGGCGATCCAGGAGCAGACGACGCCGGCCGGGGCGACGCCGCCCGTGCCGCTCGCGTGCGGGACGGTGCGGACGATGGAGCCGACCATCGCCATGCGCTGGTCGATGCCGTTCGGCCACGGGCGAATGACGTAGCCGACGTAGTCGTAGACCCACTGCTCGCCGCCCACCAGCCCCGTCCCCTGAAAGCGCACGGTGAAGGGGTTGCCGTAGGTGGTCGAGCCCTTGAGGTTGAGCTGCCAGCCCGTGTCGTAGATGAGTCCCGTGAACTCGTTCATTGCCGAGGGGTCGATGCGGATGTTGCCGCGGCCGAATTCGAGGTTGTTGAACTGCTCGGAGAGGTCGGGGTCGTTCAGGAAGCTGCGGTACGTCCAGGTGCCGACCAGGACGCCGTTGTCAGGCTCGTTGCTCATGTCTCGCCCTTTCGCGGTCAGAGGTTCTCGTCGTTGCGCTCGACCTGTACGTACTGCGGCTGGCCGTTGGTCGGCGTGTAGTCCGGGTTCACGTTGAGGAAGCCGAGGTCTGCCCACGCCGTCACCATCTTCAGGTCGCCCGCGTTCGTCTGCGGGATGCCCTGCGACCACGGCGCCTGACCGCCCTGCGCGGTGAAGACTTCCATCGGGCGGTGCGAGGGCCACCAGTAGGTCGTCTGCGTCACGTCCGCCGCGGGGTCGCCCACGCTCTGCGGCTCGATGACGCTCCACTGCGCGTAGGTGATGTCAACGGGTTGGTTCGAGCATTCGTTAAAGTCCGACTGCCAGGGGACGGCGCCGTACTTCGTGAGGTCGCCCGGCTCAAGTCCGACCTGCATGCTCCCCTGATCCTGCGGCGTCGCCAGCGGCCCGGGCAGGCTCAAAGGGTTGGGCTGCCAGGAGGCGAGCACCCGCGGCGAGAAGTACGGGCTGTGCCTGATGCGGAAGGGCTCGGCGTAGATGGCGGGGTTGCGGATAATCCAGGCCACCTCGCCGCCGGGGCAGAAGGCGCCGCCCAGACCGTTGGCGAGGACGCCGCGGTCGAGGTCGGTGCCGGTCAACGAAGACTGTTCGGGGACGGTCGTCGGGATGTCTTCCTGCCGCTCGTTGATGAACTTGCCCACCGCCCACTGGCCGAGGATGAAGAGCTGCGTGTCGGTGAGCCGGAGGAACTTCGAGGGCACGGTGTTCGAGAGCGGGTTGTCGCCGCACAGGAACGGCATCAGGACGAGCAGGTAGTTCGGCAACGAAGGGTCGGGCGGGAAGGTGTAGAGGTTCTCCTGCCCGGGCTTGCGGAGCGCCCACCAGATGCGCTGGCGCCACGTGCGCCGCTTCGCGCGCTCGTCCGGGTCTTCGCCCTCGTAGGGTGGGACGGAGAGGAGCGATGGGTCGAAGTTGCCTTCCAGACCGCTCGAAGTGTCGTGCGGGTCGCCGCCCGCGAAGGTGTCGAAGTCGAAGACGTACTGGTAGTTCTGCGGGCGCGTGAGGATGGGCCAGATGTCCCGGTAGAAGTATGGGTAGTAGTCGGTGTTCCACTGCGCCGACTTGCGCCAGAGGCCGAGCGCCTTCGCGTCCGCGGGGTCGGGCGGCTTCTGGCCCGAGAAGGGCGGCGTGCCGTACATGTACGTGTCGTAGCCGAAATAGCGGACGGCCACGTCGTAGGCGACCTCGTCCATCGTCACGATGTCCACGATCATCGGCGCGTAGCGCGGGTACCCGACGACGCACCACGCGGGCACCTCCACGTCGCTGTAGGAGTTGTTGCCGACGATGGGGTCGGTCGTGCGCCCGTCCACGCTGATGACCTTGTAGATGACGCGCGCCGTGACGGGGCCGTCCGACACGTCGTCGAACCAGCCGTCGTTGTTGGCGTAGTGATGGATGACGGGTTGGCCGAAGCCCTTCTTGTGCGAGCCGGAGTTGCCATGTCCGCCGAGCACGAGGAGCCGCAGGCTCTGGCCCTGTTGGATGGCGCGGAGTTCGCCGAGCGTCTCGACGGAGTTGGGCTTGAGCGGCGGCGGGAACGACTGCGTGTAGCCCGGGTTCTGACCCTTCGCGAAGTGTGCGACGCGCTGCTTCTTGTCCGTGTAGCTGACGGTCTGCGGGCCCGGGTCGATGATGAGCTGTTGACGCTCGTCCGGGTTCGTCACGTCGGCGTTGCGCAGCGGGTGGTCGGGGCCGTAGCCGTGCTCGCCGTCGAGCTGCTGGAACTCGTACCAGCTCGCCTTCTTGTTGGCGAGGTAGACAGTCCACTGGATGTCCTTCACCTCGCCGACGACCTGTTGCCCCGTCTTCCAGTAGACGGTCGTAATCTGGTCGCCGACCTGAATCTCTTTCCCCTGCTTGAGGTCGTCGTCGTAGCCGTAGACGCGGAAGCGCGCGGCCTGACGCTTGACGCGCCCCTGACCGTCTTTGAACTTCGTGACCGGCTGCTCGGTGCCGTCCGGGTTCAGTTCGTTGGGCATCCCTCCGGCCTGCTCGGGCGCGAGGTAGAAGCCGTCGGGGCTGTCCCCGACGCGCGCGATCCCGATGGCGGGGTGAATCTTGAATCTCATCGCGGGTCTCCTGGTATGAGTTCCGACCTAATCCTTTTGTATCCCTGGAAGTCAGTCCTTGAAGTTCAGCGAGACGCCTTTCATCCAGAGGGCGTTCGGCTTCGGCGTGCCGTCGATGTCGAGCACGACGAGGTTGACCTGAAAGTTGGTCTCGCCCTGCTCGGCGAGGCGGCGGACGGCTTCGGTCGCGTCGATGCGGAAGTTGCCGGGCGTCTTGCGGTGCCGCGGCCGCAGGTCGTACTTGCGGCGCGACTCCGGCGGCACGTCGCAGTGGCCGGGCCCGCCGATGCACTCGCCCGAGAAGGTCGCGAGCTGCGCGACGAAGTGGTCGTTGCCGCGCGTCGGCGTGTCGGCGGTCGCGTCGGGCTCGTTGAGGAAGACGCGGACGAAGGCCCCGCCCGAGGTCGAGTACTGAACCTTGTGCAGGCGTATCTCGGCGCGGCTGTGATTCTGGAGGACGGCCGGGTGGACAGCCGTCGCCGCCGACTTGAAGCGCGTCAGGGCCACGGTGCCGTCGGTCTCGAAGACGTAGGCCGACTTCATGTACTCGTACCCGAGGTCGCTGATGGCCTCAACGTCCTTCACCTGATTGGGCCAGGGGGCGAGGACATCTTCGGGGTCGTCGGGGCCGCCGCCCGGGTGGAGCCGCTGCCACTCGGCGTAGAGGCGGTCAACGTTGCTGTGGTGCGCCCAGAAGATGGGGTCGCGCGCGGTCGTGCCGGCCGACTGCATGTAGCCATATTGAGGCTCGCCGGGCAGCTTCCCGAAGTTCGGGTTGGCGCCGCCCGAGAAGTTGTGGATGAGGTTGTGGATGTTCTCGCACGCGCCGAAGAAGTGGTTGCTGTCGGGGCCGCTGCCGAAGCTGAAGAAGTTCTGAATCTTGAGGATGTTCTGTATGTCCTCGGGCGTCGGCCACGCCTCGAAGATGAGGTTGGCGTTCCCGCCCGGCCAGCGGTTCCAAATCCAGAGCGAGTTGACGCGTGCAAGCTCCGCGATGATGAGCTTGTCGCCCGCCGGGTCTGCGCCGTAGGTGATGCCCGCGGCGTTGAAGAGCCTGAGCCCCGAGTTGAACCCACGGTCGTTATCCTTGCCCCCGTTCTTGTCAAACAGAGCCTTCAAATTCATCCAGGTGTCGTCGGGAATCTTCCCCTTGAGGTTGTCGAGCATCTTCCGGTCAACCCGGCAGCGGTAGGCCCTCGGGACGGTGCCGTTGTCGAGCGAGCCGGTCTGCTGCTGCGTGTCCTGGATGGAGGCCAGCACGTTGTCGCGGTACATGGGCCAGTCCCAGTAGGGCAGCGTCACCGTCGGGTCGATGTCCTGCATCTGCTGCTCGAAGTAGTAGAGGTACATGCGGTGCCAGGTGAGGAACTGCTCCCAGCCGTGCTGGCAGTTGTTGGCGTGGATGTCGGCCCAGAAGCGGAAGCTGCGCTGGTCGTACTGGTGAAAGTCGTCGTAGCACTTCATCGCGCGGATGACGCGGCGGAAGCGCTCCAACTCGTCCGGCGTGAGGCATTCGACGTTCTTGCGGACTTTGATCTTGTTCGTCTCGTAGCTGAAGTCGTTGACCGACTTGGTGGAGAGCGGGTGCTCCTCGTACCCTTCGGCGCGCGCGAGCACCAACGGCTGCGCCACCCGCGCGAGCGAGAGGGTCGTCTCGTCGGAGGCGGGGCAGCCGTCGTCAATCCAGCTCTGGATGAAGATGATGTCGGAGGCCGAGACCCTCTGCCCGCCCCACATCAGCGGCGGGAACTGTGTGCCGTCGAATGGGAACTCGCCCTTCAGACCTTTGATAAGACCCGACGCCGCGCCGCGACCTTTGGAGGGCTTCGTGCCACCTCCACCGCCGCCGCCACCGTGCGACTCGCCTCCGCCGCCCGCCATCACATCCCCGCCGCAGCAGGAGTGGCCGCCACCTTCCTGCGTCGGCGGCGGCTCGGGCTGAGGCGGCGGCTCCTCGTCCTGACAGCAGGAGCGCGTCGGGTTGATGATGTCGTCGCAGGGGTCGGGCTCGACCGGCTCGGCGATGAGGCGGATGTTGTAGAGCGTCGCCTTCATGAACGTGTCGAGCGGCAGTTGCCAGAAGCGCCCGAGCCCCTGGTAACTGGGCGTCGCGCTCCCCTGCGCGGCGTCGAGAATCTGCTTGACGCGCTCGTACCGCGACGCGGCCTGCGGCTGTGTGTCTTGCGTCTGGTCTGACATCGTTAGCTCACCCCCATGGGAAGGTTTTGGGTGTTAGGTGTTGGGTTCTGGGTTATAGACAGGTAGACCGTTCTTACACCAAAACCCAGCACCCAACACCCTTCATCCTTTCGACTAATTGTGCGAGTAGGGCGTGCGCGCGGGCGCGACCTCGACGATGGTCATCATGCCGCGGTCTTCGTGCGCGAGGATGTGGCAGTGGAGCACGTAGAAGCCCGGGAAGTCTACGAAGCGGCTCCGCATCTTGAACCAGCCGGGCACGTTCACCACCACCTTCTTCGGCTTGTTCGTCGTCGAATCAATGACGGGCTGCTTTGTCGTCGGGTCGATCTCGTCCTTCGAGGTCGTGACGTTCCGGCCGGAGGGGATGGGGAAAACGTCCCACCAGATGTTGTCCTTGTTCACGAAGGCGGGCCCGCACGGCTTCCACGTGTCGCGCTCGGCGAACGGGTCGAGCAGACATTGCTTCGCCGCCACCGCGGGCCGCTTGTCGAGGTCATTCCTGTCGAAGACGTAGCGGGGCACGGTGACCGTGGTCGTCAGGCGGCGGTTCTTCGGGTCGGGGATGGTGACCGTGACGTTCTGGTTCGGGTCGAAGATGTCCGTGACCTGGAACGGGTTGATGTGGATGTGGAACGGGTGGGAGACGACGGCGGTCGAGGGGTAGCTCTCGTTGATGATCTTCCACTCCTCGACGTTGTTGAGCAGCACGACCTCGCCCACCTCGCCGTCGAACTTCTTGTGGTCAATCGTGTGCATCACGGGCTTGCCGGGGCCGGAGCCTGGCTGCCCCGTGCTGGCGAAGGTGAGCACCCTCGTGCCCTTGATCTCGTGGTCTTCGATGGACTTGAGGAACGCCGGGAAGGTCGGGGCGTCCGGTTTGAACTTCGCCTGATTGGAGGTCGGGTCAACGGGCGTGCCCGTGACGTTGACCGTGAAGAGCGTGAGCGGCTGCGCCGGTCTCTGTCCTTTGAGGTCGGCCGGGTCAACCATGTTCTTCACGAGGATGTTGTACTTGCAACCGCCCGCCGTCGCGCAGGTCGCGGGCGGGGCCTTGACCAGAAGGTCTACGCGGTTGCCCGACGCCACGGTGATGTTCTTGAACTGCCTGTTCTTGTAGTTATGGTCGCTGAACTGCACGCCGTCCTGCGCCAACTGTCTGACCTCGAAGCCGGCGGGCAGACCCTCGAAGTAGACGGCCGCGCGCCCCGAGGTGTTGACGATGCGCCACATCTGCACCTCGCCGGGTCGCATGTCGAGCAAGGGCTTTAGGCGGCCGTTGACGGAGAAGTCGGGCCCCTTGTCCTGCGCGCTGCCGGGGCCGCGCATCAGGTTCGGCGAGACGCCGAGCTGGTTGACGACCATCAGCGGCTGCGTCCGCGTCCAGCCCGCGCCGTACCACGTGTTGAGGTCGTCGTCGTACTGACCCTCGATGATGAACGCGCCGGTCATGCCGTTCGAGACGTTGATGGCGGTCGAGCCGTGCTTGTGCGCGTGGTACCAGTGCGTGCCGGGCGACTGCCCCATCCGTAGGTGACTGCCCGAGCCGTGCCCGCCGCCCGCCGTGGTCGCGCCGCCGCCCATGCTCGTACCCTCGTGGCCGGCCTCGGCCGTGCCCGAGCCGCCCATCACCGGCACGGCCGCGCCCGTGGGCGGGGGCCACGTCGGCGACGTGTACTCGGGCAGGCGGAAGCAGTAGGGGAACGAGCCGATGTAGTACTGCGGCCACGCGCCCTGCTCAATCTGCTTCTTGTCCACCGGCCAGAGCTGCTTGACGCCCGTGCCGTAGTCCTTGACGAGCTGCGCGTCGTAGCGCTGGAGCAGGTTCGCCTGCTCGTCCGTCCACTGCTTGGGCATGTCGGCCCAGCTCGTCGGCCACTCGCGCAGCACGCCGCGGTTCAACTCCTGCTCGCAGCGCGTGTAGAACTCGTTGAACCATGCGTCCACCCGGTTCGGCGTGACGATGGGACGGCCGCCCTCGCGCAGGCTGGGGCGCACCTCGATGAAGACGTTGTCGCCGGTCGTGTTCGGGTTGGTGTGCGTGCCGTGGAAGTGTATGTTCCCGGTGCTTGAGCCGTGGAAGCAGTCGGGGTACTTGTCGCCGCCGGGGTAGCCGGCGCTGGTCTCGTCGCAGCCGCCGCCGCGCCCCGTCTCGCCGCGGTCGATGGAGTCGCCGAAGTCGGAAGGGTTGATCTGGTTGATGAAGGCGAGTTGGACGAGGTTGCCGACGCGGGCGCGCAGCGTCGGGCCGGGCTGCGGCAGCGGGTAACCGCTGTCGGTCGGCTTCGGCGCGTAGGGCACCGGGTCGAGCGAGCCCTTCGTGTACTGGACTGTGTTGAGCCCCCAGAAGTAGCGCACGTACTGTGGGAAGCACTGCGACTTGCTCTGGTCGGTCGGAGCCGAGATGGGGATGCGGTTGGTCATCCAGCGCTCCTCGCTGCCGAGCATGACCGTCCCGCGCAGCTTGCCGTTCACGGCGGCGATCTCGGGCACCCAGAAGAAGGGCTGACCCGTCGCCATGCTCGGCGGGCACTGGCCGAACGCGGGCGTCGGCGTCGGCGTCTGCGCGCTCACAGTCGCGGCTTGCGACGCGATGGCGAAGGCGACGAGCACGGCGGCCGACAGCCAGCGCAGGGCGTAACTTGCGGGGCGCGGCTCGCGCGGGGGCGCGGCCATACGGCACTCAACGGGCGTGTGAAACTTCAACACGGGCAGGCACATCGCGATCCCTCCTTAACTACCTCAGCAGTCAAAACTCGGACGGACTCTCGGGAGTCCGGACACCAGGCGGCAGGCCGCGGCCGTCGGGCGCGGGCCGCGGCGGCGACACCGAAGCCCCGGCCCGACTAGTCCAGGCTCGTCGGGGTCTGCTGCGCGAGGATTTGGCCGCGCTCGGAAGTCCTCTCCGGGTGCGTCGCGCAGTAGTAGTAGACGACCCAATTGGCCGGGGGCGGGCTCCCCGAGGGCTGCGCCACGTCGTAGCTCGGGCGCGAAGACCTGCCCGGCGGAATCTCGTCGGACAGGTATTCGGGGTCAGACCTCGCCACGTCGAGCGGGTTGTAGTCCTCGTCGGTGGGCCACGGCTGATGCGTCTCTTTGGTGGTGTTATTCCAGCTGACGAGGTCGTCCTGCTGCGTCATCTGCGCGCCGGGCGAGAACGTCGCCCCGCCGGAGTTCGCCTGAACAATCTTTACCGACCAGTCTGGCATTCCCTGCTCCTTTCGCTATCGTCCCTCAACCTTACGGGCGGACGTGCGTCCCCGCGCGCACGGGCGCCGGGCAAGACGACAGGCACGGCCGCGTCCGCCGAACAAATTGCCGAACTGAAACCGAAGCGTTTGTCGCCAGACCTCGGCGAGCGCGGTGAGAGGGGCACACAACCCGGCAGGTTCATTGTCAACGGTGCCCGCAGTCCCGTTTGGGCGAGGTACCGGTCAATAAATCCTGGTCTTGATGGAACGAAGTTGAGTTTTAAAAGGAGACTGACGGAGGGCATCCGTCAGCGTGTGTATTACCGTCAGAGCAAGGTCACAATATGCCTCTTAACGAACGTAGTCAAGAGTTTTTTCCCGGGCATGACGAAAGTCCGTCCTGCGGCCGAAAGCGCCGCGAACAGAATGAATTATCTTGACAGAATCCGGCCTCGAAAGTAGTGTGTCTCCGCCTCGCAGCGCCCGGCATGAGAGGTCGCGGAGCAGGCCGTCGCCCCCACTCTCACCTCCGATTTCGTCACCACACGAGCAGTCTCAGGAGCAGAAAAATGTCCCCAAAGCCGACGCCCTTCAGGATCGCCATCCCCATCTACAAACACGTCAATCTCTTCGACGTGACCTCCGCGTGCGAGATGTTCTACTGGATGGGCTACTACTGGACGAAGAGACCCGTCATCATCGACCTCGTCGAGGCCAGGGGGCGCGTGGTCAAGACCCACGCCGGCCCGAAGCTGACGCCCGACAAGTCGTTCGCCGACTACCGCGGAAAGGGTGGGAAGGGGCTACAGGCCCAGCTCATCTGGGTGCCCGGCGCCAGCAACGAGACGACGCAGAAGATGATGGGCGACGCCGACTACCTGCGCTTCCTGCAAGAGCAGGCCGAAGGGGCCGAGTACGTCACGTCCGTGTGCGAGGGGGCTATGCTGCTCGCCAACGCCGGCCTGCTCGACGGCTACGAGGCGACCACGCACTGGGCGATGTTGCCCTGCCTCCGCAGCTTCAAGCACGTGACAGTCGCCGAAGGCTTCCCGCGGTATATCGTGGACAGGAACAGGATCACGGGCGGCGGCGTCTCCTCGGGGGTTGACGAGTCGCTGAGAATCATCCAAATCATCTGCGGCGACGAAGGCGACGAGATCGCCACGAATGTGCAGGTCGTGACCCAGTACTTCCCGCAGCCGCCCGTCCAGGGCCAAATCCCCACCGGCGGCAAGTGCGACATTAAAATCCCCAAGCCACAGCCGCCCGCTAAATCGTCTTCCAAATCCGCGACGAGTAAACGCTGAAGGTGACGTAAGCCGAGAAGTCCGGCTCGACAATCACGTCGCGTAGCGCCTCGCTCACTCGCCCGCGAAGAGCGAGGCGCGCGGGAGGATCGTTTCGGGGATGGGTTCGAGGAAGCGCGAGACGGCCGGCGGCGTGTCGCCATCATCGCCGCGGCGCGCGGCCTGCGGGTAGACGAAGTAGAGGTGGCGGCGCGCGCGCGTCGTCGCGACGTAGAGCAGCCGCCGCTCCTCCTCAAGGTCTGCGAACTCGTCGTAGGAGCGCGACGAGGGGAACCAGCCGTCCGTCATCCAGATTACGAACAGAGCGTCCCACTCCAACCCCTTCGCCGAGTGGACAGTCGAGAGCGTCACACTGCCGCCGCCGCGCGCGCGCGCGTTGTTGTGCGTCGCGTCCGAGGGGTCGAGCGCCACGTCCGCCAGCAGCTCCGAAGCACTCTTGTATCGCTTCGCGATGGCCTGTAGGTGTTCGAGGTCGCGCGCGCGCCGCGGGTGGTCGTCGTAGCGCGCGCGGAGGATGGGCCGGTAGAAGCGCAGCACGGCCGTGAGCTGCGCGCCCGGCGATTTGCTCTCTACCAGCCCCG
>JBEVJD010000489.1:0-4742 GCA_040510435.1 Pyrinomonadaceae bacterium | reverse complement strand
GGCGTGGAGCATCCCACCCATCGCGTCAATCTTCTGGATGTAGTCGAGCGCACGCGTCTCTATCTCCGTCGTCAACTGCTCGACGGCGTAAGAGCCCGCGAGCGGGTCTACGGTGTCGGCCACGCCCGATTCGTAGGCAACGACCTGCTGCGTGCGCAGTGCGAGCCGCGCTGAGGCTTCGGTCGGGAGCGCCAGAGCCTCGTCCATCGCGTTGGTGTGCAGGCTTTGCGTGCCGCCGAGCACGGCGGCGAGCGCCTGGATGGTCGTCCGCACGACGTTGACCTCGGGCTGCTGCGCCTGAAGCGTCGAGCCCGCGGTCTGCGTGTGGAAGCGGAGCATCTGCGAGCGCGGGTCGCGCGCGTGGAAGCGCTCGCGCATCAGACGCGCCCAGAGCCTGCGCGCCGCGCGGAACTTCGCCACCTCTTCGAGCAGGTTATTGTGCGCGTTGAAGAAGAAGGAGAGGCGCGGGGCGAACTCGTCAACCTTGAGCCCCGCGCTGATGGCCGCCTCGACGTAGGCGATGGCGTCGGCGAGCGTAAACGCCACCTCCTGCACGGCCGTCGAGCCCGCTTCGCGGATGTGATAGCCGCTGATGGAAATCGTGTTCCAGTTCGGCACCTCGGCGGCGCAGTAGGCGAAGGTATCGGTGACGAGTCGAAGCGATGGCGCGGGCGGGTAGATATACGTGCCGCGCGCGATGTACTCCTTGAGGATGTCGTTCTGAATCGTGCCCTGTAGTTTGTCGGGCGTGACGCCCTGCTTCTTCCCGACGGCGAGGTAGAGGCAGAGGAGGACGGCGGCCGTCGCGTTGATGGTCATCGAGGTCGAGACTTCGCCCAGCGGGATGCCGTCGAACAGGCGCTCCATGTCTTCGAGCGAGTCGATGGCGACGCCGACCTTGCCGACCTCGCCCGCGGCCAGAGGGTCGTCGGAGTCGAGCCCGATCTGCGTCGGCAGGTCGAAGGCGACCGAGAGGCCGGTCGTCCCCTGCGAGAGGAGAAACTTGTAGCGCGCGTTCGACTCCTCGGCCGTCGCGTAGCCCGCGTACTGGCGCATCGTCCACAGACGGCCGCGGTACATGTTGCGGCGCACACCGCGCGTGTATGGAAAGTCGCCGGGGTCGCCGAGGTCTCGGTCGTAATCCAGCGGTTCTGTGTTCGAGGGGTTGAAGTCGGTCGGGAGCGGGATGCCCGAGGAGGTCTCGAAGTGCTCTCGCCGCTCGCGCGCGGCGGCCTTCGGCGCGTCCGTCTTCGTACTCATAAATTTCCTCTAGGGAAGTAGGCAGTAGGCAGATGGCAGTAGGCAGTTGAAAGGATGTTCGGGAAGCCCCGGAGGGGCGGGATGTTTATAGCTCCAAGCTGAAATTAACTGTCAAAGCTCCGGAGGAGCGGCATGTCCATGTCGCCCCTGACGGGGCTCGGATTCGATTAGAACGACGTACCTATAAACATGTAGCCCCTCCGGGGCTTCAAACATCCCGCCCCTTCGGGGCTTCCCGGAAAGTTTTTACCGCCTACTGACTCCTGACTCCTGACTCCCGACTACTTTTCTTCTATTTTCCGAAGCCTAGCACACGCCGCGCGGGGCGGGCAACGGACTGTTTTTGTTCACCCGGTTTAACATCCTGTGTGCGTTAACGCTTCGCCAACTTGAACGGGCGGGGGTACAACTGAGAGTCCTGCTCAGGCGTCTGAAGACTGTTGCAATAAACGCGCAACGCGAGCGCAACGGGCGAGCAAGGGGCGGGGCCAGGAACAAGGTTTTCGGGCACTCCGGCGTAAATAAACTTCCTTAACAATTCAGGAATTTTAACAATGAGAAAGACGCTGTTTTCTGTTCTCCCGCTACTCGTGTTTCTGGGGCCTAACTACGCCGGGCTGCCCAGTTTCTTCGGTTTCTTCGGCCCGCCCTCGGACGTGCGCGTCGAGGCGAGTCACCTGCGCAAGCCTTCGGCGAACCCCTCGGCCGCGCGCATGCTCGGGCGCATCAACGAGGCCAAGCGCGAGCTGAAGAAGCTCCCCGGCGACTCGCTCGACGAGGTGACGCTCGCCGTCGCCGATTCCTCGGGCGACGTGCAGACGCTCCGCGCCTCCAAGGAAGAGTTTCTCCAGAAGGGCGGCGAGTTCACCGCCGTCTCCTCGGCCGGCGAGCCCCTGAAGGTCTCGGTCGTCCGCCCGAACTACGTCAACACGGCCGTGCGCGTCACCGACGCCAAGGGGCGCGAGCTTCAGCCGCTCGTCGTGCGCTACCCCGTAGAGAAGGCCGGGAAGCTGAAGGAGGTCGCCTACTACACCTCGGCGCACCCGGCGGTCGAGAATAAAGAGGTCGTGCGCGCCGGGGGCGACTACGTCCGCGACCGTCTGGACGAGGCCGCCCGCAAGCTCGCGGCCATCGGCGAGCGCATCGACCCCGCGGTCATCGACGTGGCCGAGCGGCTCGCGCACGTCGAGCACACAGACCACAAGCGCTTCCTGACCGAAGACTCGGCCGCGCTCTTCGACGAGATACGGACGCTCTACGCCCTGAACGCGGGCGACACCTACCGCTACTCGGTCAGCTCCGCGGGCGCGGGCGGCATGGTGCAGATGATTCCGCCGACCTACGAAGGCATCCGCGAGCAGCACCCGCGCGCGAACCTGAAGGAGGACTTCGTCGCCGGGATGCAAGACCACGCGAACGCGACGAAGGCGATGCTGCTCTACATGCAGGACACATGGGACTACCTGCGGAAGCAGGAGGAGGTCGCCGCGGCGCTCGAAGGGGGTCTGGCGACGCGGGAGGAACTGCTGGCCGCCGGTTACAACTCGAACCCGATGAGGCTCCCGAAGTACCTCGCGCGTGGCGGCTCGGCCTGGCGCACGCTCATCCCCGAGGAGACCAAGATGTACCTCCGCATCTACGCCGCGGTCGAGGCCAACGTGGACTTCGACGGTCGTTCGTAAGCGGTTGTAAAAATAACCCCCGATGCGGCGGGCGTGCGCGGTTGACCTGCGCGCGCCCGCCGCGTAGCATCTTCAGACAGAGACTTAACCCCTAAAATTCATTTCGACGCGAGAAGATTTTGGAAATCAACGACGAGGCGAAGGAGATCGTGCAGGAGTTGGGCGCGGCCATCAACTCCGCGGTCGAGAACTCGGCGGAGGTGGCCGCGGCCATCGAGCGCCTGCGCGAGGCCGGCTACGAGATGGAGCTGACGCTCCGGCTGGAGATCGGCCTGCGCGAGTACGAGGCCGAGCCCGACGAGGGCGGCGAAGACTCCGCGCGGCTCGAACTGACGGACGAAGACCGCCGCACGCTCCGCAGCATGAAGATACGCTTCGACGACGCCGACTGAAACTCAACCCGCGGGCGCCGAAGATTCAAGGGCGGGACGCAAGAGTTTGCGCCCCGCCCTTTCGACTTTCCGCCCGGCCCACGCCCCCGCCCGCCGGGCGCGCCCGCTTTGCCTCCGCGGGGCGCGTGTGCTAACCTTTCGCCTTAAATTTACTGAGATTTTCTCGCCTTATAGCTTTGCCGAAGAGGAGCATTAACTAAAGGTATGTCCACACAGTCAAGCAGCAACGGCCGCGGCCAGACCGGCAGGGTCGTGCAGATCATCGGCCCCGTCCTCGACGTGGAGTTCGGCGACGGCTACCTGCCGCCCATCTACACGGCGCTGCGCGTCACCTCCGCAGGGTTCGACGTGCCCGACCCCATCGACATCATCTGCGAGGTCGAGCAGCACCTCGGCGAAGGCCGCGTCCGCACCGTCTCGATGCAGCCGACCGAGGGCGTCGTGCGCGGCATGATCGCCACCGACACCGGCGGCGGCATCACCGTCCCCGTCGGCGAGACGACGCTGGGCCGCGTCCTCAACGTCATCGGCCAGCCCGTGGACAACCTCGGGCCGGTCAACTCCGAGGAGCGCTACCCCATCCACCGTCACGCGCCCACGCTCGACGAGCAGTCTACCGAGATGGAGATGTTCGAGACGGGCATCAAGGTCGTTGACCTCATCCAGCCCTTCCTGCGCGGCGGCAAAATCGGACTGTTCGGCGGCGCGGGCGTCGGCAAGACCGTGCTCATCATGGAGCTGATCAACAACGTCGCCATGAAGCACTCGGGCTTCTCGGTCTTCGCGGGCGTCGGCGAGCGCACGCGCGAGGGCAACGACCTTCTGCGCGAGATGGTCGAGTCGCAGGTCATCCAGTACGGCGAGGAGTTCAACAAGCACTTCGAGGAGACCGGCGAGTTCGACATGACGAAGGTGGACCTGAACACCATCGGCCAGTCGAAGGTCGCGCTCGTCTACGGGCAGATGACCGAGCCTCCGGGCGCGCGCCTGCGCGTGGCGCTCTCGGGGCTGACCGTCGCCGAGTACTTCCGCGACGAGGGGCTCGACGTGCTCCTCTTCGTCGACAACATCTTTCGCTTCACGCAGGCGGGCTCGGAAGTCTCGGCGCTGCTGGGGCGCATGCCCTCGGCGGTCGGCTACCAGCCGAACCTCGCCACCGAGATGGGCGAGTTGCAGGAGCGCATCACCTCGACGCGCACCGGCTCCATCACGTCCATTCAGGCCGTCTACGTCCCCGCGGACGACTACACCGACCCGGCGCCCGCGACGACCTTCGCGCACCTCGACGCCGTCACCGCGCTCTCGCGCCAGATCGTCGAGCTGGGCATCTACCCGGCGGTCGACCCGCTCGCGTCGTCGTCGCGCATCCTCGACCCGCGCATCGTGGGCGAAGACCACTACCGCACGG
>JBEVJD010000488.1:0-10143 GCA_040510435.1 Pyrinomonadaceae bacterium | reverse complement strand
CGCGGCTCAGGGGTGACGCAGAGATAACTTGTCGCGTCACCCCGACCCGATCGCAACCGCTCGCGGTTCTGTTCCTAAGATCGGGGCGGGCACCTCACGCGCAGCGCGCCGGGCAGGATTTCAAACTCGGCGGGGAGACTTCCGACCAGCTCGCCGTCAACCTCCAGCTTAACGACGGAGCCGTCGGCCGAGGAGGCTGAGACGCGGCGGGCGTGCGCGTGGCGCACCTCCTGCATGCCGAGGTGCGTGCCGAGGTAGAGGCGGTAGGAGTTGGCGAGCACCGTCAGCGCGGAAACGTCGCCGACGGCGACCACGTCGAAGCGGCCGTCGTCAACCTTCGCGTTGGGCGCGATCTTCATCCCGCCGCCGAAGTAGCGCGCGTTGGCGACGCAGAAGTTGGCGACCACGATTTGTGCTTCAACGCCCCCGTCGAGCGCGACACGCACGCGGGGCTTCTCGAAGGTGACGGCCGCCTGCAAGGCCGCGGCGGCGAAGGAGAGGCGGCCGCCGAGCAGACGCGCCGCGCCCGCCGGCAGCCCCTCGCGCGACTTCACGCGCTTGATCACGTCGCCGCCCATGCCGAACGAGGCGACGTTGACGAAGTACCTCGACTCCTGTGCGCCGCCCTCACACGCGAACGTGACGTGCCCCGCGTCCATCACGCGCGCCTCGCCATCGCGGAGCGCCCTGGCCGCGTCGGCCGTGCGCTGCGGGACGCCGAGCGTGCGGCGGAAGTCGCCGCCCGTCCCGCTCGGCAGCAGCCCCAGTTCCGTCTCCGACCCCGCGCGGAGTATCCCGTTCGCCACTTCAGAGACGGTGCCGTCGCCCCCGCACGCGATGACTAACGGGCGGCCGGCGCGCGCCTCGCGCTCGGCGATCTCGACGGCCTCGCCCGGCCTCTTCGTGAAGGCGGCCTCGAACGCGCCGAAGTGGCTCCGCACCGTGCTCGCCACCCCCGGCCAAGCCTCGCCCGTCGCGCCGCCCGCCGACGCCGGATTCACGATGATGAGTGGGAGCGTGGACATTTCTGTTCCCGGCCGGGTGTAACCAAGAAGGAGTTAACCACAGAGACCCAGAGACCCAGAGACCCAGCTTAATGTATTAGCTGTGCTCCTGGCTGTGTCTCTGTGTCTCTGTGACTAACTCCCAGCGTTTGGCTTCGAGGGCGCGCGCGGCGCGATCCTGCTCGCCCAGTTCCGCTATCTTCGACATGACGAAGTCGGCGATCTCCTTGTAAGTTCGAACGGAGTCGCGCCGCTCGTAGAACTCGGCAAAGTCGATGGCGGGGCCGAAGTGAACGCGGACGGGCTCGCCGCCGCGCCAGTTCCCAAGGACTTGTTTCGGAAGGTCGTTGCCGAGGCCCGCGATGAAGACGGGGATGACCTGCGGGCGCGCGTCTTTGATGAGGCGGCCGACGCCGGGCTGCGGGCGGAGGAACGAGTAGGGGTCGGCGCCCTTGTTCCGCGTGCCCTCGGGGTGGAAGCCGATGACGTTGCCCGCGCCCTCGCGCGCGAGCGAGGCGAGCAGGCGCATCGAGAACTTGTCGAACTCGCGCTGCTCGGTCTTCGGGTTGTCGCCGCCCGCGAAGAAGGGCGGGAACATCGACCACCAGCCCATCACGAGGTTGACTAGGAGCCCGCCGAACGTGTCGTAAAAGAACCTCCCGCGCACGGGGAAAAAGAGTTGTTTCCTCCAACTCGTCCGGCGGAAGAGGACGGTCGAGACGACGTACATGTCGAAGAAGGAGCGGTGGTTGGCGACGAGCAGGATCGGGCGCTCGTGCGAAACGGCCTCGACGTGTTCGAGCCCGCTGACGCTCATCAGGTTGTAGGTCGAGAAGTGAATCCAGCCCGCGCCGAGCGTCCGCTGGCAGAACGTCCAGAAGCGCTTCCAGGCGCCCCGGTTCATCCGCCACGTCAGCCGGAACGCGAAGCGCTCGAACGGCGACAGCACGGCCCACTCCTCACGCGTCGGCGTGGGGGCGGTCGTTACGCTGGGTTGATTTACGTCGTCGGTCGTCTCCATCAAAACCTTCTCGCGGAAGGCTCAAAGTTAATAGACCGGGCGGAGTCGTGCAAGCGCAGAACAGAACCGCGAGCATTAGCGAGCGGGTGCGGGTGACATTAAGAGGTGTCTCTGATGTCACCCGCACCCGCTCGCTACCGCTCGCGGTTCTGTTGTTAATCAATCGAGAAGTACT
This sequence comes from Pyrinomonadaceae bacterium, assembly GCA_040510435.1. Classification (GTDB taxonomy): domain Bacteria; phylum Acidobacteriota; class Blastocatellia; order Pyrinomonadales; family Pyrinomonadaceae; genus QHXN01. Next base: position 7,943 of record JBEVJD010000488.1, on the reverse strand, counting down.
TCGCGTCCTCGTGGTGGACGATGATGGCGGAGGTGGACTGCTCGGGGACGAGTTGAAACTCTTCGGAGAGTTCGACGCCGATGCGCTCGGGGCCGAGCAGCTCGAAGAGCTTGGTCTGGTCTTCGAGGTCAGGGCAGGCCGGGTAGCCGAAGCTGAAGCGCGAGCCCTGGTAACCCTGGTGGAAGAGTTTCGCGAGTTCCGCCGCGTCGCGCGCCGCAATCCCCAACTCCTCGCGGACGTGCTTGTGCCAGAGTTCGGCCAGCGCCTCGGCCGACTCGACCGAGAGACCGTGGAAGTAGAGGTAGTCGGAGTAGTTGTCCGTGCGGAACAGCTCGTGCGCGTACTCCGACGCGCGGCGGCCGACGGTGACGAGCTGGAAGGCGACCACGTCCACGCGCCCCGACTCCTTCGAGGCGAAGAAGTCTGCGAGGCACAGTCGGCGGCCGTCGGGCTGGCGCGGGAAGGTGAAGCGCGTGCGCTCGGTGCGCTCGTCGTCGTGGTAGACGACGAGGTCGTTGCCCTCGGACTGACAGGGGAAGTAGCCGTAGACGACCTGCGGGACGAGAAGGTTTTCGCGCTCCGAGTGGAGCTTCAGCTCGTCGTAGACGGGGCGCACCTTCTCCGCGACGAAGGCTCGGTACTCCTCCGCAGACTTGCGCCCCTGCTTGAACTGCCACTGCCCCTTGAAGAGCGCCGTCTCGTTGACGAAGCGGAAGACCCGCTCCAGCGGGACGTGCTCGACGAGGCGCGAGCCGTAGAAGGGCGCGCTCGGGATGGGCGCGTTCGGGTTCACGTCCGAGCGCTCGGTGTGCGAAGCGGCCTCGCGCGACTTGAGCACGCCGCGCGGCCGCGCGCGCGCCGCGCGCACGCCGAGCTTGGCGTCCTCGCCCACCAACTCTTCCGGGTCGTCGGCCGCGTCCGCCGCCGAGCCGTTCCCCGCCCCGGCCGCGGCCTTCGCCGCCTTCGGCTCCTGTTCCGCGTGCGCGCCGGAGCCGGTCAGCAAGTCCATCGTGTGCAGGCCGTCGAAGGCGTCGCGCGCGTAGAAGAGGCGGCCCCGGTAGAGCGACTCCAAGTCCTCCTCGACGTAACGGCGCGTCAGGGCCGCCCCGCCGAGCACGACGGGGACGTTGATGCCGCGCTCGTTCATCAGCTCAAGGTTCTCGCGCATGATGAGCGTGGACTTCACCAGCAGGCCGGACATGCCGACGGCGTCGGCCTTGTGTTCCTCGAACGAGTGGAGGATGGCCTCAATCGGCTGCTTGATGCCGAGGTTGACGACCTTGTAACCGTTGTTCGTCAGGATGATGTCCACGAGGTTCTTGCCGATGTCGTGCACGTCGCCCTTGACGGTCGCCAGCACCATCGTGCCCTTCGCCGTCGCGCCGCCCTTCTTCTCCATGAAGGGTTCGAGGAAGCGCACCGCCGCCTTCATCACCTCGGCCGACTGCAAGACGAAGGGCAACTGCATCTGGCCGCTGCCGAAGAGTTCGCCCACGGTCTTCATGCCGTCGAGCAGGATGTTGTTGATGATGTCGAGCGCGCTGTGGCTCCGGAGCGCGAGGTTCAGATTGTCTTCGAGCCCGACCTTCTCGCCGTCGATGATGTGCTGCTTCAGGCGCTCTTCGACGGGCAGGTTGTCGTCAACCTTGTGCTCCTTCTTCGCCTTCACGCCCTCGAAGAGTTTCGTGAACTCCCCGAGCGGGTCGTAGGTGCACACGTCGCCTTCGAACTTCCGCTCGTCGTAGATGAGCTGGCGCGCGACCTCGCGCTCGCGCTCGGGGATGCGGTTGAGCGGGACGATCTTCGAGGCGTTGACGATGGCCGAATCCAACCCGGCCTCGACCGCCTCGTGCAGGAAGACGGAGTTTAAGACGACGCGCGAGGCGGCGTTGAGGCCGAACGAGATGTTCGAGACGCCGAGGATGGTGTAGCAGCCGGGCAGCTCCGCCTTTATCCTCCGCAGCGCCTCGATGGTCTCGGCGGCGTTGCGGCGGTCTTCCTCGATGCCGGTCGAGATGGGCAGCGCCAGCGGGTCGAAGAAGATGTCGTGCGCGGGGAACCCGAGTTCCTGCGTGGCCTGCTCGTAGGCGCGTTTCGCGATCCTGAGCTTGTCGTCGGCCGCGCGCGCCATGCCCTCCTCGTCGATGGTGCCGACGACGACGGCGGCGCCGAACTCCTGCGCCAGACCCAGGACTTTCTTGAAGCGCGGCTCGCCGTCCTCGTAGTTCGTCGAGTTGAGGATGGACTTGCCGCCCGCGTGCTGGAGCCCCGCCTCCATCTTCTCCCACTCGGTCGAGTCGAACATGAGCGGGACTTTGACCTGCGTGACGAGGCGCGACGCAAGCTCGTGCATGTCTTTGACGCCGTCGCGGCCGACGAAATCGACGTTCACGTCGAGGACGTGCGCGCCCTCGCGCTCCTGCTCGCGCGCGAGCGAGACGAGCCCGTCCCAGTTCTCGTCGTTCAGGAGGTCGCGCATCTTCTTCGAGCCCGAGGCGTTGACCCTCTCGCCGACGATGAGGAATGAGGCGTCCTGCACGTAGGGCTGCTGGATGAAGATGGAGGAGGCCGCGGGGAGCACCGACGCCTCGCGCCGCTTCGGGGCGAGGTTCCCGACCCTTTCGACCAGAAGCTTGATGTGCGCGGGCGTCGTGCCGCAGCAGCCGCCGACGACGTTGGCGCCGAAATCCTTCACGAAGTGCTCGACCTGCGCGGCGAAACTTTCGGGCGTCTCGTCGTAGTGCATCTTGCCGTCCTTGACCTCGGGCAGGCCGGCGTTCGGGAGCACGGAGACGGGCCGCGGCGTGTTCTCGCAGAGGTAGCGCAGACTCTCGGACATGTTGCGCGGACCGGTGCCGCAGTTCATGCCGATGACATCAATCGGGAAAGGTTCGAGCGCCGTGAGCGCCGCGCTGATCTCGGTGCCGTTCAGCATCGTGCCGAAGACTTCCACCGTCACCTGCGCGATGACGGGCACGCGCCGCCCCTCCCGCTTGAAGTCGGAGAAGATGGCGGCGAGCGCCGCCTTCGTCTGAAGTATGTCCTGGCACGTCTCGACGATGAGGATGTCGGCGCCGCCGTCGAGCAGCCCGCGCACCTGCTCGGCGTAGGCCGCCTTGAGGTCGTTGAAGGCGACCTGCCCGAGGGTCGGCAGCTTCCGCCCCGGCCCCATCGAGCCGGCGACCCACCTCGGCCGCTCTTTCGACGAGTAGTCGGCGGCGATGCGCTTCGCCAGCCGCGCGGCGCGGACGTTCATGTCGTACGCGAGGTGGCCGATGCCGTACTCCTCGAAGTCGAACGGCGTGCCGTTGAAGGAGTTGGTCTCGATCACGTCGCAGCCGGCCTCCAGAAAGAGGCTGTGGACGCGCTCGACCGCGTCGGGGCGCGTGACGAGCAGGTTCTCGTTGCAGCCCTCGAACAGCGGCCCGCCGAAGTCGTCGAGCGTGAGGTGTTGCGCTTGCAGGCTGGTGCCCATCGCGCCGTCGAAGACGACGATGCGCTCTTTCAGCGTCTCAAGAAAATTGCTCATCGGGTTTGTCGTTTGAATCCTTCCGGCCCCCAAAGAGAAGCCCCGCGCCAAACAACGCGGGGCTTAACTCTCATAAGCCTTCTTGTAACGGGTCTCTTCCACCGAGACGCGCCGAGCTGTTTAGCGGTTTATTTTACGTGGCCGCAAGTCGCCTTAACTCACCACGTTTGCTTGAGTATTGAAACACTGAGGGGGACTTGTGTCAACAGTACCGCGGGCGGTACTGTTCGGACAAGTCGCGTATATTCATTGTCCAAGGCGGGCGCGCTATGCTAACTTGCCTGCCGGTTCTTCCTTTTCCGAATCCCTTATGCGACGCGCCATCTACCCCGGCTCCTTCGACCCCCTGACGAACGGCCACCTCGACATCATCGAGCGCGGCTCGAAGCTCTTCGACGAGATCATCATCGCCGTCCTCGTCAACCCAGAGAAGCGCGCGCTCTTCACGGTCGAGGAGCGGCGCGAGATGCTGGAAGAGGTTTTGGCGCACGTCGAGAGCGGCGGGTGCCGTCTGCGCGTCGGCTCGTTCCAGGGGCTGCTGATGCGCTACGCCGTCGAGCAGCAGGCCGACGCCGTCGTCCGCGGCATCCGCGCCATCTCGGATTACGAGTACGAGCTTCAGATGGCCCTGATGAACCGGAGGCAGGAGCCCGCGATTGAGACCGTCTTCATGCTGGCGGCCGAGTCTTACTCCTACGTCAGCTCGCGGCTCGTCAAAGAGGTCTACTCGCTCGGCGGCACCATCGAGGGCTTAGTCCCCGCCACGGTCGAGGAGCGCATGCGCCTCAAGCTCGGCAAGAAGTGAAATCCGCGCTCTCTGTTGCGCGCGCCGCCCGATGCGGCTACCATCGCACCTTCGTTCGACACAGCTCTGAAAGCACAGGCACGAGGATGACAGAGACCGCACTCAAAATCCCCTTCCCCGTCGCGCCGAACGTCGCGCGGATGCAGCCCTCCTCGACGCTCGCGGCGATGCAGGCGGCCATCACGCTGCGCAACGAGGGGCACGACGTGGTGGACTTCGGCCCCGGCGAGCCCGACTTCGACACGCCCGCGCACATCAAGGAGGCCGCCGCCCGCGCCATGCAGGCCGGCCAGACCAAGTACACGCCGACGGGCGGGACGAAAAAGTTCCAGGAGTCGGTCGCCGGCTACTACGAGCGCGAGTTCGGCGCGCGCGTCAACCCCTCCGAGGTGACGGCGACGGCCGGCGGCAAGCAGGGCATTTTCAACGCCGTCGTCACGCTCTGCGGCCCCGGCGACGACGTGCTCATCCCCAAACCCTACTGGGTCACCTTCCCCGAGATCGCCACCTTCGCCGGAGCCAACCCGGTCTTCATCGAGACCGAAGACACGGGCTTTCAACTGACGGCCGAGCAGGTCGAGTCGGCGATAACGCCGAACACGAAGCTCATCATTATCAACTCGCCCTCGAATCCTTCGGGGCGCGTCATCCCTCCGGCCGAGTTCGAGCGCATCCTGCGCGTGCTGGCCGAGCGCGGCGTCTACGCCGTCTCGGACGAGTGCTACCTGAAGTTCGTCTACGAGCCGGCCGAGGTCTTCAGCGCCGCGACGCTCGCGCCGGAGTTGCGCGAACGACTCTGCATCGCGGGCTCGTTCTCGAAGACGTACGCGATGACGGGCTGGCGCATCGGCTACACCATCGCGCCCGCCGCCTGGACGCGCGAGATGGCGAAGGTGCAGAGCCATTCGACGAGCAACCCCAGCTCCATCTCGCAGGCCGCGGCCATCGCCGCTTTCGACTCTGAGCAGACCTGCGTCGGCGAGATGCTGGCGGAATACAGGAAGCGTCGTGACTGGCTCGTCGGGGCCATCGGCGACATCCCCGGCCTCGGGTGCGCCGAGCCCGAGGGTGCCTTCTACGTCTTCCCCTCGGTGCGCGGCTGCCTCGGCGGCGAGCTTAAGACCTCCGCTGACTTCGCCGACCGCCTCCTGCGCGAGGCGCACACCGTCGTCACCGATGGCGCGGGCTTCGGCGTCGAAGGCTACGTCCGCATCTCCTACGCCACCTCGATGGAGAGACTCGAAGAGGGCGTCCGCCGCATCCGCCGTGTGGCGGCGAAGTACGCTCGCTGAAGAAAGGGAGTCAGGAGTCAGAAGTCAGAAGGTGTCAATCGCTTGAAGAAACTTGAAGGCGGCCGAAGCAGTGATGCTCGGCCGCCTTCAAATTATTCTGACTCCTGACTCCTGACTGCCTAGTAGATGTTGAAGTTGTACTCTAGCACCACGTACTGCGAGACGATGCGGCCGTCCTTTTGCGCGGGGCGGAACTTGATCTGGCGAGCGGCGGTGATGGCCTTCTCGGTGAGGCCGTCGGGCAGACCCTTGACAATGCTGATGTTCGACACCTCGCCCGAGGCGGAGAGCACGGCGCGGAGCCGCACGACGCCGGTCACGTTGTTCTTGCGCGCCTCCTCGGTGAAGCCCGGCTCCGGCTTGTAGGTGATGACGGCGCGCTCGTTCACCTCGTTCAATTTGAACGGGCGCGCGTAGTTGACGCCGCCGCCACCGCCACCGCCGGGGCCGCCGCCGCCGTCGTTACGGTCGCCGCCGCCCGTGTTGCCGCCGCGGCCGGGGCCGAGACCCGTCCCCTCGCCGGTGCCCACGCCGCCGCCCGCGCCTACGCCCATCCCGCCGCCCGTGCCCGAGCCTGACGAAGGCGTCGTCGCGGTCGAGTTAGGCACGCCGTAGGGAATGTCGCGCGGGTCAACTTTGACGAGCATCGGATCGACCTGAATCGTCACGGGCGTCGGCAGATGCGGGTTGGGCGGCGCGGGCTTCGGGTTGGCCGTCACGATGGGCGGCACTTCGAGTTGCGCCGTCGGGAGCTTGCCTCCCGACGCGGGCGAATGCTCCTGCCGGCCGCCGCCGCCGCCGCCCGCGGGCTTCTCGTACTTCGGCTTCGAGCCCCCGCCGTTGCCCGCGTTCGTCCCCGCAGCGCCCCTTTCCGGCGTCGGCTGTTCGCGCGGGATGCTCTCGTCCACCCAGCCGGTCAGCTCCAGGTTCTCGTAAGGGTTGACGCCCGCGAGGTGCCGCGCGCGCATCCGCTCCAGCGCGAAGACGCCGCTCAAGAGCAGTGTGACGAAGACGAAGGCGCTCACGGTCGCCAGCGCGACGTTGCGCTGCGAGAAGAAGCCCCAGCCCGCGCGGCCGTACGCCTCAATCGAGCGCCCCATGAAGCCGAAGGGGTCGCGCTTGAACTCGGGCAGCGTCAGCCCCGCCTCGCGCCCGACGGCGCGCAGCTCTCGCGCGAGACGCCGTGTAAGCCCCTCGTCCTCGACGAAAGTCAGGCGGTACTCGCCGCGCGCGAACGACCCGACGGGCCGCCCCCAGAAGTCTGTCCGAATCTCTTGTGCCATACGTCGCCTTAGCCTTTCTTCGTAGCCGTCCCAGAAACTTTCCGCCGGGAGAGACGTTTCGGCGGCCTCGTCGAAGACGCGCAGCGTCTCGGTCATCGAGCGGTACCGAGCCGCGCAGCGCTCGCAGCGCACGACCTCTTCGAGCAGCGACTCTTTCGCGCCGCCCTCGACCTCGTCGAACAGCAGCTCGACGAGTGACTCTTCGGTCGTCTGGCAATCGTGTCTCATCGCAAACTAACTCTTGCCGCCCGCCCCGAGCGGCAGCTCCTCGCCCACGCCGAGCGAGGCGCGCAGCTTCTCGATGGAGCGGAACAGGGACTTCTTCACCGTGCCCGCCGAGCAGCCGAGGGTGTCGGCTATCTCCTGACTCGTCATCCCCTCGCGGTGCTTGAGGAGAAAGATCAACCGCTGCTGCTCGGTCAGCTCGCCGAGCGCACGCATGACGCGGCCGGCCATGATGCTTTTGTGGTAGCCGTCCTCGGCCCCCTCGTCCGACAAACCCCGCGCGAGCGTCTGCTCTTCGAGGAGTTCTTCGAGGCTGTCGAGTTTGACCGTCGTCTTCACCTCGTCGCGCGTCACCGTCTCGGCCCGCCTGTGGTTGAGAAAAGAGTTGACCATGATCCGCCGCAGCCACGTGTGAAAGCTCGACTCGAAGCGGAAGCCTTTGAGCGAGCGGAACGCCTTGAGCCAGACCTCCTGCGAGAGGTCTTCGGCGTCCTCGGGGCGGCGGCAGTAGTGGAGCGCGAGGGCGTAGACGCGCCGCTCGTACTCTCGCGCGAGCCGGCAGAAGGCATCCAGGTCGCCGCCCTGCGCGCGCCGTATCAGTTCGTTCTCGCTGGTCAACTGTTAGAGTCCCCGGGCGAGCAACGCTCATGCGTGCTCACAAGAAGAGACACCGCGGCGCCGGATTCGGTTGGCGTGCGCGCCGCAGAAATTTTGTGCTCAGATGAGGGGGAAGGCTGGGAGGGTTGGATTAGGTCACACAGAACCGCGAGCGGTAGCGAGCGGGTCGGTCTTGCGCTTAAGGTGTTACC
>JBEVJD010000487.1:0-4117 GCA_040510435.1 Pyrinomonadaceae bacterium | reverse complement strand
TCCGCGACGGTTGATGTCTCGGCGGCGCGCGTGATGCGTTACGCGCCCGACTCGATGCGCCCGGCCGACGCCGTGGCGGCCACGCTCGCGGACGTGCGCGCGGGCGACAACATTCGGGCGACGGGCGAGCGCTCGGGCGAAGGCGCGGCCTTCAAGGCCGAGGAGATTCTGGCGGGCTCGTTCGCGCGCTTCGTCGGCACGGTGGCGGGCGTTGACGCGCAGCGCAACGAGCTGGTCGTCAAGACGGACGAGGGCCAGAACGTGAGGCTCTCGTTCGGCGCGCGCTCGTCGCTGCGCCGCATCACGCCCGAGTTCGAGCAGACGTTGGCCAAGCAGCGCGCCGAGTTCGAGCAGAGGCGGGAGCAGCGCCGCGCCGAGCGCCAGCAGCAGGGCGGGCAGGGTCAGGCCGAAGGCGGCGGGCGTCGCGAGGGCGGGCGTCGTGAGGGCGGCGGGCGCGGCGACGGCGAACGTCGCGGCGAGGGCGGCCAGCGACGCGGCGGCGCGGGCGGCGGCGGCGGCGGCAACAACTTCCAGCAGATGTTCGAGAGCCTGCCCGTGGTCACGCTGGCCGATTTGAAGAAGGGTGACGCGGTCGTCGTCACCGTCACGCCGGGCGCGGACGCCGCGCGCGCGACGGCCGTCTCGCTCGTGACGGGCGCGCCCGAGACGATTCGCGCCATGCAGCAGTTCCAGCGCGGCGGCGAGGGCCCGCGCGGCCCGAACAGCCCGGGACTCCCCGGCGATGTCCTCGGCGGCGGCCAGGGCCCCACGCGCGAGCCGCCAAGGTAAGACGGAAGTCAGAAGTCAGTAGTCAGTAGAAAAGCCGTCGTTATTAAGAACCGTGCGGTTGTCAGCGTCAACCTCCTCAAGCGGAGCCTTCTGACTCCTGACTCCTGACTTCTGCTTTAACCAACAAGGTACGGGTGGAGGGTGATGAGACATTTGAGGAGGGGGGCGCGTCGGGGTTTGACCCTGTGCGCGGCGGTTCTGTTCTTTAATATCTGCGGCGTCGTGGCGCAGCAGTCGTTGGGGACGCTGCGCGGGACGGTGAGGGACGAGCTGGGCGGCGTCATCATCGGGGCGACGGTGACGGCGGCGGACGCCGCGGGCGTTGAGAAGACGGCCGAGACGGACGAGCAGGGCAACTACTCTTTCGCGGGTCTGCCGCCCGGGCGCTACACGGTGCGGATTAATCAGGGCGGCTTCGCGTCCTACGAGAACCTCGGCGTCGAGGTGCCGGCGGGCCGCACCGCGCCGCTCGACATCACGCTCACCGTCGCCATCGAGCAGGAGGAGGTGACGGTCACGGCCGAAGCCCCGGTCGGCACCGAGGCCGAGTCGCAGGCCGGCGCGGTCGTGCTGCGCGGCGAAGACCTCGACGCACTGCCCGACGACCCGGAAGACCTTTCGGAAGCCTTGCAGGCGCTCGCGGGCCCGGGCGCGGGCTCCAGCGAGGAGGGCGCGCAGATTTACGTGGACGGCTTCACGGGCGGGCGCCTGCCGCCGAAGGAGTCCATCCGCGAGATACGCGTCAACCGCAACCCGTTCTCGGCCGAGTACGACCGGCTCGGCTACGGCCGCGTCGAAATCTTCACCAAGCCCGGCACCGACCGCTACCGCGGGCAGGCGTTCTTCAACTTCAACGACGAGTCTCTGAACGCGCGCTCGCCCTTCGCCGAGAGGCGCGCCGCCTACCAGTCGCGGCGCTACGGCGGCAACATCTCGGGGCCGCTCGCGTCGAAGCGCGCCTCCTTCTTCCTCGACTTCGAGCGGCGCGAGACGGACGACAACGAGGTCGTGCGCGCCGTCGTCCTCGACGGGAGTCTGAACCCGCTCAGCTTCAACCAGTCCGTCCTGACGCCCGACCGCCGGACGACCTTCAGCCCGCGGCTCGACTACCAGATCAACCCGACGAACACGCTCGTCGCGCGCTACACCTTCGAGCAGGGTGAGCGCCTCAACGAGGGCGTCAGCGACTTCAACCTCCCCACGCGCGCCTTCGACGTGGAGAACTCGCAGCACACCGTCCAACTGACCGAGACGGCCGTCATCAACCAGAAGGTCATCAACGAGACGCGCTTCCAGTTCGAGCGCTCACGGCGGCGGCAGGAGGGCGGCAACAACCTGCCCGTCATCCGCGTGCTCGACTCCTTCACCGGCGGCGGCGCGCAGAACGCGCTCTCGTCGAACGATGTGGACAGCTACGAGCTACAGAACTACACGTCGTGGACGGTCGGCGGCCACTCGTTAAAGGCCGGCGCGCGCCTGCGCGCCAACCGCGTGCGCGACGTGTCGCAGCAGAACTTCGCCGGCACGTTCACCTTCGGCGGCGGCACCGCGCCGCAGCTCAGCGCGGCGGGCGAGATCGTCACCGACGCCTCCGGCAACCCCGTGCCCATTCAGATCACGAGCCTCGAACGTTACCGGCGGACGCTCCTCTTCTCGGCGCCGAACTGCGGCGGCGTGGGGCAGTTCCCGTGTCTCACGCAGGCGCAGATACGCGCGCGCGGCGGCGGGCCGACGCAGTTCTCCATCTCGGGCGGGAACCCCGAGGCCAGCGTCACCAACTGGGACTTCAGCCCGTTCATCCAGGACGACTGGCGCGTGCGCCCGAACCTGACGCTGTCGGCGGGGCTGCGCTACGAGCGGCAGAACCTCATCAACGGCGACCTCGACCTCGCGCCGCGCGTCGCCTTCGCGTGGTCGCCTTCGGCCGATCCGCGCAACCAGCGCATGGTCGTCCGCGGCGGCTTCGGCATCTTCTTCCAGCGCGTGAACGAGAACCTCGCCTTGCAGGCCGCGCGCTTCAACGGGACGAACCAGCAGCAGTTCGTCGTCACCGACACCGGCTCGAACTTCCTCAACCAGTCCGAGTTCGGGCTGACTACCGTTGACGGCGTGTTGACGCCGACCGTGGGGGGCGTGCCGACGCCCGCGCAGCTCACGGCCTTCCAGGTGCGGCAGACCATCCGGCAGCTCGCGCCCGACATCCGCGCGCCCTACACGATGCAGACGGCCTTCAGCGTCGAGCAGCAGTTGCCTTACCGCGTCACGCTCTCGGTCAGCTACATCGGCGCGCGCACGCTCCACGTCCTGCGCTCGCGCAACGTCAACGCGCCGCTGCCGGACGCGACCGGTCGGCTCCCGCTCGACTCGGCGGGCCGGGCCATCGTCGTCCGCCCCGACCCGGCGCGCGGCAACGTCTTCCAGTTCGAGTCGAGCGGCGTCTTCAACCAGCACCAGCTCGTCGTCAACGTCAACAACCGCTTCAGCCGCAAGTTCACGCTCTTCGGCAACTACGTCTTGAACTTCGCCAGAAGCAACACGGACTTCGCCTCGAACTTCCCCGTCAACCAGTACGACCTGAGCGGCGAGTACGGCAACTCGTTTCAGGATCAGCGCCACCGCGTCTTCATCGGCGGCGCCGTCAACGCGCTGCCGTGGGGTCTGCGTCTGAACCCGACGCTCGTCGCCAACTCGGGGCGCCCCTTCAACATCACCATCGGGCGCGACCTGAACGGCGACACGCTCTTCACCGAGCGCCCCGCGTTCGCCACAGACCTCTCGCGCGCGAGCGTAAGACGCACGGCCTTCGGCGACTTCGACCTCGACCCGCAACCGGGCTTCGCCATCATCCCGCGCAACTACGGGCGCGGGCCGGCCTTCTTCTCCGTCACCATGCGCATGAGTAAGACGTTCGGCTTCGGCGAGTCGGCCGCGGCGGGCGCGGGCGCGGGCGGCGGCCGCAGGGGCGGCGGCGGCGGGGGCGGACGCGGCGGTCGCGGCGGCGGCGGACGTGGCGGCGGCGGTCGCGGCGGCGGGGGCGGCGAGAGCCTCGGCGGCGGCGAGAGCACGGAGCACCGTTACAACCTGACGCTCTCGCTCAACGTGACGAACCTCTTCAACCACCCGAGCCTCGGCCAGCCGGTAGGCAACCTCAACTCGCCCTTCTTCGGCCAGTCGGTCAACGGCGGCGGGCGCTTCGGCTTCGGCGGCGGCGGCGGCCAGAACGGCGGCGCGCGCCGCGTAGACCTGCAACTCCGCTTCAGCTTCTAAAACAGTACTGCGGGCGGGAGCGAGCGGGTGCGGGTTACTTCATAGAGCGTTCATGAAGTAA
>JBEVJD010000486.1:0-3111 GCA_040510435.1 Pyrinomonadaceae bacterium | reverse complement strand
GTCCTAAATGAGCCCGAGCCCCGTCAGGGGCGACATCAACATGCCGCTCCTCCGGAGCTTCGCGGATTAATAATCGTCTTGAGCTATAAACATCCCGCTCCTCCGGAGCGAAGACTTTAAAAACTGCCTACTGCCTACTGCCTACTGTCAACTGCCTACTGTCAACTGCCTACTGTCTACTGTCTACTATTCAAGGTATCTGCTTCAACAGCTTCTTCATCTCGGCCACCGTCTTCGCGTGCGCGGGGTCTTCCGCGAGGTTCTTCAGCTCGTGCGGGTCTTTGGTCTCGTCGAAGAGCATCGCGCCGGCCCGCCCCTCGTCCCACTCGGCGTAGCGCCAGCGCTCGGTGCGGACGGCGCGGCCGAGCTTGTTCTGGAACATCGTGACGGTGTGCGCCGGGTTGTCCCAGCGCGCGCGCGGGTTCCTCAGGAGCGGCGCGAGGCTGCGGCCGCGGACGCCCGCCTGCGGGCGCGGCAGTCCACACAAGTCCGCGAGCGTCGGGTAGAGGTCTTGCAGTTCGACGCTGCGCGCAGAGCTTCGGGCGCGGCCGCCGGGCACGGCGATGACGAGCGGCACGCGCGTGCCGACCTCGAAGAGCGAGTAAGCCTTCGACCACTTGCCCTTCTCGCCGAGGTGGTAGCCGTGGTCGCCCCAGAAGACGACGACGGTGTTGTCCCGGAGCCCGAGCCGTTCGAGCGCGTCGAGCACGCGGCCGACCTGCGCGTCCATGAAGGTGGTCGAGGCCCAGTAGGCGCGCGTCATCTCGCGCGCCTGTTCGGGCGTGGCGTCGCGGCCGATGAAGAGGTCTGCGTTGCGGCGCGGGACGGAAGGCTCGGGGAAGCCCGGGGGCGGCGCGGGGCGCGGCGCGAAGTCCGAGGGGAGTTGGACGCGCGCCGGGTCGTAGAGGTCGAAGTACTTGCGCGGCGCGGTCGGCGGGCTGTGCGGTTTGACGAAGCCGACGGCGAGGAAGAAGGGCTTGTCTCTGTAACGTTCGAGGTGGCCGATGGCGCGCGTGGCCGTGCGATAGTCGCCGTGCGTCTCGCCGTCGCCTTCGAGCATGACGATGCGGTCGGAGGCCGCGCGCCTGCGCTCGCCCTCGTTGGCCGCCTGCACGGCCGGCTCGCCCTCCGAAGCGTCCGGGTCGCGCGGGCGTTGCGCGGGCGGCGCGTTCGAGCCGCGGTTGACGATGCCCGGGTCAACGGGCTCGCCGCCCTCAGTCCAGGAGGGCTGGTCGTCTATGCCGCCGTGGAAGATTTTGCCTGTGCGGAGCGTCGAGTAGCCGTTGTTCTTGAAGTGCTGCGGCAGAGTGACCCAGTCGGGGTGAGCGGCGCGGAAGTACTTGTTGTTGTCCATCACGCCCGTCTCGGTCGGGTAGCGACCCGTGAGCAGGGACGTGCGCGAAGGGTTGCAGAGCGGGTACTGCGCGTAGGCGCGGTCGAAGCGCGTGCCGCGCGCGGCGAGGCGGTCGATGTGCGGCGTCCTGACCTGCGGATGCCCGTACGCGCCCAGTTCGGGGCGCAGGTCGTCGGCGATTAGAAAGAGCACGTTGAGTTTCTTCCCGGGCGCGGGGCGCTGCGCGCGTGCCTCGGCGCCCGCGGGCGCGGACAGTTGCAGCAGCAGTGCGAGCGCGCAGAGCGCGGCGCGTAATCTCAACGTGTGCCTCCCGGTAAAACAATAGACGGTAGACAGTTAAAGGCCGATTGATAAGCCCCGGAGGGGCGGGATGTTTATAGCCCCCGCGTCTTAATCAACCCCGAGCCCCGTCAGGGGCGACATACGCAGCCGCTCCTCCGGAGCTTGGTGGTTTAATTCGGCATTGAGCTATAAACATGCTGCCCCTCCGGGGCTTACTGCCTACTGCTGTCTGCCTGCTGCCTACTTACCTGATTACGCTGAAAGATTTGTTCTGCATTAAACTACACGGGCACGGAGGGGGACAAGCGGCGGATGAGATTCGGCGTTGATGCACGTAGTCGTCGGCGGTCGTGTGCGGCCGTCCTGTGCGCGTCGCTCGTGGCGTGTGCGGCGCTGGCGCTCGCGCGCGGGGCCGGCGCGCAGGCTCGGCGCGGGGAGAGCCGGCGCGGCCCCAACGTCATCCTCGTCGTGGCCGACGACCTCGGCTACGGCGACCTCGGCGCATACGGGCAGCGCCGCATACGCACGCCGAACCTCGACCGCATGGCGCGCGAAGGCGTGCGCTTCACCGACGCCTACGCGCCGAGCCCGGTCTGCGCGCCCTCGCGCGCGAGCTTCATGACGGGGCTGCACCAGGGGCACGCGCGCATCCGCGGCAACATGAACCGTAACAACGAGCGTGTGCCGCTCCGCACAGAAGACGTGACCATTGCGGAGGTCTTGAAGGGCGCGGGCTATCGCACAGGCGTTGTCGGCAAGTGGGGACTGGGCGAGCCGGGGACGACGGGCGTGCCCGGTCGTCAGGGGTTCGACTACTTCTACGGCTACCTCAACCAGAACCACGCGCACAGCTACTATCCCGAATACCTCTGGCAGAACGACGAGCGCGTCACGCTCCGCGGCGGCACGTACGCGCACGACCTCTTCACGCGCGAGGCGCTCGCCTTCATACGGCGCGGCGAGGACGGCCGCCCCTTCTTCCTCTACCTCGCGTACACTTTGCCGCACGCTAACAACGAGCTGACGCGCAAGACCGGCAACGGGATGGAGGTGCCTTCGGACGCGCCCTACTCGCGCGAGCCCTGGACGCCGCAGCAGCGCAACTACGCCGCGATGGTCACGCGCCTCGACGCCGACGTGGGCGAGTTGATTCGTCTCCTGAAGGAGATGGACATCGACCGCGAGACGGTCGTCATCTTCACGAGCGACAACGGGCCGCAGGGAAGAGACGAGGGCGGCTACGACCAAACGCTCTTCGACAGCAACGGCCCCTTCCGCGGGCTCAAGCGCGAACTCTACGAGGGCGGCATACGCGTCCCGCTCCTCGTGCGCGGGCCGGGGCGCGTGCGCGCGGGCGTGACGAGCGCGTACCCCGTGACGCTCTGCGACCTCCTGCCGACGGCCGCCGCGCTCGCGGGCGCGCGCACGCCGTTCGCGAGCGACGGCGTCTCGCTGCAAAGCCTCCTGCTCGGCGG
>JBEVJD010000485.1:0-12468 GCA_040510435.1 Pyrinomonadaceae bacterium | reverse complement strand
GCCGAAAGAATTTTCTTGACTCGCTCGTGCGGCTGACCTATTTTCATTACCGCATTCCCTTCGCCCATAAATCGAGAGGCGAGAACGTTCCAGCCTCGCTGAAGTCTTTGAAAGCCGTGGCCGACGCCCTGAGCTTTCCACGCGTCGCAAAGCCACACTGACGACACCCTCACGCGAGCCTCTTCTGCCCGCGGCGGTTTTCGCCCGCCCGCGGGCGCGATGTTTTTTAGCTAAGCAATAGCCATCTTCAAGGTCTTCGACGGGGACTTTCTGATGACAAGCTCGCATGCACGCAGGCGAAGACACACGTGGCGTTGTGCGTCGCTCTGCCTCGCGCTCGCCCTGCTCCTACAGCTCGTGCCGCCGCCGGCCGCCTCCGCCGCCGACGGCGAGTCGGACGCGCCGCCTTCTCGGGCAGAGCAGGCCGAGACGCTTCTCGACTCGCTCCTCGACTTCTTCTACGCGCCGCCGCAACAGCCCGCGGCCACGCCCGCGCCGACCCCTTCGGCCACGCCTGCGCCGACGCCCGCGCCGACGCCGCAGCCCGCGGAACAGAACGACACGGGCCGGCGCGGCGGCGCGGAGAGGTCGAAGCCCTTGCAGTACCCTCTGCCCGACTGGTCGCCGCTGGGCAGCGCCGGGCCCGTCACGGTCAAGTCGGAGGACGAGACCACGGAAGAGTTCATCCCGATGCCCGACCGCTGGCGCTTCCCCTGGCCGCGCCACGACCGCTACGACCCGAAGATGGAGACGCCCTGGGTCGAGGGCAGCACCTTCGACCCCTACAACCAGAACGTGCTGAAGGGCGACTACCCCATCCACGGCAACCACACGTTCTTAAATCTGAACCTCCAGAGCGCCTCCACCATCAACCCGCGCGTCGTCGCCGCGGGCGGGCGCCGCGAGCAGTTCTTCACCAACCAGAACGTCGTGATGGGCGCGGAAATCTTCGGCGGCACCGGGGCGTTCGAGCCCAAGCGCTGGGCCGTGCGCGTGACGACGGTCGCCAACTTCAACTTCCTCGCCAACAACACCGTCAACCCCTTCGACTCGGTGCGCGGCAACTCGCGCCTCGCCGTCGAAGAGGCATTCGTCGAAAAGCGGCTCGCCGTCGTCAGTCCCAATTTCGACTTCGTAAGCTTGCGCGTCGGGATGCAGAACTTCAACTCCGACTTCCGCGGCTTCCTCTTCGCCGACAACCAGCTCGGCGCGCGACTCTTCGGCACGCTCAACTCGCAGCGCGACACCTACAACGTCGCCGTCTTCTCCATCCGCCAGCGCGACGAGGTCTCGCAGCTCCACAGCTTCGACGACCGCAAGCAGACCGTCTTCCTCGCCAACTGGTTCCGGCAGGACTTCGGGCACAAGGGCTACACCGCGCTCTTCAACTTCGCCTTCAACCACGACCGCGGCCGCGTGATCGGCGACCGTGCGACTCTCAACGTCGCTTACGCCGGATTCCACGGCGACGGCAAGTGGGGGAAGTTGAACGTCGATCACGCCTTCTACTGGGCCTTCGGCCGTGACCGCTTCAACCGGCTCGCGGGGCGCTCGCAGTCGGTCAACGCGCAGATGGCCGCGTTCGAGGGCTCGATTGATAAGGACTGGGTGCGCTGGCGCGGCTCGTTCTTCTTCGCCTCGGGCGACGGCGACGCGACCGACGAACGCGCGACCGGCTTCGACATGATTCAGGACAACCCGAACTTCGCGGGCGGCCCCTTCCAGTTCTGGACGCAGCAGACGACGTTGGTGGGCGGCGCGGTCGGGATTCTCAAGAACAAGTTCTCGCTCCTGCCCAACCTCCGGAACAAGTTCAACGACCGCTCGAACTTCGTCAACCCGGGTCTGCTGCTGTGGAACTTCGGCGCCGACCTGCGCGTCACCCCGAAGCTCAAGGTGTTGACGAACCTCTCTTACCTGAGGTTCGCGCGCGCGGGTCTGCTGCAACAGATCACGGGCGACCCCGGCATCGAGTCCGGCATCGGCACAGACCTCAGCGTCGGCGCGAAGTTCCGCCCGTTCGAGAACGAGAATCTGTTCCTCGTCACGGGCGCGGCGGTGATGTTCCCGCACGGCGGCTACGCGCGCATGATCGGCAGCACGCGCCCGCTCGTCTCGCCGACCTTCGCGTTCCAGGTGGCGTTCTAAGTTCGCAGACAACTTCAGACAGCAAACATGAAGACCTCCGGCCATCATTCGCGCACGAAGCGTCAGCAGTTGTTCAGCCTCTTCGCGGTGCTCGTCGTCCTCGGGCTCGCCGCCTTCGCCTTCATCCCCGCGCGCTCGGCGGGCGTCGCGGTGAAGACGAACAAGACGGCGCATGCCCCCGACACTCCGGACACGGGCGACACGGGCGACGCCGGGGGCGAGCCCGCCGCCGCCGCTCAAGAGAGAAAGCCGCCCGCGCCCTCCGAGGGCTGCGCGGGCTGTCACAAGGGCGTCGGCGACCCGCACCAGACGAAGATCAACAACGGCCCCTCGTGCGTGGACTGCCACGGCGGCAACGGCACCGCGACGCTCAAGGAGCAGGCGCACACCGCCAAGCCGAAGTACAAGAAGAAGTGGCACGGCTCGGCCAACCCCGAGGAGAGCTTCACGCTCCTCAACAAAGAGGACAAGGACTGGGTGCGCTTCGTCAACCCGTCCGACTTACGCGTGGCGGAAATCTCCTGCGGCGGCACCTGCCACGGCGACTACATCAAGCGGCTCCAGAAGAGCGCGATGACGAACAGCCCGCAGGTCTACTCGACGGCGCTCTACAACAACGGCTCGCTCCCGACCAAGGACGCCATCATCGGCGAGAACTACAGCCCCTCCGGCGAGCCGCAGATCGCGCGCACCATCCCGCCGCCGACCGAGGAGGAGACGAGAAAGAAAGGCATCCTGCCCTTCCTCCTCCCCTTCCCGCGTTTCGAGATCGGCCAGCCCTTGAGCGTCGCCTTCTGGCGGCCGGCCGAGCGCGGCGGCGGCCCGAAGTCCGAGACCGGCAACCCCAACCGCGAGGACGTGCCCGGCCAGCCCGACGTGACGCTGTCGAACCGCGGCTACGGCACGCAGGCGCGCGTCGACCCCGTCATCCTCGGCGCGCATAAAGTAAGACTGAACGACCCCGTGATGTCATTCATGGGCACGAACAACGCGCCGGGCGACTACCGCCAGTCGGGCTGCGCCGCGTGCCACGTCGTCTACGCCAACGACCGCTCGCCGTACAACTCGGGGCCGTACGCGAAGTTCGGCAACGCGGGCCAGACTGCGCCCGACAACCCCGACCCCACCATCCCGAAGGGCGAGAAGGGTCACCCCATCGAGCACAAGTTCACCAAGTCCATCCCTTCGAGCCAGTGCATCACCTGCCACGTCCACAACGGCAACGGCTTCATCAACACATACCTCGGCTACATGTGGTGGGACGAGCAGACCGACGGCGAGTTCCTCTACCCGAAGCAGCAGAAGAACCCTTCGCCCGAAGAACTCGACAAGGCCGGCATGTTCAACCCCGAAGAGGCCGCCGCGCGCGGCAACTGGGGCAACCCCGAATTCCTCTTCGAGATGAGCAAGCTCAACTCGCAGATGCGCAAGATGCAGGTCTCGGACTACCACGGCCACGGCTGGGTCTTCCGCCGCGCCTACAAGATGGATCGCAAGGGGTACTACCTCGACAAAGACGGCAAGCGCATAGACTACGACGACCCCGAACTCTACGAGCGCGACGGCAAACCGGGCAAGGCCGTCCACCTCAAAGACATCCACTTAGAGCGCGGGATGCACTGCGTTGACTGCCACTTCTCGCAGGACAACCACGGCACGAACAAAATCTACGGCGACCGCCGCGCCGTCATCGAAATCTCGTGCGAGGACTGCCACGGCACCGTCAACAAGAAGGTCACCGCGCAGACGGCGCGCACCTCCGGCTTCGGCGCGCCCGAGGGCGGCAACTCGATGGTGCCTTCGCGCAACCGCCCCTTCAACCGCGCGCGCTTCATCCAACGCGAGGGGAAACTCTTCCAGCGCTCGATGGTCGAGCAGAACGACCCCGCCACCGGCAAGATAAAAGAGTGGGAAGTCCCGCAGGTCGCCGACACCATCGACCCGAAGAGTCCGCGCTACAACGCGAAGTCGGCGCGCGCCAAGACCATCATGCGCGACAACGAGACGTGGGGCGCGGTGCCCGCCGACTCGAAGCAGTTGGCGCACGACGCGTCGAAGGTCTCCTGCGTCTCGTGCCACTCTTCGTGGACGACGAACTGCTGGGGCTGCCACCTCTCGGCCTCGGTCAACACGCGCAAGCCCGCGCTGCACGAGGAGGGTGACATCACGCAGGTCTACCCGTCCTACAACCCGCAGGTCTTGCGCACGGACGGCTACATGCTCGGCATCGACGGCTCGGTGCAGGAGCACAAGGTGATGCCTGTCCGCTCCTCGTCCGCGGTGACGGTCTCCATCACGAACGGCGCGCGCTCGACCATCGTCAACCACGCGCCGACGATCTCCAGCGCCGGCTACAACGGCAACGCCTTCAACACGCACCCGCCGCACACGGTGCGCGGGACGGAGACGAAGCAGTGCACCGACTGCCACGTCTCCAAAGAGAACGACAACAACGCCTGGGTCGGCTCCGTCCTGATGCTCGGCTCGAACCAGGTCAACTTCATGGGCCGCTTCATCTACGTCGCCGAAGGGTCGGACGGCCTCTCCGCGACGGAGGTCGCCGAGTTGACCGAGCCGCAGGCCGTCTTCGGCGGGCACCTACATCAGATCGCCTACCCCGACTGGTACGCGAAGCATCAGGCCCGCGGCATGAAGCTGCGGGACAACTACGCGCACCGCAGCGCCGACGTGAATCAGACGCAGCAGTACGGCGAGTTCCTGCTCGCGGCGGCGGGCGACGACGGCTTCGTCGTCTACGACATCGCCAACGTCGCCGACAAGGACTTCAGCCAGCGCATCGTGGACTCGCCCTTCTCGAAGGTCGGGCAGCGGCTCTACGTGCGGACGAAGGACGCGGCCTCGGTTGCCGTCGGCTCGCCCGCGCCGCTCGACCCGAAGCGCAATCCGGGTCAGACCGCAGACCAGCGCGGCTGGCTTGAGCGGAACGAGGAGCAGCCCGTCGCGCCGCTCTACGGCTACGCCTTCGTCGCCGACCGGCAGGAGGGGCTCGTCACCGTAGACATCACGACGCTCACCGACGGCGTCAACACCAACAACCACCTCAAGCGCGGCGCGACCTTCAACCCCGAGGGCCGTCTGACGAACGCGCGCGGCGTCTGGGTCGTCGGCAACTACGTCTACGTGCTGACCGACCGCGCGCTGCAAGTCGTCAACGTCGGCGACCCCTTGAACCCGCGCTGGGTGAGCGAGGTCACGAGCCCCCTGCGCGACCCGCGCTCGCTCAGCGTGCAGTTCCGCTACTGCTTCGTCACCGACGCGGACGGCCTGAAGGTGCTCGACGTGACCGACCTCGAACGGCCTCGGGCGGTGGCGGGTGCGACCGTCCCCTTGCGCGACGCCCACGGCATCTACCTCGCGCGCGAGTACGCGTACGTCGGCGCGGGCGCGGACGGCCTCGCCGTCATCGACATCCAGCGGGCCGAGCAGCCCAAGCTCGACCAACTCTTCAACGACGGCGGCAAGCTCTCCGACACGCGCGACGTGAAGGTCGGCATGGCCTACGCCAGCCTCTTCGCCTACGTCGCCGACGGCCGCAACGGGTTGAAGGTGGTCGAGCTGACCAACCCGAACTCCGTCCCCGGCAACCACGGCTACAGCCCGCGGCCCGCGCCGCGCGTCGTGGCCTACTACCCGACGAAGGGGCCGGCGCTTCAGGTCTCCGAGGGCTACCGGCGCGACCGCGCCGTGGACGAGAGCGGCAACCAGATCGCCATCTTCGGTCGCCGCGGCGCGCGCCCCTTCAACTTCGCCGAGCAGCGCCGGATGTACATGCGCGACGGCAAGCTCTACACCGTCACCGACGAGCCCGGCCAGCCCACCGCCGGCAAGGCCGCCCAAACGTCCTGGCTGGGCACGCTCTCGAAGTTCTTCGGCCTCGGCTGGCTCGGCTTCGCCCTCGTCATCCCCGCCGCCTTCGTGTGGCAACGCAGGCGGTCGAGTAAATAAGACAGCGGCAGTAGCCCGACCGTGAGGGAGGGCTCATGTCTTCCGGGCTAAATATGATGGAAGACATGAGCCCTCCCTCACGGTCGGGCTTCCGCCTCAGACCGCCGCGGACTCACTGCTAGACTTTCCCCCACCCAATCCTTTAATCTCATCGGTTAAAGAAGCGAGCGTGTTTCGGACACTTCCTCACATGGCGGCCCGTGCCATTATGAGAAACGATATTTTGGAACGGGAAGCCGAAATCAGGTCGTGGGTTGCTGAACGGCGCTCTAAAGCGTTTATTTGTCGAGAACTGCGATGCAAGCCCTTAACGCTTGATAGCTATTTGAAAAAGTTTGGACTGACTTATCGAGGCAATATGGGTGGGAAGGGGTATAAGCAGTCCCCTCATCGTAAAAGCGCTCGTGAGTATTTGAAAAAGGACAGTTCCATTAGCAGCCACAAGCTCAAGTTGAGATTGCTGAGAGATGGTTTGAAAGAACACTGTTGCGAGAGATGCGGACGAAGTAAGTGGCGGAGGGAGCCGATACCTATTGAGTTGCACCACGTAAACGGCAACCGGTTCGACAATCGTTTAGAGAACTTGCAATTACTTTGCCCTAACTGTCATGCTCTAACGGACAATCACGCGGGAAAAGGTTCTCGCCGCAGCTTGAAAGTCTAGTTAATCGGCGAATTTCTGCGAAAGTGGCGGAATTGGCAGACGCGCCAGGTTTAGGCCCTGGTGCCGCAAGGCGTGGGGGTTCGAGTCCCCTCTTTCGCATTGGGATTCATCAACAGTGAAATCAATTAAGGAAGGACGCCCGCGCTCTCAGCGCCTTCGGGCTTTAAAGAGAGTCGGCGGGATTCGTGTTTATGAAGACTGAAGTTGTCGAAGTCTCCCCGACGCGCAAGGAGATTAAGATCGAGATCGAGGCCGCGGACGTGCGCGCGGAGTTCGAGCGCGTGACGCAGGAGTACGCGCGCGCCGTGACGGTGCCCGGCTTCCGCAAGGGGCACGCGCCCGCGGCGGTCGTGCGCACGCGCTATAAGAAGGACATCCAGGGCGACGTGCTCAAGCGGCTCGTGCCCGAGGCCGTCGATGAGGCCATCAACGAGAGCGGCCTCCACGTCATCGGCCAGCCCGACGTGCACCTCGACAACGAGAACCTCGACAAGCTCGGGCAGGAGCCCATCACGCTCCACGCGCACGTCGAGGTGATGCCCGAACTCGCCCTCGGCGAGTACCGCGGGCTTGAGGCCGCGCGCCGCACGCGCCCCGTCGCCGACGAAGAGATCGAGCGCGTCATCGAGAACCTGCGCGAAGCCTCCGCCTCGCTCCAGCCCGTCGAAGACCGCCCCGCCGCGGAGGGCGACACCGTCACCGCCGACATCCAGGGCCGCTACGTCGAGCCCGCGGAGGAGGAAGACATCAACGTCTCGGACGTGGACGTGGTCATCGGCGGCGAAGGCGTGCTCGCCGAGTTCAACGAGAACCTGACGGGCGTCCAGCCCGACGAGGTCAAGACCTTCACGGTCGTCTACCCCGACGACTTCGGCCCCGGCGGGCGCCAGGAGGGCGAGGAGCGCAAGGGTCTCGCCGGCAAGACCATCGAGTACACCGCGACCGTCACGGCCGTCCGCCGCAAGGAGATGCCCGCGCTCGACGACGACTGGGTCAAGAGCCTCGGCGAGGAGGAGGTCGAGACGGTCGAGCAGCTCCGCGCGCGCGTCCGCGAGAACATGACGAAGAGCGCGCAGCACGAGTCCGAGCACCGCCTGCGCGACGAGGTCTTGAGCCGGCTCATCGAGAGCCACCGCTTCGAGGTGCCCGAGACCATCGTCTCCTACCAGGCCAACCAGATTCTCCAGTCCATGATCCGCGACATGATCTCGCGCGGCGCCGACCCACGTACGCAGGACATCAACTGGGAGGCTATGCGCGACCTCGTCCGCGAGCGCGCGGGCGACGACGTGCGCGGCTCGATGCTGCTGGAGCGCGTCGCCGAGGCCGAGAATATCGAGGTCACGCAGGAGGAGATCGACGCCGAAATCGAGTCCATCGCCGAAGGGTCGAAGCAGTCGGTCGAGCAGGTGCGAGCCGCCTTGACAAAGCAGGGGGGCGAACGTAGCATCGCCGACAGATTGCGCAACCGCAAGGCGCTCGACTTCCTCGTCCAGCACGCGCAGGTGCGCGAAGAGGAGTGGCGCGAAGAGGCCGCCGACACACCAGAGGCGGAGGCGGCGGGCGAAGAGCAGGCGGCCGGCGCGGAGGGCACTTAAGCCACGCGGCCGGCGCGGAAGTTCACAACCAGGAGATTTGAAATTTCAAATGCGAGTTTGGAGTTTCAGGTCTCCGGTTCTATTTAGAGAGAAAAAGCAGTACGGGAGTTCAAAGATGAGTCAGTACATTCCCAACCCGACGGTCTTCGAGCAGACGCCGCGCGGCGAGCGCTACTCGGACGTTTACTCGCGCCTCCTGCGCGACAACATCGTCTTCCTCGGCACGCCGATTGACGACACGGTCGCGAACCTCATCATCGCGCAGTTGCTCTTCCTTGAGGCCGAAGACCCGGAGAAGGACATCAATCTCTACATCAACAGCCCGGGCGGCTCGATCACGGCCGGCATGGCCATCTACGACACGATGCAGTTCATCCGCCCCGAGGTGGTGACGATCTGTCTGGGTCAGTGCGCGTCGATGGGCGCGCTCCTGCTCGCGGCCGGGACGAAGGGCAAGCGCTTCGCGCTGCCGAACTCGCGCATCCTCATCCACCAGCCCTCGGTCTCCGGCATCGGCGGGCAGGCCACCGACGTGCGCATCCAGGCCGAAGAGATTCTGCGCATGCGCGAGGTCACGTCGCAGATTCTCGCGAAGCACACGGGGCAGCCCTACGAGTCCATCGAGAAGGACGTGGAGCGCGACCGCATCATGTCGGCGACGCAGGCCAAGGAGTACGGCCTCATCGACGAGGTCATCACGCACCGCCAGTAGCGTGCGCCGGGTTCGCGCAACGCCCCGCGCGGACTCTTTAAGGTCAGGCGCGCGCGGGGGGCTCTCGCCGCCCCCCGCGCGCCGCACTTCCCGTAGAGGACTCGGCGACGCACGCGCGCAACGCCGCCTCCCACACACGTCAATCTGCGGTGCGCGCCCGCGCCCGTTCTGTGATACATTAACGATTGTGCAGTCCGGCCCGCACGGTCAGGCGCGCCGGGCGTTGACATCCCCCTCGTAATCGTCTAGAAGACTTGCGGCGCGTCGCATCTACGCGGAGCGCCCTGAACCCCTCAGGTTTCACACAGGAAGAGTAAGTCCGCCCTCGAAACAATTATGGTACGCCGAACTGACGACACGTTGCGCTGCTCCTTCTGCGGCAAGTCGCAGAACGAAGTCAAGAAGTTGATCGCCGGCCCCACGGTGTACATCTGCAACGAGTGCATCGACATCTGCAACGAGATCATCACCGACGACCAGCAGGCCGAGGCCGTCGCGTCCAGACCACCCCTCCCCAAGCCGCACGAGATCAAGTCCTTCCTCGACGAGTACGTCATCGGGCAGGAGGAGACGAAGAAGCGACTGGCCGTCGCCGTCTACCAGCACTACAAGCGCATCGAGCTCGCGCGCAGGCGTAGTGACGTAGAGATTCAGAAGTCGAACATCCTGCTCATCGGCCCGACGGGCACGGGGAAGACCCTGCTCGCGCAGACGCTCGCGCGGATGCTGTCAGTCCCCTTCACCATCGTGGACGCCACGACGCTCACCGAGGCGGGCTACGTCGGCGAGGACGTGGAGAACATCATCCTCAAGCTCCTCCAGGCCGCCAACGGCGACGTGGAGCGCGCGCAGCAGGGCATCATCTACATCGACGAGGTCGATAAAATTTGCCGCAAGGACGAGAACCCCTCCATCACGCGCGACGTGTCGGGCGAGGGCGTCCAGCAGGCCCTGCTCAAGATTCTGGAAGGCACCGTGGCCAACGTCCCGCCGCAGGGCGGCAGGAAGCACCCGCACCAGGAGTTCTTCCCCGTAGACACGACCAACATTCTCTTCATCTGCGGCGGCGCCTTCGTCGGGCTTGAGAAGGTCGTCGAGCGGAGGATGCGCAACAAGTCGCTCGGCTTCCAGGCGCAGGTCAAGTCCGCGAGCAACCGTTACTCCGAGGCGCTCTCGTCGGTGCAGCCCGAAGACCTCGTCAAGTACGGACTCATCCCCGAGTTCGTCGGCCGCCTCCCCGTCACCGGCGCGCTGCACGAGTTGGACGAGGCGGCGCTCATCCGCATCCTGACCGAGCCGAAGAACGCGCTCATCAAGCAGTACCAGAAGAAGTTCGAGTACGACAACGTCAAGCTCCGCTTCACCGAAGACGCCTTGAAGGCCATCGCGCACCAGGCGGTCGAGCGCAAGGTCGGCGCGCGCGGCCTGATGATGATCATGGAGGAGTTGCTGCTCGACGCGATGTACACCTTGCCGTCGCAGAAGCGCGTCAAGGAGTTCAACATCACGCGCGAGATGGTTGAGCGCCGCCGCGCCGTCCCCGGCGAGATTCTGACCGGCGTGGACGAGGCCGCCTGAGCCGGACGCACCCCTCCCGCAGACAACCCGAAGCCGCAGCCCGCGTCTAAACAAGGGCTGCGGCTTTTCAGTTTCCCGACGACTCACGCAAACATGTCAGTACCAACCGCGGTAGCGGGTGGGCGTTTACTACTCGAACGCATCGTATCGCAGAGGCCCACCCGCTACCGCGGTTGGTATTGACCCGGTCGCATGCTCACTCGATCTCAAACAGCCGCGCATATAGACGGTGGGGTTTTAAGTAATACCAATGAGAGTCACGAATCATGGACGAGTTGTCAAAGGCGTGGTGTCGGCGCTCGCACTCACGCTCGCGCTGCTCACGCAGGGCTTTTCTCAACAGCCGGCGAGCGCGCGGGACGAAGAGGAGGTCGTGCGTATCACCTCGAACCTCATCCAGATCGACGCCGTCGTGCTCGACTCGGAGGGGCGGCAGGTGACAGACCTCACCGCGGACGACTTCGAGTTGAGCGAGGACGGGCGCCCGCAGGCCATCACCAACCTCTCCTACGTGGACAACTCGCCGGAGGCGAAGGCCGCGGGCGCGCAGCCGTCCGCGCCCACCGACCGGACGAAGGGCTCGGCGCCCGTGCCGCCCGCGCGCGTGAGGCCGGGCAGCGCGCGCCGCATCATCGCCTTCGTCGTGGACGACCTCGGGCTCTCGTTCCAGGCCACGGCCTACGTGCGCAACTTCCTGAAGGACTTCGTCAAAGACCAGATGCGGCCGGGCGATCTCGTCGCCGTCGTGCGGACGAGCGCGGGCGTGGGCGCGCTCCAGCAGTTCACCGGCGATGCGCGCCTCGTCGGCCGCGCCATCGAGGGCGTGCGCTTCCAGCCCGGCTTCCGCGCCCCGACGGGCACGTTCGCCGCGTCCGCCGAGAAGCTCAAGGACGAAAAGAAGAACTCCGACAAGGACTCTGCCGAAGACGAGAAGGGCGAAGGCGAGCCCAGCCGCGATGCGCTCTTCACCGTCGGCACGCTCGGCGCGCTCAACTACGTGCTGCGCGGCGCGGCCGAGATGCCGGGGCGCAAGTCGGTCGTGCTCATCTCGGAGAAGACGCGCCTCTTCAAGCTCAACGGCCGCGGCGACGACGTGCGCGA
This sequence comes from Pyrinomonadaceae bacterium, assembly GCA_040510435.1. Lineage (GTDB taxonomy): Bacteria > Acidobacteriota > Blastocatellia > Pyrinomonadales > Pyrinomonadaceae > QHXN01. Next base: position 701 of record JBEVJD010000485.1, on the reverse strand, counting down.
GTACCTGCAACGCATGGCCGACCTCGCCAACCGCGCCTCGGCGAGCGTCTACGACCTCGACGCCTCAGACCTGACGCCGGAGAAGACGAGCAGCCAACTGGGGCTAGTGCAGTCGGTGCAGTCGGCGCCGGGGCCTGCGGGCGGGGCGGGCGGCATCGGGGGGCGTTCGCCTTCGGACGCGATGGCCGGCTCGAACCAGTCGCCGACGCCTCGCAGCCTCGCCGAATCGCTCCTCACGGACAAGGAGATGAGCGGCGACCGTTCGCTCTACCAGACGAAGACGGCGCTGCGCTATCTCGCGAAGCAGACGGGCGGCGCGCGCGTCTTCGGCGTCGAGCGCGTGCTCGAAGACCAGCGCGGCTACTACCTCATCGGCTACCGCCCGGACGAGAAGAACTTCGACCCGCAGAGGGCCGGGCGGAAGTTCCACGACGTGACGGTGCGCGTGAAGCGGCCGGGGCTGCGCGTGCGACACCGCACGGGCTTCTACGCGGGGACTGACGTTGACCTCGCGGGCGCGCCGACGACGCGCGAGGGGCGTCTGCTGCGCGCGCTGACCTCGCCGCTCGCCTCCGGCTCCATCGGGCTTTCGCTGACGCCGCTCTTCGGCAACGACGCGCAGACCGGCTCGTTCGTCCGCGCGCTGATTCACGTGGACGCGCGCGCGCTCAAGTTCACGGAGGAGCCCGGCGGCGCGCGCC
>JBEVJD010000484.1:0-10458 GCA_040510435.1 Pyrinomonadaceae bacterium | reverse complement strand
CCACCTCCCTCCCACAAATCACCGGCGACGGGCGCTTCGTTTTTTACGTGGGGCGGAACGGCTTCACAGACTCCCGGGGGCCTCACGACGCGGTCTTCCGGCGCGACCGTCTGACGGGCAGCCTGCTTCCGCTACCATACCTTCCCGTGGTGTCGGGCGCCTGCGACCGTGGCTTCGTCAGGTGCAGCAGCTCGATAAATACTTTAGTCACGAGCCGTGACGGCCGCTACGTCGCGTACGGGCAGACGGAGCAGGGCGGCACCACCATCATTTTCCTCACGTCCGGCATCGTGATTCGTGACATGGTCGGCGGCGGAACCGAGAGCATTTTCGCCACCTTCGGCCCTGGCCCCGGCTTCACTACCCCCACCGTCGGCAACGTCGTCGCCGCGGGGAAGTTAACCTTCACATCGAGCATCAGCCATTCGGCTCTGGACACCAACGGCGTCAGGGATGTTTACCTCTTCGCCCCCCCGGCACAGCCCCGGCTGGCCTTCGGCTCCGTGAATGCCCCCACCTTTGAACGTCAAAGCTTCGGCATCGTACGCGTACGCCGCACGGGCTACCTCATCGATTCCACCTCGACCGTCAAATACACCACCTCCGACGGCACGGCGACCGCCGGCTCCGACTACGTCGCCCAGTCCGGCACGCTCACCTTTACCCCGGGCGCGACCGTGGCGGAAATCTCCATCCAGCTCATCGACGACAAATTGGTCGAGCCGGACGAGACGGTGAACCTCACCCTCAGCGACCCGACGGGAAGCTCCACGCTCGGCACCCCGAGCACCACCACGCTGAACATCCTGAACGACGAGTTATACAGCTTGCAGTTCAGCGCCCCCTCCTACAGCGCCTCCGAGGCGGAGGGCGGCATCTCCTTCACTGTCACGCTGCTCGGCAACCCGGGCGCCACCACGGTCAGCGTCGACTATGCGACCTCCGACGGCACGGCCAACGAACGCTCCGACTACATCACCCAGTCCGGCACGCTCACTTTCGAACCGGGCGCGACTTCGCAAACCGTCCGCATCCTCGTCGTGGACGACAACCTCGTCGAGGGCGACGAGACCCTCAACGTCTCCCTCTCGAACCCGCAGCCGCTGGGCGCCGGGTTCGGAGGCTCGACCAGCGCACAGTTGAAGATTCTGGACAACGACACTTCGCCGCCCACGTCGAACCCCATCGACGGCTCGCAGTTCTTCGTCCGCCAGCACTACCTCGATTTCCTCAACCGCGAGCCCGACCCTTCGGGCTTCCAGTTCTGGACGAACGAGATTGAGGGGTGCGGGACGGACGCGCAGTGCCGGGAGGTCAAGCGCGTCAACGTCAGTGCCGCCTTCTTCCTCTCCATCGAGTTCCAGCGCACGGGCGTGCTCGCCTACCTAACGAACCAGGCCGCCTACGGTCCCAGCGCCAACGGCTCGCCCGCACCCGTCCTCTACGGGCAGTTCATACGCGACGTGCAGCGACTCCAGCAGAACCTCGTCTTCGGCCAGCCGGGCTTCGACGCGCAACTGGAAGCGAACAAGCAGGGCTATTTCGCGGGCTTCGTCGCGCGCCCCGAGTTCGTCGCCGCGCACCCGACGACGCTCACGCCCGAGCAGTTCGTTGACGCGCTCTTCGCTAACGCGGGCATCACCCCCTCCGCTTCCGAGCGCAACGCGGCCATCAGCGAGTTCGGCTCGGCGACGACCTCCGTCAACCAGCCAGCACGCGCGCGCGCCCTCCGCCGCGTGGCGGAGAACTTCTCCTTCGCACAGAAGGAATTCAACCGCGCCTTCGTCACTATGGAATACTTCGGCTACCTGCGCCGCGACCCCGACGCGACGGGCTTTACCTTCTGGCTCGGGAAGCTCAACGCCTTCGGCGGCGACTTCGTCCTCGCCGAGATGGTCAAGGCGTTTATCTCCTCAAGCGAGTACCGCCAGAGGTTCGGACAGTAACTGCCGAGCACGGCTGAAACTGAGGGCTGCCGTGGAATAAACCCCACGGCAGCCCTCAGTTTCTCTGCCCCTCTAACTCATCGTGGTGGAGAGGTCTTTGTGGCTTGAAGCGCGGAATGTTACCTGCCCCCAACCGGTAAGAATGCGTGCGACCTTTCCCTTACTGGCCTGGGATGGGCAAGATACGGGCGCGCCGGTGAGGGAATCCACGTACAGCCATAAACGAATTAGACGGAAGATGCCCGGGTCTCGTTAGAAAGTCGGATGCTGCTGGGCCGGGTGAAACTATTATGATTAAGAAGCGTGGAGCCGACATCATCTTCCACCTCCTGTGCGCGGTGACGATGGCCGTCGCCGCCGGAGTCGGGACGGCCGCGGCACAATCGTCCGAGCCGAAGACGGTCGCGGATTTCTTACTCTTAGTCCCGGAACGCTACATGGTGGGTTACGACCTCCGCTATCGTGAGGAACTGCTGCGCGGCGACCGCCCGGATGTGGTCGTCGACATCCGCAACGGGTACATCTCGCACGACGAGTCCGACAACCCGTCGGGGTTCGAGTTCGCCATCTTCAGGAAGAGTAACGGTAACTATCTCGTCGCCTACAGCACCGGGGCTTTCTACGACCCGGAGTTCAGTGAGGAGTCGGGTAACTGGCCCACCCTGTTGCTGCTGAGTTACGAGGGCGGCAGATGGCGCGACGTGACCAGGGCGTCCCTCCCCGTGGCTTTCGACAAGAAGCTGGCCTACATGCTCCCGCGGCGGGGCAGGGGCATCGCAGTGTTGGACGGGCGAGGCCGCAAGCTCTACACCCTGACGTGGAGGCATGACCGGTTCCGCCTTGACCGACGGACCCGCAGGTGAGTGGGACGACGCATCTCACAACAGCATGCAAACGTCCCGCGACACCACGGCTCTCATCTACTTCTATCTTGCGGGCGGGCGGGTGACGCCTGGGGTTAGGTGTTTTCGCTGACCGGGCTAAGAATATGAAGCGTGTAGATATAGCAGTCTCCGCCGCAGCAGGATTCGCCGTCGTCTTCCCGTTGTATCAGATTTTCCTCCTGCCGGAGATGTGCGAATCGCCGACACTGACACACGGCGAAGCCGTCGCCACGCTGGCCGCCTTAGCTTCTTACCTGAGCGTCCCTGTGCTGCTCGGGCTGCTTCGAGGCCGGCGGCTCGCCCGTTACGTGTGGCTTTTGACTCCCGTCCTGGGTTCCTTGCTCTGTGCGGCCGCCCTCTTCTCTCTGGTGCTACGCTCCGAAGCCCTGGGCTTAGGACGATTCGCGTTGGTGTGGCTCGCCCTGTGTGTCTGGACTCTCCCGTTCGCCGCTGTCGTTAACTACTCCGGAATGATTGTCAGAGGGATAAGGAGATGGCACGAGGAGCCGAAGGAGCATCTAAGCATTTCGCCGAGGTAGCCTCCGATAATCAGGCCACGCCTGACAACGGGACGTAACCGACCCGCAACAGCGTGGCTGTTATCATCAACCTTGTGGCGGGCGCATGATGCTTCGCGTTTGTCACCTCACACATACATAAATTGCCGATAGCGGACGCATTGCGCTGCACTAAGCGTGGGTGCGGATAGATAGCATGAGGGTTTGTGGGATTGGGGAACGCCTTTCTAACTCTCGGCATCACCCGCCCGAAAGATTGAGCCTCAGAGTCGCGCTCTACGGGTCGGGGTGCATGGCGTTGTTAGAAAGGCGTCGAGCTATGGGTAAGCAAAATCCGCGACCTTGCCCCCACGCGTTGGCCGGAAGGTGAAGCCCCGGAAGTCGCCGGTCGGCAACTGAGAGGGTAGGCTTACTGCCGCTGCGGCTGCGACGCGAAGAACGCGCGGAGAGTCTCCGGCCCCCGCGAGTTCGCGATCACCACCTCGTGCCCGAGCGCCGTCAGCCGCCGCGCGAGCGTCGCGCCGATCATACCCGCCCCGATGATGCCTATTTTCATCCCGCCACTCCCTTCCGGTCAGACTTCGGTACCCGTCGAATGATGTCATATCTGGTATGACCCGACCAACTCATTCAGGACGTTATTAAGAGCCGGGTTTGTTCATGCCCAAGTTTGGAGTGATTGCTGTAACACAGCCCACGGACGCTCCAAGAGGCTAAATATCTAAAACCTCTCGCAGATTAATAGGCTTGACCACTTTTTAGACTCTCCTGTTTATTTAAGCGATTCTCCTGATAAATCGCCGACTGCACAATAATTTTCTTGACAAGATTTCGGAATGGTGTTACCAATACGGCCGACATCGCAACTCTGGGGAAGCCTTTCGGGGAATATCTAACCCTTTCTCGGCTAGTAAAACCCAACTTTAAATAGGCTCAAGCTGCAAGGTCAGACCTTCGCGGGCGCTGCCTTCGGCGCACAGTCGGCGGTTTCGAACGCCGCACATCCGCAAACCCTCACAAGAGGGCTCATCCACCCCGACAGAATCGAATGGGACTTCCACGAAGTTCCGCGGAAGAGAACCATCTCGGCGCGTTCGAAGCCTAAAAATTGGCGGAAAGGTTTATCGATGAATACAGCTCTCACCACGTTAAAGCCTCACGTGAAGGTGTGCAGGTCTCGGCGGCACGGTCTCAGGTTTCAGGTCGCGCTCCTTCTCTTCCTCCTACTGGCCGCGGTTTCGACGGCGTCGGCGGCAATCACGTTCGACAACGCCACCGCCTCGAAGGCTAAACACAACACGAGCGAGATTAGTTGGAAACACACCGTCGGCGGCGGCACGAACGCGGCGGTGGTGGTGGCGGTCTCTTTTAACGACCTCTTATTTAATAATAACCAGATTGTTTCGGTGAAGCTGGGCGGCGTTGCCATGCGCCCGGTGCCGAACTCTTTGGCACGTTCGTCGGGACTGAACGTGAAGACTGTCACGCAGCTTTTCTACCTCAACGGCGCGGAGGTGCCCGCGCCCGGCACGTACGACGTGTCGGTCGCTTTCACCGGAAAGGTTGACGATGCGGCGGGCGGCGCGGTCTCCCTGTTCGGCGTCGAGCCGGGCGCGCCCGCGGCCGTCGCAACCAACGCCAACCTCATTGGGTTGGGTCAGATCAGCACGAGCATCAACGCGCCGGCTTACTCTTGGGTCGTGGACGTGGTCGGGTCGGGGAGCGGCGCCGACTTCACGGCCGGGTCGGGCCAGACCGAGCGCTTCGGGCGGGTGAAGAAAGAGATCGGGCTCGCGGGTTCGGCGCAGGCCGCCTCCTTCGGCGGAGTGACGACGCTCTCCTGGCAGCAGGCCGACACGGCGCCGCTCGCGACCTCGGCCGTTGCGTTCGCGGCGAAGCCGGTCTTCAAGCTCTCGAAGACGACGACCGGCGCGGGCACGATTCAAACCAGCCCCGGCGGCGACATGTTCCACGAAGGTGAGCCGGTGACGCTCACGGCCGTGCCCGCGCCCGGCTGGGAGTTCGCGGGCTGGAGCGGCGCCGTGACGGGCGCGTTCAATCCCGTCTCCCTCACGATGGACGGCAACAAGTCCGTCACCGCCAACTTCATCCAAGTCCCCCCCGGCATCTCGACACACCCCGCCTCGCAGACAGTCAACGCGGGCTCCAACGTCAGCTTCAGCGTCGCGGCCGTCGGCACGCCGCCGCTGAGCTATCAATGGTACAAGGACGGCTCGCCCGTCGTCGGCGCTACGTCCCCGACGCTCAGCCTCTCGAACGTGCAGGCGGGCGACGCGGGCGCCTACACCGTCACAGTGACGAACGGCGCCGGAAGCCTGACGAGCAATCCGGCCACGCTCACGGTCATCACGCCGCCCTCGATTATCACGCAGCCCGTCTCGCAGACGGTCAACGCCGGCCAGACGGCTACCTTCACCGTTGCCGCCAGCGGCACCGCGCCTTTCAATTATCAGTGGCAGAAGAATGGCAGCGACATCGCGGGCGCTAACGGCACGAGCCTGACGCTCTCAAACGTTCAGGACGGCGACGCAGGCACCTACGCGGTCGTCGTCTCGAACGCGGCCGGTTCGGCTACCAGCGGTGGTGCCATCTTGACGGTCATCACGCCGCCGACGATTACGACGCAGCCCGCGGCGCAGTCGGCCCCGCTCGGCTCTAGCGTCAGCTTCACGGTCGCCGTGGGCGGCACGTCGCCCTTCAGCTACCAGTGGCAGAAGAACGGCGCCGACATCAACGGTGCCAACTCCGACACGCTTTCACTCTCGAACGTGCAGGACGCCGACGCGGCCGTCTACACGGTCGTCGTCTCGAACGCGGCCGGCTCCGCCACGAGCGGCGGCGCCGCGCTCGCGGTCATCACTCCGCCCTCCATCAGCCTTCAGCCCGAGCCGCAGACGGTCAACGCCGGCGCGACCGCGAACTTCTTCGTCTCGGCGGGCGGCACCGCGCCGCTCGGCTACCAGTGGCGGAAGGACGGCTCCGACATCCCCGGCGCCACGTCTGCGAGCCTGGCCGTCGCGGGCGTGCAGGACGGCGACGCGGGCACTTACACTGTGGTCGTGACGAACGCGGCCGGCTCGGCGACGAGCGAGGGCGCCACCCTGACCGTGACGCACATCATCCCGCCGACCATCACGACGCAGCCCGCTTCGCAGACCGCGAACGTCGGCTCTAACGTCGTCTTCACAATCGCCGCGGGCGGCACCGCACCCTTCTATCAGTGGCAGAAGAACGGCTCGGACATCGCGGGCGCGAACGGCCCCAGCCTGACGCTCTCGAACGTCCAGCTCTCGAACGCGGGCGAGTATAGCGTCGAGGTCAGCAACGATGCGGGCGTCGCCACCAGCGACCCGGCCACGCTGACAATCGTCGTGCCGCCGTCCGAGTTCCTCCGCGAGCGGTTCGCCGACGGCACGCGCGCGACGCAGAACCTCCCCGCCTCTGCGGACTGGTTCACCTCCTCGGGCAGCAACAACTTCACGGCGACCGCGGGTCAGGCGACGCAGATCGTCAGCTCAAGCCGCACGCTGCTCACGTACTTCACCAATTCGTCGGCGGCGCCCGTCACGGTCGCCACCGGACAGACGCTCACGCTCGACTTCGTCGCCCAGTTCACGGGCTTCGACACGGGCGCGTCGGTCGGCTCGACGACCTTCTCCGTCGCCCTCCTGCGCTCCGTAGCCAACCCGGCCGGCACCAGCGGCACGGGCTTCGTCCCCGTCGGCTCGCCGAACACCAACGCGCGCGTGAGCGGCGACTTCGGCAGCAACTCCAGCAGCGCCTTTAACAACTATGGCGGCTACGCGGCCATGACCTACGCCGGCCAGTCCGGCACCGCCACGCCCGTCAAGCTCTACGCACGCACGGGCGCCAACACCTCGCTGCTGAACAGCACGAGCCCCTACACGCAATTCACCACCGGCGGGACGGTCTCGGCCTCTTCGGCCATGACGGTCAACACCGACTACCGCGGCACGCTCTCGCTTGAGAACACGGGCAGCGGCGTCCGCGTTACTTACACGCTGAAGGAAGCGGCGACGGGCGCGTTGGTGACGACCTACTCGGCCACGCAGGCGGCCGGCTCGTTCACGCAGTTCGACACGGCCGCCTTCTACCTGAGCAAGGCCAGCGCGAGCGCCAACTACAACCTCGTCATCAAGTCGGCGGACGTTTCGCTCGGCGGCAGCACCGACCCGGGCGACGCGCCCTCCATCACGACGCAGCCCGTCTCGCAGACCGTCTCGGCGGGCGCGAACGTCTCTTTCACCGTCGCCGCGGAGGGCACCGCGCCGCTCAGCTACCAGTGGCAGAAGAACGGCTCGCCCATCAACGGCGCTACGGGCGCGACCCTTAATCTGACCAACGTGCAGGGCGCGGACTCGGGCAGCTACCGCGCCGTCGTCAGCAACGCGGCCGGCTCGGCGGCGAGCACGACGGCCGTCCTCAACGTCCAGACCGGGCCGGTCGCGCCCGCCATCACTTCGCAGCCAGCCTCGCAGACGGTCGTCACGGGCGGCAGCGCCCTCTTCGGCGTCATCGCAACGGGCACCGCGCCTCTGAGCTACCAGTGGTACAAGGACGGCTCGCTCATCCCGGGGGCCACCACGTCGTCGCTCAGCCTCTCGAACGTCCAGCACGCGGACGAAGGCGGCTACAGCGTCGTCGTCAGCAACGCGACGGGCACGGCGACGAGCAACACCGCCACGCTCAGCGTCACCGACCAACTGCCCGGCCAGATTTACAACCTACAGGGCTTCGCGCAGGCCGCGACCGGCACCGGCATGGTGCCCGAGACGGATCCGAACTACCGCAAGGTCTACAACGCCAACGACCTCGTCGCCGCGCTCGGCAGCAAGACGACGAAGGTCATCGAGATCATGAACGACCTCGACCTCGGCTATAACGAGGTGCCGGCCTCGGCGCGCACGGGCGCGCTGCGAGCTGCCGCCGCGCCGCTGCTCCACCCCGTCCAGATCGCCACGGGCGTCAGCACCATCGCCATCCAGGACAAGACGGGGCTGACCATCGTCTCGGCCAACGGCGCGACGATCCGCCACGCCGAGTTCAACGTGAAGCGCGCCAACAACCTGCTCATCCGCAACCTGAAGTTCGACGAGTTGTGGGAGTGGGACGAGTCCTCGAAGGGCAAGTTCGACAAGCAGGACTGGGACTTCATCACGGTGGACATGACGAGCGATAACGTCTGGATCGACCACTGCACCTTCACCAAGGCTTACGACGGCGTGGTGGACGTGAAGGGCGGGTCGAAGAACGTGACCATCTCGTGGTCTTCGTTCCTCGGCGACGACGGCGGCCCGAACAGCTTCGTCCGCAAGCAGATCGAGGCGCTCGAAGCGAACCGCTCGGCCCACGTGATGTACAACTTCCTGCGCACGAACGGCTTCAGCGTTGACGACATCGTCGCCGTCAGCCGCTCGCAGAAGAAGGGGCACCTCGTCGGCGCCAATGAGTTCGACACGTTGAACGCGAACCACCGCGTCACGCTCCACCACAACTACTATCTCAACATGCAAGACCGTCTGCCGCGCATGCGCGCCGGCAACGCACACGTCTTCAACGTCTACATGAACAACGCCGAGGCGCTCGCCGCCAAAGACCTGCGCAACGCGAGGGTCGCGGCGATGTCCTCGACGAACGCGGCGAAGCTCACGGGCAGCAGCGCGACTTACTCCTTCGACGTGACGCTCAACGGCTCCATCTCAACCGAGGGCGGCGCGGTGCTGCTTGAGAAGTCGCAGTTCGTGGACGTGCTCTCGCCGCTGCGTAACAACCAGGTGAGCGCCTCGGAGCCAGAGTACACGGGCAAGATTCTCGCGCTCGACACGCTCTACAGCCTGCGCGGCGTTACATTCCGCGGCGACAGCACAACACCTGGCAGCCCGCTCGCGCCGGTGCCCGCGCCCGAAATCGCCTTCTCGTGGAACGGGTTCGCGACGCTGCCCTACGCCTACGCGACCCACGACCCGGGCCAGCTCCCGTCGCTCCTGACGGGCGCGGAGGGCGCAGGAGCGGGCGTCCTGTCATGGGCCAAGGAGAATTGGCTGAAGACCTCTTACTGAGGCGGGGCGGCGGGGCGGCGGTAGAAGGCTCTCGGCCGCCCCGCGCGATCCTGAACGATCCACTACACTCGGGCCACCCGTTCTGAGACGGCGTCGGCAGGCGGACTGCTCTTTTGTAGAGATGGTCGGCCAGCCGACGCCGTCCTGTTTTGTGAACACCGGGTGGATTTACAATCTCCTGCGCCGATTATCGATATGCCGCTACCGAACATGTTATGGATTCAAGAACGTCTCATTTGCGTACCCATCACAAAACTGGCTGATAGCAACTGGCTGATAGCAAATAGCACTTACGATTCTGGAAATTTATGTAGGTAGGAAGAGGGTCAATTAAGAGCGGCGTGAGTTGATGAATCTTAACAGATTGGATGAAGCGGCTGACTGCCACCGTCGCGGTAGCATACTGCTCCTAAAACTTAGCGGCACCAACCGCGACGAGGAGGACAGTCAGCTATGAACTTCATCGGCTTTGACCTCGGCAAGGTCTCCAGCTAGGTCCGCATTATTACCGAAGGCGGCGAGCTAGGGGAGCATCGCATCCGCACCGCCCGCGAGCAGATCGCCCGGCTGCTCGCTGACCGGACTCGTGCGCCATTCTGATCGAGGTATCCACCGAGAGCGAGCGGGTGGTGCGCTATCTGGAGGCGTAAGAAATGTCTTGACTACAAGCGCCGCTTCACAGAGTCCTTTATGATACATCAACGGAGTTAGACTGAGGATTCGGTCTAATACTAGTTATGGCTCCGCTACCGGCTTCGATAACTTGCCGGCCGCCTTCGCGCCGGTGCGAGCTGCGGAAGTCGAATTATTATCTGTGAAGCGCAGGGTGGCTCCCTTCACGCGCTGCCTTTTTTCTTGCGGGTGGCGGGCGCAGACGGCGGCAAGCATGCGCTGCGCCCTAACTAGCCAATGCACCCGACCGCCGACACGCTGCTCGTCATATTTCTGCGACGGGTGATTGGCGGCGTTAGATGGCAGGCTACCAATATGATTACCTTTACAAAGCTGG
>JBEVJD010000483.1:0-3892 GCA_040510435.1 Pyrinomonadaceae bacterium | reverse complement strand
GTCGGCTTGGAGTGCCCGGCTGCCAATCTCCGCCGCGACACGTCGCTTCGCCCGCGCCAGTAGCGGCATCACGGCGAGCGAGAGCGCGGCGAGGGCGATGCCGACGTAGCTCGCCTTGGGCACCTCGCGGTAGTAGAGCGACTTCACCGCGTCGAAGGCGACGTAGGCGGCGAGCGCCAGGAAGCTGACTCCGACCAGCTTGAGCGCCACCTGCTCGGCTCGCTCCCGCCGCTCCGGCGAGTCGAGGTGCAGGCGCCAGAGGAGCGCCGCCCCCGAGGAGACCTCAATCACAGAGTCCACGCCGAAGCCCACGAGGGCGATGCTCCCCGCGAGTAGGCCCGCCCCGATGGCAATCAGCCCCTCCAGCGAATTCCACCCGATGGTCAGGTATTCCAGCAGCCTCCCTCGGCGCACGCTCGCCGCCCGCGTAGTCTCTCCGCTCATCGCTTCAGTGCTCATCTAACCTCCCCCTGAAGTGACCTGCCGGCAGGTATGTTATCAACCCGCAGCCTTCGCGGGGAGGGCGGCGGGCGCCTGCGTGGGCGCGCCCCTCTCAAGAACGAAGGTTCGAGCCGAAATTTCTTTCGACTCCGGCTTAGGAGCTTTGAATATAATTCTCTTATGTGTGCCATAGCACAGACGTAGTAAATGAGCCGGGGCATTATCAATTCCCCCTATTCTTTACGGAATTCATTTCGCGGCAACCAGAACCCGGCCCCCAAGTACTTCCGCTCTACCACAGTTCCCCCTCGCGCGGAGACGGTCGATGGTGGGCGAACGACAACAGAACCTATATCCCGCGACGGCCGGCACGGTGAGGTGTCGGCCGTCGCGGCCTTCCGTGTTTTCAGCACTTCTCCGCTAGAGCGCCGCCAGGCGTTGCCGCACCGGCACCCCGAGGGGGCGTAAGTTTGGAGGCAAAAATGAAACGGCTGAAGACCATCAAGCTGGCCGTCATCGGGGCGTGGGTCTTCGGGACGGTGCTGCTCTTCTGCGGCGTGACCCTATACTCTTCGACCGCGGCAACGCAGAAGCCGCCGCCGGGGCAGCAGCAACAGGCCAAGACGGCTCCGGCAGCCGATTACGTCGGCGAAGACACCTGCGCCACCTGCCACACCGACCAGTCCGACCACTACAACAAGACAGCGCACGCACGGCTCAAAAAGGAGTCGAGCTGGAAGGGCAAGGTCGTGGGCTGCGAGTCGTGCCACGGCCCCGGCAGCGCGCACGTCGAGACGATGGGCGAGGCGCTCGGCAACGGCGACGACGGGTCGAAGGTCAAAGACAAGAAGATAATCAACCTCGCGAACCTGTCCCCGAAGGAATCTTCCGACACGTGCCTCACGTGCCACGCCGGCCGCGAGGATCACAACAACTACCGGCGCGGAGAGCATTGGCGCAACGACGTCGGCTGCGTCAACTGCCACACGTCGCACTCGCCGACGACCGGCACGAACAGGGCCAACTCGAACGTCTTCGTCTCGCAGGCGAACGCGGAGAAGCCCGGCTTCGCCGGCGTAAAGATGCTGCGCGGGAGCGAGCCCCAGCTCTGCATGCAGTGCCACACCGAGACCAAGCACCAGTTCAACATGCCCTTCAAGCACAAAGTGCTCGAAGGCGCGATGAAGTGCAGCGACTGCCACAACCCGCACGGCGGCTTCGAGCAGAAGCAGGCGCGGCTCGCCACGGGCGCCGACGCGGCCTGCATCAAGTGCCACACGGACAAGCAGGGGCCGTTCGCCTACGAGCACGCACCCGTCAAGACCGAGGGGTGCGCCTCCTGCCACACGCCGCACGGCTCGGCCAACCCGCGCCTGCTGCGGACGGGCAGCGTCGCGCAGCTCTGCCTTGAGTGCCACACGCAGGACCACGGCGTCGGCGCGCTGGAGCCGGTCGGCCCCGCGCACCGCCTCGACCTCCAGTACCGAGACTGCACGGCCTGCCACGTCAAGATTCACGGGTCGCACACCAGTCCGGTCTTCATGAGGTGAGGACGGACGCCGAGAGACGGCACGCGTAAGGCCCGGCGGCCTGCGCCGGGCCGGAGGACGGACGAGATGAGAAGCAAAGCTACACGAATGCTGCGCGTGCTCGCGGGGCTGGCGCTCTGCATGGCGCTTCACCCGGCTGACGCCGCGGCGCAGCAGCCGACGCCGAGCCCCCAGACGACGCCGAGCCCGCAGAAGTCCGCCGATGCCAAGACTCAACCGGCCGCCCCCTCCCGGAAGGAAGTTGACGACGGAGACTACACGGTCACTACCAGCCTGGAGATCGGCTACCGCGGTCTGAGAGTCGACGGAGACGTCAATAAGTACCAGAGCGACCTCAACTACAAGGCGGGCCCGCACCTCTTCGATTCGAGCCTGCTCGTGCGGGCCAAAGATGGCAAGACCAACGTCCCCTTCGACTCGCTGCTCGTCACGACCACCGGCTGGGGCTCCGACCCCAACGGCCATTTCCGCATCAGCATGGAGAAGTCGAAGTGGTACCGCTTCGACGGGAGCTACCGCGGGTTCAAATATTTCCGGTTCCTGAACAACTTCGCGAACCCCTTCTACGCGACGCGACCGACCGACCCCGCGACGGGGCAGCACGGCTACGACACGCGGCAGCGGGTCGGCGACTTCGACCTGACGCTGCTGCCGAAGAACAAGCGCGTCCGCTTCCATCTAGGCTACTCGCCGACGAGCTACAGCGGCCCGGTCTTCACCACCTGGCACTACGGCGGCGACGACTTCATGCTGCTGTCGCGGGCCAAGCACCGCGCCAACGACCTGCGCGTCGGCGCAGACCTCAACCTCGGCCCCGTTGACCTCTCTTTCATGCAGGGCTTCCGCCGCTACCGCGACGACACCTTCATCGACAACGAGGGCGTCAACCACGGCGTCAACCCTGCGCTCTCAAGCGCCTTCCTGCGGAGCATCGAGCGCATCCAGCCCGTCAGGGGGAAGGTCAACTACAGCCGCCTCAGCGCGCACACGCTGCTCGCCAAGCGCCTCGACATCACGGGGCGCATCATCTACAGCACCGCGGAGAGCGACTTCGACTGGACGGAGAACATCGTCGCCGACAACTTCAACACGAGGATCACCAACATCCCTGGGGCCATCAACCCGCCCAACCTTCTGCCCTTCGGCCAGTTCAATTTCGTCGGCGGCGCCACGCGCCCCAACACGCTCGGCGACCTCGGCCTGACCTACCGTGTGACCGACAAGCTCAGGCTCTCGAACACGTTCCGCGTCGAGACCTTCCAGATTAACGGCGGGGTGTTCTACCGCGGGCTCTTCAACCTGACGCGCACAAACGGCACGGGCGCGGTCTCGCTCGCGCCCTCCGGCTCGGCCTTCGAGGAGACCAGGTACCGCAAGGTGCAGAACACCTTCGAGGGCGACTACCAGTTCAACAACAGCTACTCGGTGCGCCTCGGCTTCCGCCACGGGAGGCGGCACATCGAGACCTTCTTCCGCGGCGCGAACCTCGCCAGCAACGGCGCGCCGCTGCTCCCCGACGACGCGCACGAGGAGGACAACTCGACCAACACCGTCCTCTTCGGCTTCAAGGCGCGCCCCGTCAAGGGCTGGACGCTCTCGCTCGACCTCGACCACGGGTCGTCCGACAACGTCTTTACGCGCACCGGCAACTACAACTTCACACACCTGCGCGCGCGCAGCCGCTACATGGTCAGCCGCAAACTGCGCTTCAACCTCGCCTTCTTCGCGCGCGACAACTCCAACCCTTCCGAGATAGATGTCAACGGAAGCCCCGTCTCGCTCGCCGACTTCGGCGTGGACATCAAGTCGCGGGTCTTCACTTCGTCGGTCGAGTGGACGGCCAATGACAGGCTCTCGTTCGGCGCGGGCTACAACTACAACTGGCAGAACAGCGACGCCGT
>JBEVJD010000482.1:0-10191 GCA_040510435.1 Pyrinomonadaceae bacterium | reverse complement strand
CGAGCGGGTCGGCGTTACGTGACAGTCCTGCATCACGTAACGCCGACCCGCGCGCTCCCGCTCGCGATCCGGGTTTGAACTAACTGATGGTGTAGCTGTCGCGGATGCCGCGGCCGACCTCGGGCGCGAGGTCTTTGATGAAGGAGAGGTGGTTGCGGTAGAGGCGGTCGCCGAGGTTGAAGGCGTTGACCGAGAAGACCTGCGCGTAGTGCGGGCGCGCGACGGTGTAGGAGGCCGAGAGGTCGAAGAGCGTGTAGCCTGCCGTCCGCGTCTCGGTTGGGAAGATGCGATTTTGGTCTTTGACGAAGACCACCTCGGGCCGCACGTCGAGGCCCTTGTAG
Source organism: Pyrinomonadaceae bacterium (assembly GCA_040510435.1). Classification (GTDB taxonomy): domain Bacteria; phylum Acidobacteriota; class Blastocatellia; order Pyrinomonadales; family Pyrinomonadaceae; genus QHXN01. The sequence continues at coordinate 9,850 of JBEVJD010000482.1, read as the reverse complement.
CTCCAATCAAGACCGACGCGCGCGCGCATCGGCGGGATGCGCGGCAGGGGCGTCCGCGTCTCTTTCAACTGCGCGCTGACGTAGTCGTAGCCGAGGTTGACCCAGAGGTTCTCGTGCGCCGCGAAGTCGAAGTTCAGCTCCGTGCCGGCGAAGCGGCTGTCGGCCTGGTCGTAGACGGCCTCGATCAGGTTGTCCTCAATCTCGCCGGTCGGCGCGAGGAAGACGAAGTCCTTGATGTTGTAGTAGTAGAAGTTCGCCACGCCGCGCACGCGCTTCGAGTCGTGGCGCAGAGAGAAGTCTATCCCGTCGTTGCGCTCGCGCCGCAGCAGCGGGTTGCCGACCTCGAAGGTCAGGTTACCCAAATGCGGCCCGTCGTTGTACAGCTCTTCGAGCGCGGGCGCGCGGTACGAGTGTGTGTAGTTGGCGACGAAGGCGCCGTCCGTCCACAGCCCCACGCGCACGCCGGCCGCGCCCGAGAAACCCGTGAAGGAGCGTTCGAGCGCGCCGACGGGCTTGTAACCGTTGTGCTCGACGCGCCCGCCGAGTTGGAACCTGACGCGCTCGAAGTCGATCTCTTGCAGGCCGAAGACGGCGAAGTTGTTCTGCACGGTCGGCGGCGCGAGCGTCTCCTCGCCGCTTGACTCGAAGTCGCGGCGGAAGCCCGAGAAGCCCCAACTCCCCGTGAAGCGGCCGGTCTTGCGCTGGTCGAAGACACCGCGGAACAAGAAGTTTTTGTTGCTGAAGCGAGTGCCGACCTCTTCGCCCTCAAGCTCGCTGTGCGCGTAGTCGCTGTAGTCGAGCGTGAGGCGGAAGCCGTTGACGAAGCCGTCGAGGTCGCGCCAGCCGCCGTTGAACTTGAAGTCGTGGCGCCGCGCCTTGATGGAAACGTCGGAGCCGGTCTCTTCGCCGCCCGACTCGAAGAAGGAGGCGAAGGGGATGCCGTAGCGCCGCCGGTCGTAGTTGTACGTGAAGCTGACGAAGTTCTTCTCGCTGTAGCGCCCGGCGCCGAGCGTGCCGTTGGCGTTGCGCGTGAACGACTGCTCGATGCGGCCGAGCGGCGTGTCGTAGTCGCCCGTGCGCTGAAGCGTCCCCGTGCCCCAGAACATCCATTTGTCTGTCCCGTATTCGACCCCGCCGCTCGCGCCGCCCTGGTTGTTCGCCGTCCCACCCACGCCCGTGAAGTAGCCGCGCCAGCCCTCGTGCGCGTAGTCGTGCCCGGTCACGGCGTTGACGACGCCGCCCGTCGCGCTGCTGCCGTAGAGCAGCGTCGCCGGGCCTTTGACGACTTCGAGCCGTTCGAGCGAGAGCACGTCCACCGGCTCCGCGTGGTCGGCCGACTGCGAGCCGAGCGAGCCGGTCGAGACGCCGTCCTGCGTGACGCCGACGCGGTCGCCGTCGAAGCCGCGCACGACGGGGCGCGCGGAGCCCGGGCCAAAGCCGCGCTTCGCCACGCCCGGCTCCTTGTCGAGCACCTCGCCGATGGAGGTGTGGCTCCGCTGCGCGAGCCTGAGCGCGTCCACGGTGTTGACGGACTGGAACGACTCGAAGACCGACTGTTCGCTGCCGGTGGCCGTGACGGTCACGTCCTCCCTCAGCCCCGCGAGGCGCAGGTTGAAGTCGAGCGTAGCCGAAGCGCCCGCGTTGACGCGCACCTGCTGCGTCTGGTCTGGGAAACCCTCCATGTGCGCGAGGATGGTGTAGGTGCCCGCCGGGACGTTGTTGAACTCGTATGCGCCGTCGTCGTCCGTCTCGGTCGAGCGCCTCAACTGGACGAGGTTGACGATGACGTTGTGGAGCGGCGTGCCACCGTCGGCCAGGACTATCCGGCCGCGAATCGTCCCGCCGCCCACGGGCGCCTGACCGAAGAGCCCGCCCGTGAACCCTCCCTCGGCCAGAGCGCCCGCGGGAGAGGCTACCGTCGAGAGTGTAAGTATCGAGACGATGACGAATCTAATAGAACGCATGATTTTTCCCTCTACCAAACTGGCCCGTGCCGTCGAATGAATTGCGAGGAGCCCGGGCCCGGCGGCCGCGTGTGTGCGCGGCACGAGCCCGGAACCTGCTTCTTCGCGCGATTCAAACGGCGAAGCCGGCCGCGCTCGGGTCTCGCCCGAACGCAGACGTACTGATTTATGAATGCGGATTTAAATCAGGACTGGATTGAGGGAGGTGCGCGCCCCTGCCGGAGCAGCGCGGAGCCGGGACGCGCGGCGACTTGATGAAGGCGTTCGTGGCTGGGCGTCCACGCGGGCGGCGGGGCGAGCACGACCGTCTCGTGCTGTAGGTCGGAGACGAGGTTGCGCTGGAGCCTGCACAGAAGACACTGCTTCTCGTCGCCGGCCAGCGGCGCGTCGTGACCGCGCTCCTGCCCGCGCTGGACGGCGTGCGCCGGAAGTGCGCCGGGCTGCGCGATGCGGTGAAAGTGCGTGGTGCCGGCGACGAAGGCGTGCGCCGTCAGCGCGAGCAGCAGCAGACCCACCGCCGCGCGCGACCGCACAACTTCCAGCCCCAGACTGCTCAGCTTGTCGCCCAAACCCTTTAGACTTTACCTTTTGGAAGAATCGTTAGCGCGAACTATAGCACCAAGGTCTGCTTTGATGAAGCGACACGGCCCGGGCTTTGCCCGACATCCCGGCGGAGGGAACCCGCGGCGACTTTTTCGCGTATTTTTAGAGGAAAATGACACCCCTCGTCGGTTCGGGCACGATGGCTCGAACGTTGACACGCCGCTCGATGCGCCGATAGAATGTCTGCCCTGAACAAGGGGCGGGCGCGCAAACTCCGGAGGAACTGGCTGTGAGTACAATCAAGATCATCATCTTCACGCTCCTCTTCATCATCAGCCTCCTCTTCTTCGGGCGCTTCCTGGTCTGACGCCCGAATGAAGCCCCACAGACCGACTCGCGCACGCCGGCTGGCCTCGCCCCGCCGACGCCACACAGTCCTCTTCGCCCTCTTAGCATTCGCCCTCCACTCTCTTCTGTGCCAGCCCGCCGCCCGCGCACAGGATCAAGAGATAGACCCTTCGGAAGAACAGATTCACAGGATAACGACCGACCTGATACTCGTCCCCTTCTACGTCACGGACGGGAAGGGTCGCCGCGTCCAGGGCTTCTCGGAGCAAGACTTTCAGGTGCGTGACAACGGCCGGCCTGTCGAGACGAGGTTACTCGTGGCGGGAGCCGAGAACGTCGGACTCCTCTTCCTCCTCGACGCTTCGGGCAGCACGCGCGAAATCGTCACCGCGCAGAGCGAAACGGCCCTCGCCCTCTTCTCACACTTCGGCGCGCGCTCCGACGTGGCCGTGATGCAGTTCCGCGAGCGCGCGGAGTTGACGCAGGGCTTCACGCGCGACCTGCGCGCCGCCCGCAAAGCCTTTCAGATCGCCCCGCTGCCCGACCGTCTTACAGCCATCTTCGACGCCGCACGCGACGCCGTCCGCGCCTTCCGCGCCGCCGACCGGAGGGTCGCCGACCGCCGCATCGTCGTCCTCGTCAGCGACGGCCTCGACACTGCGAGCACGACGACGCCTGCCTCCGTCATAGCGGAGGCGAACGCCGCGGGCGTCTCCTTCTACGTCATACACCTCCCGCTCTACACGCCGCTCGACGGCCGGCTCGTCGCGCGCCGGCCCGTCAAAGGCTTCCGCGACCTGGCCGAGAAGACCGGCGGGCAGTTCTTCGTCGTCGGCGACGCGCGCTCGTCGCTCGCCCCGCGCGCCGAGCACGACCTGAGCCCCATCTTCCGCGCCATCGCCGAAGACCTACAGAGTCAGTACGTCCTCGGCTATCGCCCCGCCGCAGGGCCCCCGGAGCCCGGGACACACCGCATCGAAGTGCGCCTGAACGCCCCGCGCGAACGCAGGCTGCGCGTCCGGCAGTTGCGCGAGACGTATGAATTGAAGCGCTGACCCGGCCCCGGCATGACAGGCGCGCCCCGTTGCTCTACAATCTGCCTTCCGCTCTGACACCCAAATCTTCTTCCACGGAATCATGAACGAACAGAACACCGAAGGTCTCAGGCACATCCGCCGGGCGCTGTTGAGCGTCTCGGACAAGACGGGGCTCGTCGAATTCGCGCGCGCGTTGCGCGGCCTCGGCGTCGAGTTGCTCAGCACCGGCGGGACGGCGAAGGCTCTGCGCGAGGCGGAGCTCGACGTACGCGACGTGTCGGACGTGACCGGCTTCCCCGAGATGCTGGACGGCCGCGTCAAGACGCTCCACCCGCGCATCCACGGCGGCATCCTCGCCGTCCGCGACAACCCCGAGCACGCGCGCGCGCTCGAAGAGCACGAGATCGGCCCCATCGACATGGTCGTCGTCAACCTCTACCCCTTCGAGCAGACCGTCGCCCGCGAGGGCGTCACGCTCGCAGAGGCCGTCGAGCAGATCGACATCGGCGGCCCCGCGATGGTTCGCTCCTCCGCGAAGAACTTCAACGACGTGGCCGTGGTTACATCGCCCCATGTCTACCCTTCCATCTCTGAGGAGTTGGCGCAGACCGGCGGCGCGCTCTCGCTCAAGACGCGCTCCCGGCTCGCGCTCGAAGCCTTCTCACACACGTCGAAGTACGACGACGCAATCGTCAATTACCTCTCCAGAACGCTGCCACTTGCGTCCTCTGATTTTGCTGAAGTTAGTGGCGCAGTTGCGGTCGAGGAGTTCTTGAGTAGGGCCGTGAGTGAAGGGTTATTCGCCACGCTCGAACTGTATCCTTCGCACATTGACCTCCCCCTTGAGAAGCACTCCGATCTGCGCTACGGCGAGAACCCGCACCAGAGCGCGGCGCTCTACACGCTCGCGGACGAGGGCGGCATCGCCCGCGCCGAGTTGCTCGCCGGGAAGGAGATGTCCTTCAACAACTACGTGGACGCCGACGCGGCGTGGCAACTCGTCTGCGACTTCGACGAGACGGCGTGCGCCATCATCAAGCACATGAACCCCTCGGGCGTCGGCACCGCCGCGACGCTCGAAGAGGCTTACCGGCGCGCGCTCGCCACCGACCCTGTCTCGGCCTTCGGCGGCATCGTCGCCTTCAACCGGACGGTTGACGAGCCGGCGGCCCGCGCCCTCACCGAGATTTTCACCGAGGTCGTCGTCGCGCCCGACTTTGAAGAGGCGGCGGTCGAAGTCCTCAAGTCGAAGAAGAACCTCCGCATCCTCCGCGCGGGCGAGGCGCGACCGCCCGAGGGTCTTGACTTCAAACGCGTGACCGGCGGCGTGCTCGTCCAGACGCGCGACACGCACCGGCTCGGCCGCGAAGACCTCAAGGTCGTCACACGCAGAACGCCGACCGATGAAGAGTTCGATGCTCTCATGTTCGCCTGGACGGTCTGCAAGCACACGAAGTCGAACGCTATCGTCTACGCGCGCGCGGGCCAGACCGTCGGCGTCGGCGCGGGTCAGATGTCGCGCGTTGACTCCGTCCGCATCGGCGCGATGCGCGCGCAACTCACCGTCGAGGGCTCCGTGCTCGCCTCCGACGCCTTCTTCCCCTTCCGCGACGGGCTCGACGAAGCGGCCAAACAAGGCATCACCGCCGTCATCCAGCCCGGCGGCTCCGTCCGCGACGCGGAAGTCATCGCCGCCGCCGACGAACACAACCTCACGATGGTCTTCACGGGCGTCAGACACTTCAGACATTGATGGGTTCTGGGTGTTAGGTGTTGGGTGTTGGGGGAGAACAGGCTTTCACCCAACACCTAACACCCAATCCCCAACACCCCGTACCCCGCACCCCATCCCCACTTGCCCTCGCGGCGCGCAATCGTTGATACTTGCGTCACCCAAACAGGCCCCCGACGCAAGAGAGTCTTCCCGCGCGCGGCCTGTCATCTCTGTTTTCTGAAGGGGATTAAAGATGGCTGATTTCGAACCGATGGGCGAGGGCGGCGAGACCATTCGCTGCCGCTACTGCGGGCAGTTGAACAACATGCGCGGCCAGGCCGGGCAGGCGCGGTGCGGCCGCTGCCGCCTGCTGCTCTCGGAGGAGCCGCACAAGAAGTTCGCCAACCTCGACAAGTATTCTTACATTCACCCGCTCGACAGCCGCGCGCTCGCCGCCCTGCGGAACATCCCCGGCATCGACTCCGCGCTGAAGAAGCTCCTCGAATGGACGGGCGATTCGGCCATCCGCGTCATCTTCACCGCGAGCGCCGTCAAGGTCTCGCCCCGGCAGTGCCCCGACCTTTACTACAAGCTCCAGGTCGCCTGCACCACCCTCGGCGTTGACATGCCCGAACTGTTCGTCCAGCAGAACCCACTGGTCAACGCCTTCACCGGCGGCGTCAAACGCCCCGTCATCGTGCTCCACTCGCAGCTCATCGAGCGGCTCAACGACGAGGAGGTGCTCGCCGTCATCGCACACGAGGTCGGCCACATCCACGCCGAGCACGTGCTCTACATCACGGCGGCGCGGCTGCTCGAACTGGCCGCCGTGTCCGCCCTCAAGGCCGCACCCATCGCGGGACTGATCGCGGAGGTACTTACCCTCTCGATGCGTTCGGCGCTGCTCGCCTGGGCGCGTCGGGCCGAGCTTTCGTGCGACCGCGCGGCGCTGCTCGTGACGCAAGACCCGCACGTCATCGGCCGGACGATGATGAAGCTGTGCGGCGGGACGTTCGCGTCGAAGATTGACTATGACGAATTCCTCGCGCAGGGGCGCGACTTCCAGAAGAACTATGACGAGAAGGCGCTCGACCGCTTCTGGGCCGACATCATCAACGCCGGCCAGTCGCACCCGTTCCCCGTCTGGCGCGTCGCCGAAATCATGAGCTGGGTCGAGAGCGGCGAGTACGCGCGCCTCATCAATGGCGAGGCCCAGAGCGCGGCCGCCTGACGGTGACGGATGAAGACATTCTTAACGACGGTCGCCGTCATCCTCCTCCTCGCGCCGTTCGGCCCGGGCTCGCGCGGGCAGACCGCGGAAGACCCCTGCCACCCAGACGCGCAGAGGTCTACGCAGTTGATGGCCTGCGCCGAGCGGAAGTTCAAAGAGGCCGCGGCCGAGCTGAAGCGCGCGCGGGACGAGTTGCACGCAGACCTTGAGCCGCGCTCGCGCGTGAAGTTCCGCGCGGCCGAGCGCCTTTGGCTCCGGTACCGGAAGTCGAACTGCGAGACCGAGGCTTCGATCTACGAGGGCGGGACGATTCAGCCGCTCATCGAACTGCGCTGCATGGCGCGCCTGACGCTCGCGCGCGCCGACGAGTTGAAGACGCAGACTCAGACACTCCACGGCACGAACTGAAGATGAAGACGAGACGAATCATCCTCTGCGCCCTGCTCGCGACGGCGCTCCTGTCGGCCGCGGCGGGCGCGAAGACGCAGCAGCAGCGGCCGGTTCAGCCATGCGAGGAGCGCGGCTCGCAGGCCGAGGCGAGCGGGTGCGCGCACCGCGAGTATCAGGCGGCCGACGCCGAGCTGAACAAGGCTTACAACCGCCTGGCCGCCATCCTCGACGCGGACGAGAAGGCGCTGCTCAAGACTTCGGAGCTGGCGTGGATCAAGTACCGCGATGCGGACTGCACGTTCGAGTCTTCGCAATACGCGGGCGGCACGATGCGCCCCATGATCGAGTCCTTCTGCCTGACCCGCGTCACCAAAGCGCGCACCGCGGAGCTGAATGAGCAGTACGAATTAAGGAGTGATAAGTGATAAGTGATAAGTGATAAGTGATGAGTGATAAGAGAAGACAAGTCTCGTTTCTTCCCTCTTATCACTCATCACCCATCACTCATCACGTCTAACAGAGGTCTCTTTAAATGCTGCTTGATAACAAGAACGGAATCATCTTTGGCGTAGCCAACAAGCGCTCCATCGCGTGGGCGACGGCGCAGGCTTGTCTGGAGGCCGGCGCCAACCTCGCCTTCTCGTACCAGAACGAGCGGCTGCGCGAGAACGTCGAGGGGCTGACCTCGGGCACGGGCTCGCCGCTCGTGCAGTGCGACGTGTCGAACCCGGCGGAGGTCGAGTCGGCGTTCGCCACCGTTAAAGAGAAGTTCGGCCGTTTGGACTTCCTCGTCCACAGCCTCGCCTTCGCCCCGCGCGAGGCGCTCGAAGGCGAGTACGTCGCCACCACGCGCGAGGCGTTCCTGACGGCGCTGGACGTGTCGGCCTACTCGCTGGCGGAGCTGGCGCGCGCGGCGGCGCCGTTGATGACGGAGGGCGGGAGCATCGTCTCGATGACCTACTACGGCGCGGAGAAGGTCGTAGCCAACTACAACGTGATGGGCGTGGCGAAGGCGGCGCTCGAAGCGAGCACGCGTTACCTGGCGTCCGACCTCGGCAAGCAGAACATCCGCGTCAACACCGTCAGCGCCGGCCCCATCAACACGCTCGCGGCGCGCGGCGTCGGCAACCTGAGCGTGATGCTGCGCCACCACGCCGAGCGCGCGCCGCTGCGCCGCAACGTCGAGGCGCGAGAGGTCGGCAACGCCGCCCTCTTCCTCCTCAGCCCGCTCTCCTCCGGCATCACGGGCGAAGTCCTCCACGTGGACTGCGGCTTCAACATCATGGCCTTCTGAAACAGAAGTCAGGAGTCAGAAGTCAGAAGTCAAAGCGGTTTCTGCCTTTCATTCTGACTGCTGACTTCTGACTCCTGACTCCCTTTCATTCTGACTCTCGACTCCCTTCAATCATCATGGCTGAGACAACGAACAAAGACGAGGAAGGCGCCCCGGGGCGGCAGGTGACGCAGGACGAGCAACTGCTCGAAAGCCCGCAGGTGGACGCGTTCACGCACACGGACACGTGGCGCGTCTTCCGCATCATGGGCGAGTTCGTGGAGGGGTTCGACGAACTCGCGACCGTGACGCGCGGCGTGACCATCTTCGGGTCGGCGCGCACCCCCGCGGACAATCCTTACTACGCCGCCGCGCAGGAGACGGCGGCGCTGCTGGCGAACGCGGGCTACGCGATCCTCACGGGCGGCGGCCCCGGCATCATGGAGGCCGCCAACCGCGGTGCGTTCGAGGCGTCGGGCACCTCCATCGGCTGCAACATCGAGCTGCCGTTCGAGCAGGCGCCCAACCACTACCAGACGCGCTCGCTCAAGTTCAAATACTTCTTCGTGCGCAAGACGATGTTCATCAAGTACAGCAACGCCTTCGTCATCTTCCCCGGCGGCTTCGGCACGCTCGACGAGTTATTCGAGGCGCTCACGCTCATCCAAACGCGCAAGATCAAGAACTTCCCCGTCATCCTCTTCGGCTCCGAGTTCTGGGCCGGGATGCTCGCCTGGCTCGAAAACGCGATCCTGAAAAACAAATACATCGCGCCGCAAGACCGCAACCTTCTCTACGTCACCGACTCGCCCGCCGAAGTCGTCGAGATCGTCCACCGCAGCCAGGACGCCCTGAGCAAGGTGGAGGCCGAGTCGTATGACATTTGAGAGTAGACAGTAGTCAGTAGTCAGTAGTCAGTAGGAATACAAAGCGGCGCGCACGGTCTGAAGACCGATACGCGCCGCATGTTCTTTCTACTGACTACTGTCTACTGCTCTAATTGCGGCGGCGTGGGGGCCATGCGCTCGGCGGTCGTGCGGCGCGAGACGAGGGGCGGGAAGGCGTTGGAGGTCAGCCACTCGAAGTAGGGCGCCGAGACGTGCGCGACGGGGACGGCGATGATCTCGGGCGTGTCGTATGTGTGGAGCGAGCGCACCTCACGCTCAAGCTCGTCGAAGCAGGCGCCGGTCGTCTTCGCCAGCAGCAGGAACTCGGGCGCGCGGTGCACCTCGCCCTTCCAGCGGTAGATGGACTCCATCTGCGGCATGATCTGCACGCAGGCCGCGAGGTGCGCCCCGACCAGCATCTCCGCCAGCCGCGACGCCTCCTCCTGACTCCCCGCCGTCATCA
>JBEVJD010000481.1:0-5383 GCA_040510435.1 Pyrinomonadaceae bacterium | reverse complement strand
TGGACGAGACGCTGCCGCTCACCGCGGGCGAGTGGGAGGAGTGGGGCAACCCCGTCAAGAGCAAGGAGAACTTCCAGTACATGCTCTCCTACAGCCCTTACGACAACGTCGCCGCCAAAGACTACCCGGCCATGCTCGTCAAGACATCCCTCAACGACAGCCAGGTGCTCTTCCATGAGCCGTCCAAATGGGTCGCCAAACTCCGCACGATGAAGACCGACAAGAACCCTCTACTCTTGAAGGTCAACATGGGCGCCGGCCACGGCGGGGCCTCCGGCCGCTACGACGCGCTGCGCGAAACGGCCTTCGACTACGCCTTCATCCTCTCCCAGATGGGCCTCACGCAGTAGCCACGCTGAGACCCTGCAAATCGGCGCGCGGGATTTTTTATTGACATCCCGCGCGCCGATTTTTCATACTGATTGTGTGCCCCTTTAAAGGGCCTCGGTCAGCAGTCCAGTTTCTCGCGACCAACGCCCCCCTTAGCGTCGCGGACTCACGAATCCAATACAGACGGCAGGAGACCCAAGGCGGAAGCCCGACCGTGAGGGAGGGCTCCGCGACACTCGTGGAGGGCGGGAGGGCGTAAGACCTGAGCCCTCCCTCACGGTCGGGCTTCCGCCTCGCCCCGCAAGACTCACGGAGGAAGTTGATGAAAGTCGAGACGGAAATCTGGCAGGTCGAGACGCACGACGGCGTCTATCAGGCAGACCTGCCGACGCTGAAGCAGTGGGTGGCCGAGGGGCTGGTGCTGCCGACCGACCGGGTGCAGAAGGGCGCCTTCAACTGGATCGAGGCCGGGCGCGCGCCCGCGCTGCTTCGCGTCTTCTCGGGCGAGGAGCGCGTCGAGATCGTCGCCCCGACGCCGCAGGCCGCAGCCGCCCACGCGCCCGGGACTTCGCACGACACGGGGCCCGGCACAGAGCCCGACATGGGGCTCGCGGGCGACGACGCGCCGCGGGCGGGCGAGACAAACGTCGGAGAGCCCTTCCTCATCGCAGACCCCTCGCTCGGCTCCTCGTGCGGCGTCCACCCTTCGCAGGCGGCGACGCTCGTCTGCCGCGCGTGCGGCACGGCCTTCTGCCGCGCGTGCCCGAACCGCGTCGGGACGAGCAGCGTCCTGCTCTGCCCGCTCTGCGGCGGCTTCTGCGACCCGCTCAAAGTCCTGACCGCGAAACTCGAACTCTACGGGCGGCAGGCCGAACCCTTCGGCGCCCGGGACTTCCGGACGGCGCTCGCCTACCCCTTCAAGCACCTGGGGAGTCTGCTCGGCGGCGCGCTGCTCTACGGCTTCCTCCTGCTCGCGGGGATGCGCGCGCAGATTCTCGCCTCGGCGCTCGTCTTCGGCTGCATCACGCTGGTCGTCAAGCACGTCGCCTACGGCAACCTCAAGCGCGACTTCCTGCCCGACTTCAGCGAGTTCTCCTTCTGGGACGACGTGGTCGTGCCGTGCTCGCTCGGCTTCGGCGTCACCCTCATCACGCTCGGGCCGGCGCTGCTGCTCGGGGTCATGCTCCTCTTCGGCTGGGTCAGCACGGCGCGGCCGCCGCAGGTATTCCCGACCGACCACCCGGCGCTCGCCGCCGCCGAGGGGCGCGAGATGAAGGACGAGCCGGTCGTCACGCCCGTGGACGTGAACGTGCTCGTCGAGGGCGGCACGGTGGCGCAGGAGGAGGAGTTGAAGCGGAAGCTCGACGCCATGCGGCCGGGCGCGCAGGTGGCGCGCGAACTCGAAGCGTCGAAGGTGGGGGATGAGCACGCGGCCATCAACACCGCCCGGCTGCTGCTGGCGCACCCGGGGTTGGTGCTGGTGCTGGCGCTTCTCGCGCTCGGGTGGGCGCTCGTCTATCACCCGATGGCGCTGCTCGTGGCGGGTTGGACTGAGAGCCTGAAGTCAGTCCTGAACCCGCTCGTTGGGCTCGACACGATCCGGCACATGGGCTCCACCTACACGAAAGCCTTCCTCATGTACCTCGTCGTGCAGGCCGTGGCGTTCGTGCTCTCCTTCGGCGTCGGCGCGTTGACCGCGCCCTTCGACATGCCGCTCGTCGGCAACCTGCCGGGGACGTTCCTCGGCGGCGTCGTCACCTTCTACACGAGCCTCGTCGTCGCCTGCGTGCTCGGCCTCGCCCTCTTCAAATCGGCCGACCGCCTCGGGATAGAGATAGACTGAAAGGGGAGGGGAGCCACTCCCCAAAATCTTGTTGACACGGGGCCGCTCCGGGCCGAAACGCCAACGCCCCGCACTGAGCGGGCCTCCGCACGCGCCGACCGTCCGGACACTTTTAACTACAGAGACACAGAGGCACGGCTTAAAGACAGAATGCTTTAAGCCGTGCCTCTGTGTCTCTGTGGTTAATTTTTCTTACTTCGACGCGGCGGTCGTGCCGACGTACTCCCAGTGCCAGGGCTCGGCTCACGCGCGCGCCGTCCGCGTCTTTACTGACTTTTTCGGTTTTGCCCGGGATTTCTGCGCCTTCCCGCCGTCTCGCGTTGGCGTCTCAGCCGACATATCAGTCGGATTAGTCGGAGGTGTGGAGGAAAAAGCGTAGGAAATTTCTCCAGCGAACTGGTCGAGCGCGGAGACAGCCGCGCGCCTGGTCGCCTCCGTCGAGTGTGCGTAGCGCATCGCCATCACGCGCGCGCTGTGGCCGGAAATCGCCATCACGGATTCGAGAGAGTTGCCCGCGTGGAGCATGGCCGTAATCGCCGTGTGCCGGGCGTCGTGCAAGACCCAGCCGCCCGGCGTGTCGCGCCCGTAGGGGACACCGACGGCGCGGCCCGCGGCGCGAAATATCTTTTCGGTATTGGCGCGCTGTAGCGCCACCCTGCCCCCGGCGGCGGGGAAGACGAGTGGACTGCCGGCCGTCTCGCGTCGGCGGCGCTCTAAGAGCGCGACGAGCGGGCGCGGCGCGGGGATGACGCGCACGCGGTCTGTCTTCGTGCCCGTAATTCGCAGCGCACCCCTTTCGAAGTCCACGTCCGACCATCGGAGCGAGAGTATCTCGCTCCGGCGGGCCGCGCTCAGCAGGGCAATCTGGAGTAAATCCGCCGCGTCGTGCCGAAGCCTCACGTAGCCCTCCCATTCGAGCCCGCGCGCGTTGCGCCACTCGTGGCGGCCGGCGGGGCGGCGCAGGTGCGCGAGCACCTTGGACACCTCTTCCGCGCTGAGGAGGCGGTCGCGGGCGTGGCCCTGCCTGACGTTGCGCGGCCGCCGCGGCGGCGCCCACCCTTCGAGTCCTGAGAAGAGGTCGCGAGCGCGGTTAAGGCACGTAGAGATGTCGGTCAGCTCGCGAAAGACGGTCTGCTGTTTGGCTTCCCGGAGGCGGGCGTCAACGTACGCTTGAAGGTGCGCAGTCGTTAGCTCGGTGACGAGTAGCCCCGGCGGTAGCGTCCCGAGCCAGCGGGCAAGGAGACGCGCGCTCGTCTTCCGGCGGGGGGTCTGTTGGAGTTGCGCCGCGCGACGCTCGACGAGCGCGCGGACTGTGATCGAGGGCGCGGCCTCGGGCGGGGCGACGCCCTGCTTCTTTTCGTAGGCGGTGACGCGCGCGGCCGAGAGCGCGGCCTCGGCCGCCCCGCGGGTGGCGAAGCCGAACTTGCGTTTACGCACGCCGCCGATGCGGGCCTCGTAGCCCCAGACATCGCGCCCGAACCTCTCTGACCACTGCTTCTTTATCATGGCCTCTCAGAGCGCTCTCGGATAAAGACGTGTCGGGCCGTGGATCAGAGGGCATTGCGCCTTGCACCCCGGATGTCGCGGCCGAGGCGCTTGCTCTTGAACTGGCGGACTCCCATCGAGAGAATCTTCCCCGGCAGACGAGGTTGAAAGAGGTATAGCCGCGGGGCGGCCCCGTGGCGATAGATGGATTGGGGTTGAGACTTACGCCACCGCGCGAGCGCCGCGCGCTCGCGCCTGCCGCGGCATCTCGTTGTACTCTTGATCTTGTAGTCTGCGGCCGGTCAGGCGTTTGTTAGGGCCGCCCCACTGCTTGAAGAAGAAGGGCACATCGGCTTCGCGGCACTGCCGCAAGATATCCACTACCCACTCCTCCTCCATTGGGCGCGCGCCCGGCCCTGACTCGCCGCCGACGATCACCCAGTCAATGTCTTGAAGGTTCAGGTCGGGAAGCGGGCCGAGCAACGGCTCTAGCGAAAGGAACCTGACATGCGCCTGTGTTTGTCGGAGGTGATCGATGCGGAACGTGTAGGCGTCCGTTTCGACGCTGACGCCCATCCAGATGTGCGGCTGCCACGGCAGCTCCGGGCTCAACCGGATCAGTCGCTGCGACCTTTTGGTCAGAATCTGGTAGCGATGGTGGTTTGCTCGGTTCATCACGTCGAAGACGCGATGGATGTACTCGGTCGAGACGTTCCTGTGGAATAGGTCGCTCATCGAGTTGACGAAGATCGTTTGCCGCGTACGCCACTGCTCCGGCAGGTCCAACATGCGTGGCTGCTCCGTCAGTTGGAAGCCATTAGCGTAGTTAGGCTGCCCCATCGCTTGTAGGCGGTAAGACATGCGCTCCGCGTAGCAGTTATCGCAACCCGGGCTGATCCTAGTACAGCCTGTGACGGGATTCCACGTCGCCTCGGTCCATTCGATAGCAGAGTTCGCGCCCATTAACTTTTTCTCCTCAGCCTGCCCTCTCCGGTTGACGGAGGGACGTAAGTTAGCGGTTCGGAGTCGTTAAAGCTTTTCCTCCCATGACTCGCTACCAGAATACCCTCGTTGGCCATGTCCTTCGCCACTTTTGTGAAGTCTTTGTCGTGAAACCGCCCGAAGTGATTGAAAATGATGTGGTGTTTTATCTCCCCTCTTGTTGTCTTCCTGTACTGTTCTAGGTACTCCTCGAAATAATCCCTGAGCAGAATCCTGCGATCTTCGACGGCCCGCGCCGATTGTGATACTCCTGCCGACATAAACAGGGGAAGGTTCTCGTTCGTATCCTCGTCCAGCATGTGATCTTCTTCCTCGCAGATGAACGAGTTCATCAGTGTGACGCCCTGGACGTGTCTTGAGCAGAAGATCAGGTAGTATTTCGGATGACTCCCTAGAGCTTCGCGGATAGGGTAAGCAACGACGTAGTAGCCGAATTTGGTTAGCCTTTCTACGTACCTTTTTACGAGTCGCACCTCCCTTTGATTGTTGTCAAACTCGCCGTCGATAAAATCCCGCTTCCAGCCGTCGTCACCCATAATGCTGGTGACGTGGTTTATTACTTTCTCTACGCTGTTCTCACTAATCTGTCTGCTCTGCGTATGCAAAAGATTTCCGAGCCTACGCAGGCCGTACGCGTTGAAGTTGATAATTAACTCTGTGGCCGACACGTTGCGGTTAAGGATCGGGAGCAGGCAACTGAAATAAATCTTCGTCGGGCCGTAT
>JBEVJD010000480.1:0-8910 GCA_040510435.1 Pyrinomonadaceae bacterium | reverse complement strand
AAGGATGACGAGGAGCGCGTGAGTCTCCTCCGCCATCAACCTGTCTTGTAGACGGGCCAGCTCGCCACAGTCGGCGTCGATTTTTCCCCTCGCCTCGTCTTCGTCCGTGAAGCCGCCGGTGAAAGCCGGGTCATAGTTTTTCAGGCGGGGGCGAGTGCCCGGTTTGATCTGGAAGTCATGTTGTCTGCCCTTGCTCATTCTGAAATCTCCCGATACTTGGATAACCACCTCAAATTTACAGACAGGATTAGTTTAGCGCATGCCCGCCCTCAGGGAGGCCGCGGCCGCGAGAAGGAGACCGAGCGCGACGGCCGCCAGGCAGCAGCCCGCCGGTAAGGATTCGCGCGCCGATAGGTGAAGCGCGCACAGCATTAACATGACGGAGGCGAGCGCGCACAGCACGCCGCCCGGGAAGCGGGACACCGGTACCGTTAACTCCCTTTTGAATCTTAAATCAGAAGACGGTTGCCGCCGGAGCCGTGCGGTCATTCTGTGAGTCGCGCCAGCAGGTCGCGCAGCCGGTCGGGCTCCTCGCCGAGGTAGAAGACCCACTCGCTACCCCCGACGTTGACCTCCGTGTCCTCCAACGCCTTATCATACTTCTCGGGCATGACGACGAGGGACGTGCGCCCGTTGTACTTGCAGTGCTGGCGGATAAGCCTCCCGACTTTCAACACTTCCTCGGCCGTCTTCCCGACGAGGTTCACCAGCAACAGGTCGGCGTCGACGCCGCTGACCGTTTCCAGCGCGTCCTCCTGATTGACGGCGACTACCACCCGGTAGCCGTAAGCCCGCAGGTTGCTGACCAGCGGCCTTCGCGTCTCGTCGTCCTCCTCGATGAGGAAGATTGTCGTTTGCCTCTTCTGTCCTTCGTCCATCAACAGCCCCCTTGACATTAACAAACGATTATCACGTCCGCCGCGCGGGGAGTCTGTCCAATTACCTACAGAGGCGTAACTTTATGCGCCGTTCACGGCGCAGGTGCGGCTCCCGGGCGAGGGGCTGGAGGCGATGTCGTGTGAGTGCTACCCGCTGATTTGTCATTGACAGGACAGACGCGGAGGCACCTCAACAATTAGAATGCTTGTATTCGGCTCAGAGAAACTAAGGGTGTCCATGAGGTCAGGCCGCAGGGTCTTCAGACCTCGGGGGAGGCTTACGATTCTCCGCCAATAGGGGAGTGTGTCAGTCGGATTGTCCAATCGCGTTGATGAACGCGCTGACGGAAGCGGTCAAGCACGTGGTTTCTCTCTCGTGTGCGCCTCCGCCGGCTGCGTGACCAGTTGATTCGGACGAGCCTTACTCCCGGCAGTAAGGCTCGTCCGGTTTTTTAACGAGCAGGCAGGTCTGTGCGTTATGTAAGGTGGAACTAAACACAAAAAGGACACAGGCGGAGCATTAGGGGGTGTTTCGAAGGTCGTATAGTTCGGGCTTGACTTCAGGTATCACCGCTTGAGCCTTCTACCCGACGATAACCTCGATTCCCGATACAAGGAATCAGCAACGGACATTGTTAGGGACATCTGTCTTCGGAGGATTGGGAACAAAGTATGAATAACGACCGAGATGATTTTAATCAGTTTGCGCCCGCGAATGTCGGGCACAACCCTGACCTCGTCTGCCTCTCGCACCTGCGCTGGGACTTCGTCTACCAGAGGCCGCAGCACCTTCTGACCCGGTTCGCCAATGCCCGGCGCGTCTTCTTCGTCGAGGAGCCGCTCTTCGGCGACTGGCAGCCGCACCTCGACATCACGCCGCGCGGCGACGGCCTGCACGTCGTCGTCCCGCGTGTGCCGCAGGGCTTGGGGGCCGAGGCGGCGGAGACCGTTCAGAAGCGTCTGTTGGATCAGCTCTTCGAGGAGCGCGGGATAGGCGACCACGTGCTCTGGTACTACACGCCGATGGCCCTGGCCTGGACGCGCCACCTGAAACCGCTCGCCACCGTCTACGACTGTATGGACGAGCTCTCCGCATTCAGGGGGGCGCCGCCCGCACTGCGCGAGCGGGAGGCCGAGCTCTTCCGGCGCGCCGACCTCGTCTTCACCGGCGGGCAGAGCCTCTACGAGGCGAAGCGCGGCCAGCACCACGCCGTCTACGCCTTCCCTTCGAGCATCGACGCGCCGCACTTCGCGCAGGCGCGCGCGGCCTCGGGCGACCCGGAAGATCAGGCCGGGATACCGCGCCCGCGCCTCGGCTTCTTCGGCGTCATCGACGAACGGATGGACATCGCTCTCCTCGACGCGGTCGCGGCCGCGCGGCCCGACTGGCATCTGGTGCTGGTCGGCCCCGTCGTCAAGATCGAAGAGTCGGAGCTGCCGCGCCGGCAGAACATTCACTATCTCGGCGGTAAGACGTACGACGAATTGCCGTCCTACATCGCGGGGTGGGACGTGGCGCTGATGCCGTTCGCGCGCAACGAATCGGCGCGCTTCATCAGCCCGACCAAGACGCCCGAATACCTCGCCGCCGGCAAGCCCGTCGTCTCGACCTCTATCCGCGACGTGGTGCGGCCTTACGGCGAGATGGGGCTGGTGCGCGTCGCCGACACGCCGAGCGAATTTGTCGTGTGTGTCGAGCAGTCCCTGGCCGAGGACACGGCGGCGCGCATGGGCGAGGTCGATGCGTTCCTTTCACAAACCTCTTGGGATAGGACGTGGGGGCGTATGAGCGAGTTGATCGAGGATGTCGTCGCCGCGCGTCGTCGCCCGGCGGCGCCGTTGAGCCGTGCCGCGTACAGCTCCGCGGGCGGCGACTGACATTACGGCGGGCGGCGAAGAGTCATCAAGGTAACTAGGTAAGAGATCAAGGGGGGAATATCAGGTGTTTGACTATTTAATCGTGGGGGCGGGTTTTGCGGGGAGCGTGCTGGCCGAGCGACTGGCGAACGTCTCGGGTAAGAAGGTCTTAATCTGCGACAAGCGCAGCCACGTCGGCGGCAACGCCTACGACCATTACAACGAGCACGGCATCCTCGTCCACAGGTACGGGCCGCACATCTTCCACACCAACTCGCGCGAGGTCTTCGACTATCTCTCGCGCTTCACCGAGTGGCGGCCCTACGAGCACCGCGTGCAGGCGAGCGTGGACGGCCAGCTCGTGCCGATGCCGATCAACCTCGACACCATCAACAAGCTCTACGGCCTGAGCCTCACCAGCTTCGAGCTCGAAGAGTTTTTCAGGTCAGTCGCCGAGCCGCGCGAGCAGTTGCGCACCTCGGAGGACGTGGTCGTGAGCAAGATCGGTCGGGAGCTGTACGAGAAGTTCTTCCGCAACTACACGCGCAAGCAGTGGGACTTGGATCCTTCGGAGCTGGACGCCTCGGTCACCTCGCGCGTGCCCGTGCGGACGAACCGCGACGACCGCTACTTCACCGACACTTACCAGGCGATGCCGCTCCACGGCTACACGCGCATGTTCGAGCGGATGCTCGACAGCCCGAACATCAAGATCGCGCTCAACTGCGACTACGCGGAGCTGGCGGGCGAGGTGAGCTACCGCGAGATGATCTACACGGGGCCGGTGGACGCCTTCTTCGACTACCGTTACGGCAAACTCCCCTACCGCTCTTTGGAGTTCAAGCACGAGACGCATCACGTCGAGCAGTTCCAGCCCGCGCCCGTCGTCAACTTCCCGAACGAGCACGCCTACACGCGCGTCACGGAGTTCAAGTACCTGACGGGACAGGAGCACCCGAAGACGAGCGTCGTCTACGAGTATCCGCAGGCCGAGGGTGACCCGTACTACCCGGTGCCGCGTGGGAAGAACGCCGAGCTGTACGCGAAGTACAAGACGCTGGCCGACGCCACCCCGGGCGTCCATTTCGTCGGGCGGCTGGCCACGTACAAGTACTACAACATGGATCAGATTGTCGCGCAGGCGCTCACGACTTACGCGAAGATCACCGGCGAGAAGCGCGCGGTTGCCGCCGCGGCGTCGGGCGCTCTCCCCGTCGGCGGCAACGGGCACGGACGGGGTAACGGGCACGGAACATACCCGAAAGAGTTGGCATCTTAGTCCCGCAGAGGACGAGGCCGGGGGAATGTCAGATGCCGTCCGAACCTGTCTCGCCGCAAGTGAAGCCGGAACTCTGGGCCGGGGTCGAATGCACGGTCAACCGCGTCGGCGACGTGTATTTCGACCAGTTGGAGCTGAGCGGCCACGCTGCGAGAATCGAAGACCTCGACCTGCTGGCGGCGCTCGGCGTAAGCGCCGTCCGCTACCCAGTGCTCTGGGAGCGCACCGCGCCCGAAGGGTTGGCGCGCGCTGACTGGGTCTGGCCGGACGCACGGCTGCGCCGTTTGAGGGAATTGAACCTGCGACCCATCGTGGGTCTCGTCCACCACGGGAGCGGCCCGCGTACGACGAGCCTCGTTGACGAGGAGTTCGCGGTCGGGCTCGCGCGATACGCGCGCGCCGTGGCCGCGCGCTACCCGTGGGTCGAAGACTACACGCCCGTCAACGAGCCTCTGACGACCGCGCGCTTCAGCGGCCTCTACGGACTCTGGCACCCGCACGGCCGCGACGCGCCGACGTTCGCCCGCGCCCTCCTCACGCAGGTGCGCGCCGTCGTCCTCTCGATGCGGGCGGTGCGCGAAATCAACCCCGGCGCGCGTCTCGTCCAGACCGAAGACCTCGGCAAGACCTTCAGCACGCCCACGCTCATCTACCAGGCCGAGTTCGAGAACGAGCGGCGCTGGCTCACGTTCGACCTGCTCTGCGGGCGGGTCGTGCGCGGCCACGCGATGTGGGACTTCCTGCGCTGGGCCGGCATCGGCCGCGAGGAGCTTGACTGGTTCGTCGAGAACCCTTGCCCGCCCGACGTGGTCGGCGTCAACCATTACCTGACTAGCGAGCGCTTCCTCGACGAGCGCGTGGCTCGCTATCCGGCGCACACGCACGGCGGCAACGGCCGTCACACGTATGCCGACGTGGAAGCGGTGCGTGTGTGCGCGGAGGGGCCGGCCGGGCCGCGCGCTCTGCTCAAGGAAGTATGGGAGCGCTACCGCCTGCCGACGGCCGTGACCGAGGTTCATCTCGGCTGCACGCGCGAGGAGCAGTTGCGCTGGCTCAGGGATGTCTGGGAGGCCGCGTGCGAGTCGCGCGCGCAGGGGCGGGACGTGCGCGCCGTCTCTGCGTGGTCTGTGTTCGGGGCTTTCGACTGGCACAACCTGCTCACGCGCCACGAGGGGCGGTACGAGCCCGGCGTCTACGACCTGCGCGCGCCGCGACCCCGGCCGACCGCGCTCGCCTCGATGCTGCGCGACCTCGCCGCGCGCGGAGAGCATGACCACCCTGTGCTCGACTCGCACGGCTGGTGGCACAGACTCGACCGGCTGTGTTACCCGCCGGTCGCACGCCTGTCGAACCCGGGCGCCGTGCCGACGAGAAGCGTCCGCACGGGCGGAGAGGGGGCGCGACCGTTGCTCATCACGGGGGCCACCGGCACGCTCGGCAGGGCGTTCGCGCGCGTCTGCGAACAGAGAGGTCTGTCTTACCGCCTGACGAATCGAAGTGAGTTGGACATCGCGGAGGCCGGACGGGTGGAGAAGGTGCTGGACGCGCTCAACCCGTGGGCGGTCGTCAACGCGGCCGGGTACGTGCGCGTGGACTGTGCCGAGGGCGAGCCCGACCTCTGCCTCCGCGAGAATGCGAACGGCGCGGCGAATTTAGCCTCCGCCTGCGCGGCCCGCGGCGTCGCGCTCCTTACGTTCTCGTCCGATCTGGTCTTCGACGGAACGAAGCACGGCCCGTACGTGGAGACGGACACGCCCGCGCCTCTCAACGTGTATGGTCGGAGTAAGGCGGAGGCCGAATGCCTTGTCGGGGCGGCGCACCCGGGCGCGCTCATCGTCCGCACGAGCGCCTTCTTCGGGCCGTGGGATGAGCATAATTTCGTAACCCATGCGCTCGACGCGCTCTCCGCGGGGCGCGCCTTCCCGGCCGCCTCCGACGTGACGGTCTCGCCGACTTATGTCCCCGACCTCGTCCACGCGTGCCTCGACCTCCTCATCGACGGCGAGCGGGGCGTGTGGCACCTTGCCAACGCGGGCGAGGTGACCTGGGCCGAGTTGGCACGAGCGGCCGCGGCGCAGGTCGGGCTCGACGCCTCGCTCGTCGAGCCGCGTCCGAACGAGTCTTTCAGATTGCCCGCGCGGCGCCCCGCAAGCGTCGTCCTCACGAGTGAGCGCGGCACGCTCCTGCCGCCGCTGGACTGCGCGCTCTCGCGTTACGCCGCGGAGTACCGGACGCAGCGTCCGTCGAACGCGAGGTCTGCGGCAGGGGGGCTGCGGTAGGAGGTGCGCGCGCGTTTGCGCGTGCGCGTCCGCGCGTATAAGTTGTTACGTGGCAGACCGCGCGACAGTCGCCTTTCCCCGTTCACAATCTGACGCGCAGCCGATAGCCTTGAGCGTCGAGGGGCGTGGTGTGTGCGCCGCCCCTGTAATCTTTGATGAAACCTTCTACAGACACCCCGCGACCCGAGTACCCGCGCCCGCAGTTCGCGCGCGGGGAGTGGATGAACCTCAACGGCGAATGGGAGTTCGCCTTCGACGATGAAGACCGCGGCCGCCAGCTCGGCTGGCATTACGGCCTCCCGCTCGAAGGCCGCATCAACGTCCCCTACCCGTACCAGTCAGAACTGTCGGGCATCAACGACAAGAGCGTCCACGAGGTCGTCTGGTACGCGCGCGGCTTCGAGGTGCCGGAAGAGTGGCAGCGCGGGAACGACCTGCTGCTCCACTTCGGCGCGGTCGATTACAGCACGACGCTCTGGGTGAACGGCCACGAGGTCGGCCACAACCAGGGCGGCCATGTCCCCTTCTACTTCGACATCGCGCCTTACCTGAAGCACGGCGAGAACCGCCTGACCCTGCGCGTCGAAGACCGGCAGGATGCGCAACAGCCCCGCGGCAAACAGTCCGTCAGCGGCGAGCCGCATGACATCGACTACTACTGCACGACCGGCGTCTGGCAGACGGTCTGGCTTGAGCCCGCACCCGCCGTCCGCATCGGCGAGATGAAGATCACGCCCTCTGCCCGCAAGAGTCAGGTCGAGATCATGTCCTACCTGCACGCGCCCGCGGCGCTGCGCCGGATGGAGGTCGAGGTGTACGACGGCGGCGAGTTGGTCACGAGGGTCGAAGAGGAGACGACCGCCGCCACCTGTCAGGTCTCTCTGCACGTCCCCGGCGCGAAGCTCTGGTCGCCGGACGAGCCGCACCTCTACGACCTGCGCCTGCGGCTCTACGAAGGGGGGGAACTGTTGGACGAGGTGACTTCCTACTTCGGCCTGCGGGACGTGGAGCTGCGTGAGGGGCGCGTGCACTTGAACGGCGAGCCCGTCTACCTCTCGATGGTTCTGGATCAGGGCTACTGGCCCGAGAGTTACCTGGCCGCGCCCTCGGACGAACACCTGCGCGCGGACGTGGAGTGGGTCAAGCGCTTCGGGTTCAACGGCGCGCGCAAGCATCAGAAGATCGAAGACCCGCGCTGGCTCTACTGGTGCGACCGGCTGGGGCTGCTGGTCTGGGTCGAGATGCCGAACGCGCGCGAATGGTCTCAAGCGTCGGAGGAGAGGCTCGCGGCCGAGTGGAAGCGCGCCGTCCGGCGAGACTACAACCACCCCTCGGTCATCACCTGGGTGCCCGTCAACGAGAGCATGGGCTTCCCCGGACTCGCGCATCAGCACCCGGGGCAGTACGCCTTCGTCGAACGGATGGTGGCGATGACGCGCGAGATCGACCCGCGTCGTCCCGTCATCGACAACGACGGATGGGAGCACACAGACATCACTGACATCTGCGCCATCCACGACTACACGCCGACCGCCGAACTCCTGCGCGAGCGCTACCGCGAGAGGGCCGGCGGCGGCGCGCTCCCCGCGCACGTCTGGATCGGCGACAGGCCGCTGTTCGTCCTCGGCTCGCGTTACCGCGGGCAGCCCGTCATGCTCACGGAGGTGGGCGGCTTCCTGATGATCCCGCCCGACGTGCCGCCCGAAGACCGCGACATGCTCTACAGGTTCTACGGCTCGGTGGGCACGCGTGAGGAGTTGCTTGAGAAGTACACCGACCTGATGGACGGTATCGCCTCGCTCGGGTTTCTCGCGGGCTTCTGCTACACGCAGCTCACCGACATCGAGCAGGAGATCAACGGGCTGCTCACCTACCGGCGCGAGCCCAAAGTCCCACCCGAGGAGGTCGCGGAGATTCACCGTACGCGCTTCGGGCCGGGCGGCGGCCAGTCTCCGGGGCGCGAGTCATAACTACTCTACAGAACGTGAGCCTCTCCCTGTAATCAGCAGGGAGAGGCTCACGTTCGTCTGCGGTTCAACTGTCCTGTGCAAAAACTCAGACCTGTGCCTGCGCGAGTACGTGCTCTTCGAGCCAGCCACGCACGTTCGCGAGGTGCGTCTCCTCGCTGGCGAGGGCGGTCTGGAACTCGGCCGCCATCATCGCCCGATTGAGGAGCAGGAAGTGGCGCAGCTCGTCCTCTCGAATCTCCTGAAGCTGCGCGAGGGTCGGCCCCGGCGAACTCTCCCCCAGCACCTCGCACTTGTTGATGAGGGCTTCGTAGAGACGCGTGCCCGTGCGCTCGAAGGCCAGCCGCCCAGTTGACCAAAGTCTGCTGGTGCTGCTCGACGCGGCGGACGCGCGCCAGCGGCAGTTGCAGCTCGCGGTTCATGCGCGCGCAGGCGTGGCTGAAGCGGTTGGCCTCGGACTCCAGCCCGTTCATCAGAATGAGGCGCACGCGCGTGAACGCGTCGTCGTCGAGTTTGCTGGTGGGCGCCCGCACCATGTCGCGCCACGTGAACTGTTGTTTTTCGAGCGGGACGCCCCGCTCCTTAAAGATGTCCAAACCCATTGCTCGTTCCTTATCCTCACGCCCCCACCCGCGAGCGGCGACGCAGTA
>JBEVJD010000479.1:0-7491 GCA_040510435.1 Pyrinomonadaceae bacterium | reverse complement strand
CGCGGACGCGCCTGCTGCAAAAGAGCATGCGCGTCTTCTACCTCTCGCTCGGAGTCTTCGTCGCCACGAGCGTCGCCATCGGCCTCGTCGCCGCCGTCAGCCGCCCCAACTGGGCCTGGATTCCCGTCGTGCTCGGGCTCTCGGGCGCCTGCGGCCTCTTCCACGGCAGCGTCCTGCTCATACGCGAGTCGCGCGTCGCGCAGGAGTCTCTCAACGCCGAGATGGACTTCATCTGGAAGCTCGGCCGTGCGCTCGCCCCGCCCCACCTGCGGCAGACGCGCAGCCCGCACCACAACCCCCTCACGCTCAGGAGGAAGCTTTGAGCGCGCGCGCCTCCTACCTCGAACTCTACGAGACGGGCGAACTCCAGCGCCGGGTCGAGGCGCTCGAACGCCTGCTCGAAGCCTGCACGGTCTGCCCGCTCGACTGCGGCAACAACCGTCTGAAGGGCGAGCTGGCGCGCTGCTACTCCGCGGCGCTGCCCGTCGTCTCCTCCTACACGCCGCACTTCGGCGAGGAGCCGGCGCTGACGGGGACGCGCGGCGCGGGCAACATCTTCTTCGGCTACTATTACTTGCGCCAACAAAACTATTCGATGCAGCGTTTAGCGGCACACCCCAATAACCATTGACGGCTTTTTGACGGCTTTATTTTGGGGCGCAATTTTGGGCTTTTTACGCGAAGCCTCCGGCTGCGGACTCTTTCGTTCAACTGGCGGCTCATCATGGCGCCGGCCCACGTCCTGAAATACCTCGTAGCGCACGAGGCGGCCCACCTCGCTGTCCCCGATCATTCGAGGAAATTCTGGCTAACGGTCCAAAGCGTCTGCCCGGAGACGGAGCGCGCGAAGCAGTGGCTGAGCAGGCACGGCCATAGCTTGCTCTCCGGCTTCACCTCCGACGGCCCCGATCTGCTCACCCCACATGCCTCAAAGAGCCTGGCTTCGAGAAGAACGCCCGCAGCCGCGCCCGTTGGTCAAAAATCGGCCCGATAAACTATAATTTCGCGCTACGTTGCCCCGGTTCGAACATGAGGATTATCTCTCTTCGGTTGCTTTACGCCTCACGTCCAAGCTTTAAGATTTGTGGAGAGATAGGGTTTAGAAATACCCCAGATGGATTCAGTCTTGCTGCCCTTCTTGCGCTCTGCGGATGAGGCGGAGCGCGAGCAGCTTTTAAGCGACCTCATCCTGTTTCAAGCGGCGCCCCTCGTCAGGAATATCCCCCGACAGCGGCTGGGCTTCTACGTCAGCCCTCTCGGCGCGACCCCGCGTAACCACGACGCGGAGGACCTCTACCACGAGGTGATGGCGAAGCTCATCGTGCTGCTCAATGACCCGCAACTACGTACCGGGCGGACGGAGGTTAAGAATTTCCGCCAGTACGTGCTGCGCGTCGCTACTAACGCCTGCCACGACTACCTGCGCGCGAAGTCACCGGCCCGCAACCGACTGAAGAACAACCTGCGTGACCTGCTGGAACGTCACTCGGATTTCGCCCTGTGGCGCGTCGGGGAGGGCGAACCGCTGTGCGGCTTTATGGCGTGGCTGAACCGCGGCAAATCGCCGTCCCTGGAAAAACGCCTCTCGTCTCTGGAGAACAGGCCACAGGAATTCCTGTCCGCCAGGTTAGCACGCGAGGACGTGAGACAAGTCCCGCTGACGAGGCTGGTCGCCGAAGTGTTCAGATGGCTCGAAGGCCCCGTCGAGTTCGAGCGGCTCGTCCAGGTGGCGGCGCTCCTGCTCGACGTCAAAGACCAGCCTCCCCGGTCGTTGGACGAAGACAGCGACCTGCCGGAATCCCTGACGGATTCTACTTTCCGTTGTGAGACGCGGCTCGAAGTGCGCGAGCTTCTCCGCTCGCTCTGGGCGGCCTGCGCCGCCTGCCGCCGAAACAGCGAGACACGTTCGGCCTGGGATTCGCCGACGACGGCGGCGACAACCTGTTCACACTCCTGGTGGATGGCGAGATAGCGACCCTGCCCGAGACCGCCGCGGCGTTCGAGCGTTCTTTGGAAGACCTGATTGTGCTCTGGCAACAGATGCCGATGGACAACGCAGGATTGACGCAGGAACTGAACGCGACGCGCCAGCAGGTGAACAAGTGAAGATTCCGGGCTTTGAGGCAGTTGGAGAAGGAGTTTCAGTTAAATCCTTCGAGTAAATAAATCCGCTCGCTGATGGAATTGTTCGGCCAAACTCGCGTCTTTAAAAGAGAAAGAGAAAGGGGATTTTGAAAAGCAGGTTACATAATCTGTCGGCCGCGCCTCATGTCAGAACACCTTTCCACAGTACAAATGCGACATTTCAGCGCGCGCACTTTGCCCGCGCCTGAGATAACAGCGTTGGCTGAACATCTGGCCTCTTGTGGCACCTGCCGGCAGCAGTTCGAGCGAACAAATGCCGCGCGCAAAGTGGACGCTTCCCTTTCCTTCACACTGGCCCCGGAATCATTACTCAGGCACGATCACCTTCAGTACGAACAGCTCGCTCATTGCCTCGACGGCGACTTGGACGCCGAGGAGCGTGAAATTCTCGACCTCCATCTGCGCGCGTGCGAGAACTGCCGGGAGGACGTGCAGAGTCTGCGAGAGTTCCGCCGGCAGATCGCGCCTGAGATGAGCGTCTCATATGCACCGGCCGAGCGGGTTCCGGCGCGCAAGGTATTCCGTCCTGTGGTGGGATGGACTGGCTGGTGGAGACCTGCCTATGCAGCGGCGGCGGTCTTGGTGCTTGTTATCGCATTAGTGACGGCAATAAGCATCAGAGAGCGAAGAGTGGGTGAGCGACCGGCGCAAGTACCGCAGGTCGCGGGAGGGGTTGACGCCCCCGGCTTGCAAAAGGATTCGGTTAGCACTCCGCCGACGGAAGCCAATGACAACGCCAACCGTCTTGGAGCCGTCGCCCAGGCAGGTGACAGCTCCGGTAACATTCCAGCACCTCCAGTCAAGTCGCCCGGGGTCAACGACAATAAGACACAGGCACAGTCGCGTGTAGAAAGAGCCACGGGGGGCCCTGTAGACTCGACGACAACCATCGCCGAACTAAAGGACGGCGACCTGCAAATCACGGTTGACGGTGCCGGGAAGGTGACCGGGCTCGACCGTCTCAATCCGGCCGACGCGCAGGTCGTCAAAGAGACTCTTCTCGCCCAAAACATACCGAGGCCGGCAGAGCTGGCAGAGCTCGCGGGTGAACACGGCGCACTTCGAGGGGGGTCTGCCAGCAGCCAATCATTCAGGCTGCTGTCGCCCTCGCGGATAGTCACCTCCGATGATCGCCCGTCATTCAAGTGGGAGGCCTTGCCCGAGGCAACCGGCTATCGAGTTTATGTCGGCGACTCACGCAACCGCGAAGCGGCGAGCAGCGGAGACCTGCCCCCGTCTTCTACCGAGTGGACGCCGAGCGCCCCCCTCCCGCGCGGAGGAGTCTACACTTGGGTCGTAATCGCTAAGGTCAACGGTGTCGACGTCATCGCCCCTGCCGCATCCCAGCCGGAGGTGAAATTCAAGGTCTTGTCGGCAGAAGCCATGCGCGAATTAACTGAGTTGCGGAACAGCCGGCGCTCTCATCTGGCGCTGGGGATTTTCTACGCGAGGGCAGGGATGATCGAGGAGGCCGAGCGCGAACTGACGGCGCTTGTCCAGCAGAATCCGAAATCTCAGGTCGCGGTGAAGCTGCTCCGCAGCGTCCAGTCGTGGCGCTGACCCGGCCCCATCAGTTGTTACTCCCGACCATCACGAAGCCGGCCCAGTAGAACGGGTGACGGTACCGTCCGTCTTTCATCAACGACAGTGCCGCCGTCCGGAGAGCACCCGCCTTATTAGCCGCGCCATCTCCCTGACTAGATTTCAGGGCTCCGTAGAAGTCAACCATTAGCTGTGACGTGCTGGCCGAATTCACCTTCCATTGGCTGACGACCGTCGTTCGGACGCCGGCGACGAAAAACGCCCACGACATCCCGATCACGCCTTCGCCCGCCCCTACCCTTCCCCTGGCAGTGTCGCAAGCCGAGAGGACGGCCCGGCATGGATCACTTCGACGCCTGGGCGCAGGCGTTCGCCGAGACGACCACCGGCGTCGAGATGCGACCCGACGGCAGCGGCTTCCGCGTCCACACGCGCTTCAACAAGTTCGTCAACCTGCCGGAATTGTCGCGCCTGTGGCGGCTTTGCCTGGACGTGCGGACGCCCGAGCAGCTCAACCTGCCTCGCCCGACCGTCGCGGGCGGGAGCCCCATCATCGTCTCCGTCCCGGCAAGCCCCGAGTTGGTCGGCTTCGTGGGCGAGCTCTCGCGCCGGAGCGACAAGGTTCGCACGCGCGAGGTTCATCCTTCGGAAGACAACATGCTGAAGATTACCTCCGAGGGCAGAAAGGCGGCGCTCGACATGCGCCTCGTTAAACCCGAACTAGGCGAGCTTCCTATCAACAAAATCGATGCGGTAGTCGAGCGCGTCGGGCGAATTTACCAGCGTTCTGCCGGGAACCGTGGCGCACAACTGATCTTCTGCGACTTGGCGACGCCGAAGGGGCGCGGCGGGTCGGGCGAGGCAAAAGACAATAACGAGTCAGCTTGGGAAGAGGCCGCTTGAGCGGCTCCGCCTAAAGTCGTAAGCGACAAAAGAAAGCGGCAGGCATTGGAGCGAGTGTGTGGCACACCTCGCTCTTTTCATTTTCAGCACCTCGAGCATCTCCGCGGCAGGTAAAACCCAAATGAGCACTGTACTTGAGCAAGACGTCAGCCAACTCGAACCCGAAGTCGTCAGCGCCGAAATGATTGACGAGGCGGTGGAGTCTTGCTTCGCCACGGCGGGCGGTGGAACGGAACGGGCGTTGGAATTCGCCGCGCCGGAACATGCCGTTGCTTCCGGGGACGGAGACGAAGACCAAGTCGAACCCCAGGAAGTCGAAACTGCCGAGGAGGTCTCGCTCAAGAACGGCGTTTACCACGAGATAAAAAGGAAGCTCAACGAACGCTACGGAATTCCATTCGCGGAGATAGCTTTCATCCACGAGGCCGACACGCCCGCGAAAAAGGCCGCCCTCTTTAAGGCCGTAAACGCGGGTCGCGTGCGTGTGCTCATCGGCTCGACCTCGAAGCTCGGCACCGGCGTTAACGTGCAGAAGCGTCTGGTCGCGCTGCACCACGTAGACGAGCCCTGGAAGCCGGCGGAACTTGAGCAGCGCGAGGGGCGCATCCTCCGGCAGGGGAACATCTACCCAGAGGTCTACCTCTTTCACTACGTCACCGAGCGCTCCTTCGACGGCTACATGCTGCAAACGCTCGAATCGAAGGCGCGCTTCATCAGCCAGATTCTCGCGGGCGAGGTCACGGCGCGCACCGCCGAAGACGTGGGCGACATGGTCCTGACCGTGGCGCAGGTGAAGGCCATCGCTTCGGGGAACCCGATGGTGCAGAGGCGCATCGAGCTTGAGGTCAAGCTCGTCAAGCTGGATCGCCTGCGCGCCGCCTACTACAACAACCGGGCGGCGATGCGTGCCGACCTGGAAGAACTACCGCAGATCATCGCCGCGCAAGAGGCGGAAGTCGAAGGGCACGGGCGGGCCGTCAGGGCGCGACAGCCTCTTGAAGAGGATAAGTTCGCCGTCACGCTCAAGCGGAAACTGGGCGACGCCGAGGCGGCCAGCTTCGACAAGCGGGAACGTGCCGGGGCACACATCAGATACCTGGCAGACCTGCTGTTGAATGAACTGCGCCGCGGCGCAGGGCGCGGCAGCCTCACCGAAGAGGTCGGGTCTTATCGCGGCTTCAAAGTCTACGTTTACGTTTCAGGTAACAGCCGCTTCGTCGGAACCTCGTCGCTCTTCGACTTTCAAACTGAAATTCACCTGCGCGCGGCCGACGGAGGCACCTGTTACATCGCGCAGGTCGGCGAATCAAACGTCGGCATCACGCAGTCGATTGATTACCAACTGCGCCACCTCGAGGACCGCCTGGAGCAGACGCGCGCCGGTCTGGAGATGCTGCGGACGAGGCTCGCGACCGTGCGGACGGAAGTTGATAAGCCGTGGGCATACGCCGCCGAGTACCGCCGCCTGCGAAGAGACTACGAGGCGATGGGCGCGGCTTTGCAGGCGGAAGGGATCGAGGTGGAGCGTAGCACCACATTCACCGCCGCCGAAGAAGAGGCGGAAACGGCTGACGCCGAAGACGAGAATCGGGCCGGGGCGACAGGGGCGGGCGCTGCCGAAACTACGTCAACCGATGAACTCGCAGCGCGACTCAACCCGTTCACCGGCTTGGAAGATTGGCCGATCATCGTCGAGGAACAATCGGGAGAGGTAGAGGATGCCGCAGAGTTTTCCGTCGAAAAGACTGAGGCCGGCGGTGGCACGCTCAGCTTCGCCTTTGCCGCCGCCGATGAGGTAGCAAAGGAAGAAGAGACCGACATCTTCCTCTCGCCCCCCTCCGACACGACCGAACCAGTGGCGGACGAGAACGAGCGGGCAAAGAATTCATTAAATTTCCGGCGTGCGCCGGGTGCGACAACCGCCGCCAAAGCCTTGCCAACGGAGAACGGAATGAAAAATGGCCGGCACGCTCCGGGCAGGAAGCCCGCCCGACAGTTGCCGTCCAATCAAAAGGGCTTTCTGTGGGGCTGAAAAAGCGCCGACATGCCCTGTCGGAAACCGGCGGCCAGGTCGGGCACCGAGAGGCCGACACCGTGGCGGGCGCGGGCACGAGGGACTACGTCGCCACGCTTGTCGAGCGCAAGATCGGGCTGGTGCTCATCGGCAAGCTCGCCGACAGGACGGCCCGGGGCCTGAGCCGGCGGCTGACCCGACTCATCCGCGGCGCCGACCGCGTCGAGACGGTGACGGCCGACAACGGCACAGAGTTTCACGACTATCAGAGGATCGAGGGGTTGACGGGCGCGGCCTTCTACTTCGCCCGCCCGTACCACTCGTGGGAGCGGGGCAGCAACGAGAACGCCAACGGGCTCATCCGCCAGTACCTGCCGAAGGGGGCGAGCATGGCGGGGCTGAGTCAGCACCAGTGCAACGCGATAGCCCGCAAGCTCAACCCCCGCCCGCGCAAGCGCCTCGGCTTCAGGACGCCGCTCGAATGCTATAACGAGTCTTAGTCAGTGTTGCACTTCAAACTTGATGTCAGGCGGCGACCCAAGGCTGGGAAACGCGGAGCGCGTAACTGCCGCAACTCGCAAGCCCCATAGCAGACCGGGGAACTAAACCACGCCCCGTTCGCCAGACGCAACTGTTTTCTTGCGTGAGAGCCAGGCCCGCCAAACCGTTGGTTTTCGTTTACGCTACTAGCCGCCCAACGCCGCCAATCACCCGCCGCGCGGCCCCACCGATTAACTTGAGAGCCGCCGTGTCCGCGGTCGGGTGCATTGGCTTGTTCGGCCGCGACCCAAGTCTGAGAAACGCGGAGCGCGCAACACTCACGACCGGCTGGCGGCGCAACAATCGGGGAACTAAATCACGCCCCTCTCGCAAGACGCAACTGTTTT
>JBEVJD010000478.1:0-5489 GCA_040510435.1 Pyrinomonadaceae bacterium | reverse complement strand
AGTCCGGGTAGCCCGAGGAGTCTTCGGCGACCGCGCCGATGTAGACGCCCGTCGCGCCGATGACTTCGGCCCAGCTCGTCGCGACCGAGAGCAGGTGCGCGTTGCGGAAGGGCACGTAGCTGGTCGGTATCTCGCGCGAGGAGAGGTCTGCCTCCGAGACGGGGATCGAGGCGTCCGTGAGCGACGAGCCGCCGATGCGCGCGAGGTGTTCGAGCGACACGGCGAAGCGGCGCGAGACCTTGTAGAAGTCGGCCAACTCTTCGAAGGCGCGGCGCTCGCGCGCCTCGGTTAACTGCCCGTAGGAGACGTGGAGGAAGGCCAGCTCGTCACATTCCTCGCGCGCGACGGCCGCGGTCACGCACGAGTCCATCCCACCCGAGACGAGGCAGATGGCGAGCGTTTCGCCAGCAACGCTCTCAACCTCGCGCGCCGGCTCCTCCGGCTCTTCGTCGTAGACGAAATCCTTGTCATTCGGCGAGCCGCCCATCAGACCCCGTGCACCTCCGGCCCCCAGATGTATTTATGAAGCTGCAACTGCATCCTGACGTTTTTAAGTCCGCTCCCGGAGACGAGGTCGGCCAACTCCTTCAAGTCCGTCTCGCCCCACACGGGCGAGACGAGGACTGCCAGAGCGCGTCTCTCAAGGTCGTACTCCTCTACGACGCGGCGCGCGAACTCCCAGTCGGCGCGGTCTTTCACGACGAACTTGACCTCGTCGCGGTCTGCGCGCAGCCGCCCTAGGTTCGGCCAGTGGTTGCGCCCGGCCTCGCCCGAGGCGGGGCACTTCACATCCAGAATTATCTTCGCGCGCTCGTCCACGCCCTCGGTCGAGACGAACCCGCCGGTCTCGATTAAGACCTCGAAGCCCTCGTCGCAGAGTCGGCGGATGAGCCCCAGCGCCCCCCTCTGCGCCAGCGGCTCGCCGCCCGTCACCTCGACGAGTTGGCAACCGTAGGCGCGCACCTGACGCATCACATCCTCGACGGAGACGTGCTCGCCGCCCGTGAACGTGTATTCGCTGTCACACCAGACGCAGCGCATCGGGCAGCCCGTCAGGCGCACGAACGCGCACGCCCGGCCGGCGTGCGTCGATTCTCCCTGAATGGAGCGGAAGATTTCAGTGACGCGGAGCATGAAAAGCAGAAGTCAGAAGTCAGAAGTCAGTAGCCAGTAGGGCTTCGCCCTGTAGGCGTTGACGATGACAGCCGCACGGTTCGTAATGAGAAGGTTTTACTACTGACTACTGACTACTGTCTACTGACTACCCGATTCGTGGTAGCATAGGCAGACCGGCCGGCGTGGCATCTTGGCTTCTGGACTCTCGGATGCCGACAGACCTTGAACAACTCGTGCGTGAAGGTGCGGAGCGCTTGCTGGCGCGCGCGGCCGACGTGCGCGCGCTCGACGCCGCCGCGGTCGCGCCGCGCGTGCAGGCGACGGTCGAGAAGTACCTACTGCGCCACAGCCCGCAGGCCGGTGCGGCCGAGGTTAAAAAGTTCGTTGACGCGCTGCACGCCGAGGAGCTTTTGCTGGTCGTCGCGTGCGAGCGCGGAGACGCCGCCGCCTGGGACGACCTCGTCGCGCAGTATCGCCCGACGGTGCTCTCGGCCGCGCGCTCGGCCAGCTCGGGCGAGGCAGAGGCGGAGGAGTTGGCCGGTTCCGTGTGGGCCGAGCTGTACGGGCTGCGCGAGCGCGCCGACGGGCGACCCGCGGGCAAGCTCGCTTATTACTCTGGCTGCGGGAGTCTGGGCGGCTGGTTGCGCGCGGTCGTGGGACAGTTGGGGGTTGACAGGCATCGCCGCACGTCGCGGCTGGTGCAGACCGAGGAGCCTTCGGAGTTCGACCGCGCCGCCGCCGACTCGCACGAGCAGGATGGTTGGCGCCCGCCCGCGCCGCTCGACCCGGAGAGCGCGCTCGCGGAGTCGGACGCGGCGCGCGCCGTCGAAGAGGCGCTCGCGCTCGCGCTCCAGGGGCTCGACGCGGAAGACCGTCTGCTCGTGCGGCTCTACTACTTCGACGGGCTCAAGCTGAAGGAGGCGGGCGCCGTGCTCGGCGTTCACGAGGCGACGGCGAGCCGCAGGCTCACGCGCGTGCACGGGGAAGTGCGGCGCCGCGTCGAGGCTCTACTTACCGGCGAGCGCCGCTGGACGCGCGAAGAGGTCGCGCGCTCGCTGGCCGACGCCGCGCACGCGCACACCGACGCAGACCTGCGCGCTATGCTCGCGCCCGGCGCGCCGGCCGCCGTCGAGAAGCGCGAAGAGTTGTACGAGTGAACTTGGTAGGCTAAGAGTTAAGCGACTTGAGCGGTGCAAGTTTGCGTCGCATCTGCGTTCAAACATCGGACGCCGCGTGAGGTCGGTTTTCCGCCCGGCACGTTTGAGATGAAAGAGGAATTCGACAGAGAGATGGACTCGCTGCTCCGGCGCCGCGCGCGCGGGACGGCGGAGTTGCGCTCGTGGGGCGCCGGTGCCGGCAACGGCTTAGACGGCGCGCACCTCGACGCAGACGAGCTGGGCGCTTTCGCCGAAGGCGCGCTGCCGGCCGCCGCGCGCCTCGCCGCCGTGTCGCACCTCGCCGACTGCGAACGCTGCCGCGGAGTCGTCGTCGGCCTCGCACGCGTCACGGGCGGCGGGGCGGAGTTGAAGAAACAGGCGGTCGCCATCCCGGCCTCGACCGAGGCCGCGCGGCCGTCGCCGTGGCGCGCGCTTGTCGCGTCTCTCTTCGCGCCGCGCGTGATGCGCTTCGCCGTGCCCGTGCTCGCGCTCTCACTCGTCGGGGTCGTCTCTTACGTCGCGCTGCGCTCGAACAGCAGCGGGGCTTTGCGGATGACGACGGACGCGGGCAGGCCGAACGTCGCCTTGAATGAGCAGCAGCCCGCGCCCGCGGCCTCGACCACGGGCACCATGAACGCGAACTCGGTCGGCCTCACCGCCCAGAACGCCAACACCACGCCGGGCCAGCCGGCCGCGCCGAGCGTGCCGCCCGCGGAGCACAAAGGGCACGGCTCGGCCGAGGCGCGGCCCGCGGACGCGGACGCGGCCGGAGCGGACGAGCGGCCCGCGGCGGCTGCGCCTCCCCCTCCGGCCCCGGTCGCGGTCACGACCGAGGGCCCGGCCGAGATAGCCAAGGCCGCGCCGCGGCCGGCCCCGGTCGAAGAGTCGGAAGCGGCGAAGGCCGAAAGCGGAGAGAGGTCGGAGAACAGGGACAAGTCCGCGCGCGCGGCCGAGCCCGTCGAAGACATCGCGTCGAACGACGCGGTGCAGCAGCAGAGGCGCGCCGCGAATTCGCGCGCGGGCGAGCAGATGCCCGACGGCGGCTCGCGCAACCAGCAGAAGCGCGGGGCCGACAACAACGCCTCACAAGGCTACGGCAACATCGGCGGCGCGGGCACCGCCGCCGCGCCGAAGGAGTCGCCGCGCAACGTCTCGCGCTCGGAAGCCACAAGCCGCTCGCGCGCGGCCAAGCAGGCGCCTGAGCGGAAGGACAATGAAGACGACGCACGCTCCGGCGAGACGCGCGCCGCGGCCGGGCACCGCTTCCGGCGCGAGGGCAACGTGTGGGTTGACGTTAACTACAAATCCTCCATGTCCTCGACCGGCGTGCGTCGCGGCACGGAACCCTTCCGCGCGCTCGTCGCAGACGTACCCGAGGTCGGCCGCGTCGCGGAGGCCCTCAGCGGCGAAGTCGTCGTCGTGGTTCGCGGCCGCGCCTACCGCATCCGTTAGTGAATGTTAGATCGTAAATGGTAAATGGAGCCGGGCGACGTGCGCCGGCCGTTTACCGTTAACCGTTCACTATCCACCATTCACGATTCACGATTCACCAATGATGATCTTCCGCAGCCCTTTGCCCGATGTCGAAATACCGGAGGCGTCCCTCACCGAGTTCGTCTTCGGGCGGGCGGTTGAGCACGCCGACCGGCCGGCGCTCGTGGACGGCGTGAGCGGGCGCGTGTTGACCTACGCGCAGCTCGCGGGCGCGGTGCGCGCGGCGGCGGCCGGGCTCGCGCGGCGCGGCTTCGCGAAGGGCGACGTGTTGGCGCTCTACAGCCCGAACCTGCCCGAGTACGTCGTCGCCTTCCACGCGGTCGCGAGCCTCGGCGGCGTCGTCACGCCGGTCAACCCGCTCTACACGGTCGAGGAGTTGTCGAAGCAGCTCGAAGACTCGGGCGCGAAGTGGCTCGTCACCATCCCGCCGCTGCTCGAACGCGCGCGCGCGGCGTCGGGTGAGAAGGGGTTGAGAGAGTTTTTCGTCTTCGGCGAGGCCGAGGGCGCGACGCCGTTCGCCGCTTTGCTCGAAGGCGGCGCGGACGATCTGCCTTCCGTTCAAATCAACCCGCGCGAAGACCTCGTCGCGCTCCCCTATTCGAGCGGGACGACGGGCGTCTGCAAGGGCGTGATGCTGACGCACCACAACCTCGTCGCGAACCTCGCGCAGATCGAGGGCTCGGGGCACGACTGGCGCGACGAGACGCTCGTCTGCGTGCTGCCGCTCTTCCACATCTACGGGATGGTGGCGATCATGAACCACGGGCTCTACTGCGGCGCGACGGTCGTCACGCTCCCGCGCTTCGACTTCGAGCAGGTCTTGAAGACGATGCAGGACTACCGCGTGACGTTCGCGCACCTCGTGCCCCCGATTGTGCTCGCGATGTCGAAGAGCCCGCTCGTTGACAACTACGACCTCTCAAGCCTGCACACGGTCTTCTCGGGCGCGGCGCCGCTCGGCGAGGAACTGGCGCGCGCCTGCTCCGAGCGCCTGAACTGCGCGGTCATCCAGGGCTACGGCATGACCGAGACGAGCCCGGCGACGCACCTCTCGACGCGCGAACACAACAAGCCGGGTTCGGTGGGACTGTGCGTGCCGGGCATGGAGTGCAGGCTCGTCTCGGTCGAGACGGGCGAGGACGTGGGCGTGCGCGAGCGCGGCGAGATACACGTGCGCGGCCCGCAGGTGATGAAGGGCTACCTGGGCCGCCCCGAGGCGACCGCGGAGACCGTGGACGGGGACGGGTGGCTGCACACGGGCGACGTGGCTTACGTGGACGAGGACGGCTACTTCTTCATCGTCGACCGCGCGAAGGAGCTGATCAAGTACAAGGCTTTTCAGGTCGCGCCCGCGGAGCTTGAGGCGGTGCTGTTGACGCACCGCTCGGTGGCGGACGCGGCCGTCATCCCGAGCCCCGACGACGAGGCGGGCGAGGTGCCGAAGGCGTTCGTAGTCGTGAAGGAAGGGCACGGGCTGACCGAGGCGGAGGTGCTGGACTTCGTCGCCGCGCGCGTCGCGCCGCACAAGAAGGTCAGGCGGGTCGAGTTCGTCGCGCAGATACCGAAGTCGCCCTCGGGCAAGATTCTCCGCCGCCTCCTCGTGGCGCGCGAGCGCGAGGCGCAGTAAATTCCCCGCCGTAGTGCGGCGTGAACCAGACCCGCGCGCGGTAGCGAGCGGGTCGGGGTGACGGCTAGCGGGCTCATCGCGTCACCCCGACCCGC
>JBEVJD010000477.1:0-3939 GCA_040510435.1 Pyrinomonadaceae bacterium | reverse complement strand
ACGGGGAGGTAAAGCGGCTACGCTCTACTTCTCCCCGTCACCCCGTCTCCCACTCTCCCCGTCTCTTCTTTATCCGAAGCAGTGGAGTTTCCCGTCCTGCGAGCCGACGACGATGCGGCCGGAGGCGATGGCGGGGGAGGCCGAGACGGGCGCGCCGAGGTTGAAGTCGGCGAGGCGGCGGCCGTCGTCGAAGTTGAGCACGTAGAGGCGGCCGTCGTTCGAGCCGACGAAGACGCGGCCGTCCGCCAAGGCCGGCGAGGACTCGACGCGCGCCTGCGTCCCGAACGACCAGAACTCGCGCCCCGTCCAGGCGTCGAGGCTGTGCACCATCTTGTCGCGCCCGCCGACGACGACGCGCCCCCCGGCGAAGCCCGCCGAAGAGTAGTAGGGGAACTGCCGTTCGCGGTTCTGGTAGCGCCAGCCGACCTTGCGCGCGGCGAGGTTGACGCCGAGCACCTCGTTGTTGAAGGTGCCGTAGTAGGCGTTGCCCTCGTGGAGCGCGGGGCTCGCGCCCGTGTACGCGCCCGAGTGCACCTGGAACGCCTCGCGCCCCGTGGCGATGCGGACGGCGCGCAGGATTTCGTCGCAGCCCGCGACGTAGGCCAGCCCTTCGGCCAACCCGGCAGTCGAATGCACCTGCCCGCGCGTCTTCAGCTTCCAGAGCTGTCGCCCCTGCGCCGCCGACACGCAGTAGAGGTGCGTGTCGTACGACCCGACGACGACGCGCGTGCCCGAGACGATGGGCGACGACTTGATCTCGCCGCCCGTCTTGAACGTCCAGACCTTCTGCCCCGTGTCGGCGCGCACGGCGTGGAGCACGCCCCCGAGGTCGCCGACGTAGACCGTGCCGCCCGCGACCGCGGGCGAAGACTCGCCGATGGGGTTGCCCGCGTTGTAGCGCCAGCGCTCGCGGCCGTCGGAGAGGTTGACGGAGACCAGCTCGCCCCTCTGCGTGCCGACGTAGACGGCGCCGCCCGCGACCGCCGCCGAAGACTCGACCGACTCGCCCGCGTCCATCGACCAGAGGAGCCGCAAATTCCCCGCGACCCGCGAGGGCGAGTAGCCCGTCAGCAGAGGGTTCCCGCGGAACTGCGGCCACGCGTCGGCCGGCGCCGCCCCACTGCCCCAACTCGCGCGCGCCGCGGAAGGCAGAAGGCTTAAGGCGAACGGCAAAAGTAAAAACTCTCTCCTGCCGACTGCGCGCGACCCCTCCGCATCCGTGTGCGCCTCTTCCCTGCCTGACTTCTGACTCCTGACTTCTGACTTCTGACTTCTGTTCAATACGCCCACCCGTACACCTCCAGCGCCCCCGCGGCGTCGAGCGCGCGCGGGTTGAAGCGCCCAGTCCACTGCCCCGCGGCGTCCTCGGCCAGCGCGGGCAAGTCTTCACGAACAACACCCGACTCGGAAAGTCTGCGGCGCAAGCCGCCCGCCTCCGCCAGCGCTTCGACGCGACGCGCCAGCGCTTCGGCGGCGTCGCCCGGAGAGTTATGACCCGACAAATCCGCGTAGCGCGCGCCGGCCGCGGAAGCGTTCCAGCGCACGACCGACGGCAGGAGCATCGCGAGCGCCGCGCCGTGCTCGGTGCCGTAGCGCGCCGTCAGAGGGTTGGCGCAGGCGTGCGCTGCGCCGAGCATCGAGTTCTCGATGGCCGCGCCCGCCATGTGCGCGCCGAGCAGCATCCGACCGCGCGCCTCAACGTCTTCCGATTCGGCCAACACGCGCTCGTAAGAGCCTTCGAGCAGCCGCCACGCCTCGCGCGAGAACACCTCAGAGAGCGGATTGCGGCGCGTCGTCACATGAGTCTCGACGGCGTGCGCGAGCGCGTCGAAGCCCGCGGCGGCCGTCACATCGCGCGGCGCCGAGAGCGTCAACTCCGCGTCCAACAGCGCGACGCGGAAGGCGGCCGACGGGTCGCCGCAGGCCATCTTCGCGTGCGTGCGTTCGTCCGAGATGAGCGCGTAACTCTGCGCCTCGCTCCCCGTCCCGGCCGTCGTCGGGACGCCCAGCATGGGGAGCAGCGGGCGGCGCGCGCGGCCGTAGCCGACGTAATCCTGCATCCGCCCGCCGTTCGTCAAAAGGAAGTTGACGCCCTTCGCGCAGTCGAGCGAACTGCCGCCGCCGAGGGCCACGATTGAGTCAACGCCGAGCGGCGCGGCGAACGCGCGTCCGCGCTCGACCATTGCCGCGTCGGGGTTCGGGCCGAAGTCTTGGAAAGGCACCACGAAGACGCCCGCCGTTTCGAGAATCTTCGTGGCTCTCTCGACGTGCCCGGCCTCGACGAGCCCGCGGTCGGCGACGAGCAGGGCGCGTCTGAAGCCGAGCGTGCGCGACTCCTCGCCCAGTCGCGCGAGCGTGCCCGCGCCGAAGATGACGCGCGTCCGTGGTTGAAAGTCGAAACTCTCCATCCGAGCCCTTAAGTCTCAGGTGCGTGGGCGCCGGGCCCGGCCGCGCCGCCGCGTCGTCAAGTCTTCCGTCGCAGAGCCTTCGCCCGCGAGCACGCGCCGGACGTGCTCCATCGTCGCGAAGCCGCGGTCGTGATAGCCGTAGATGCGCTCGGGCGCGAGCCCACGCGCGGCGAGCCAGCGCGCGAAGAACGGCATGATTGTGCGGCGGTTGCGCGGCGGGAACGTCGCCTCGCCGTCGAAGTAGAAGAGGTCGCCCTGAAAGACGATGCGCTCGCGCGGCAGGTGGACGATGACGTTCTCGCTCGTGTGCGGGTTGGGCCCGACGTTCAAGAGTTCGACCACGCGCTCGCCGTCGGTGACGACGCGCTTATCTTTGAACGCCTCGACGCGTAAGGGGCGCGGCGCGCGCGCGAGACGGTCGGGCACGAGCGCGTGCTTTGCGGCGGCCATGCGCTCGAAGAACTTGACGTTGCCCGTCGTCGTCAGCACCGTCGCGCCCTCGGCGATGAAGGCGCGCGCGCCGCCCGCGTGGTCTGAGTGCGCGTGCGTGACGACGAGGTACCTGATGGGCTTGCCCGGCACGGTCTCCTTGATCTTGCGGATGAACTCTTCGGAGAGCGTGCTTGCCCCGGGCTGCGCGTCGGCCGGGACGGCTTCGAGCGTCCAGCCGGGGGCCGGGGCTTCGGCCGCGAGGACGAAGTCTTTGAACTCGACGAAGAGCGGGTTGAAGCCGCCGAGCGAGTTGACCATGAAGACGCCGGGGGCGAGCCGCGAGACTGTGCCCGGCATCAGGAGGTGCGCCTTCAGAGACTCGGGCAGCTCGAAGAGCGCGGCCGCGCGCGGCGAGTCAACCTCGACGGACGAGAAGCGCGCCTCGCGCCACGCGTCGCCGCCGACCTTGATCGTGTCGCCCGAAGGGAACCAGCCGAGTTGGTCGTGGCGCCGGTACGCGTCGAAGGCGTGCTCTACGTTTCGGTCGCCGAGCCCCGCGAACTCCATCTCGTACTCGTACTTCGAGAGCAGGCGCGTCTCCGCGTCGAGGAAGAGGCGCAGCGTCGCCTTCTCGTTCGGGAGCTTGAAGTCAACGAGGTCTTGACGGCGCCCGCCGTAGACGGCCGCGCCCGCCGCCGCGAGCGCCGAAGGGTTGGCCGCGGCTTCGAGCAGCAGGAGGTGCGGGATGCGGCGCGCGCGGCGCAATCGCTCGGCGCGCGCGGCGTCGTAGCGGCGGGCGGCGGCGAAGTGCTCGACGAAGTCCACGACCGTGCGCTCGTCGCCGTTGTAAGACCAGCGGCGGTGGCGCGTGGTGCCGTCGTGGCGGCCGGTCTTGTGCTCGTAGAGGAGTTTTTCTTCCGAGAGGTAGGCGACGACCAGTTCCTCGTGCGGAGCGTCGGTCGTGCGCTCGGGGTCGTAGCCCTGCGCCTCCGCCGAGCGGTGCTCGCGCCCCTCCGCGCGGATGACGACCGAGGTCAGCGAGCGCAGACGCGCCGCGCCGCCCAGAGCTTCGAGCGCCGCCTCGATTTTCCGCCGCGCG
>JBEVJD010000476.1:0-23789 GCA_040510435.1 Pyrinomonadaceae bacterium | reverse complement strand
GAGGTGGTGCGGCGGGGGATGGAGGCGGGGGCGACGCACGCTTACGAGTTGGTGTTGGGGGCGGGGCAGTTCGCGCAGGTGTTGGTCGAGCAGCGGGGCGTGGACGTGGGCGTTAAGGTGTTTGCGCCGGGCGGGGCGTTGCTCGTGGATATGGACAGCCCGAACGGGTTTTACGGGCGCGAGACGGTTTCGGTCGTGGCCGAGGCGGCGGGCAGTTACCGGGTGGAGGTTCAGTCGGACGAGAGTTACCCGCCCGGCGATTACGAGCTGAGGGTCGAGGGGCCGCGCGCCTCGTCCGCGGCCGACGAGGCGCGCGTGAAGGCCGAGCGCGTCTTCGCAGCGGCGCAGAGGTTGAGGGACGAGGCAGGGAGACTGCCGCGTGAGGCGGCCGCCGCCCAGCTTGAGGCGGCGGAAAGAAAATATGAAGAGGCGCGCGGCCTCTGGCGCGAGCTCGGCGAACCGCGCGGGCAGGGCTACTCGCTCACCTACATCGGCCGCGCCCACAGGACGCGCGGCCAACTCGCGCCGGCGCTCAAAAGCCTTGGCGAGTCGCTCGCGCTGCTCACCGAAGCCGGAGACCTCTCCGGCCAGGCTTTCGTCCTGAACGAGACGGGCGCGGCACACAGAATCCTGGGCGACCTGCGCGACGCGGAGGCCAGTTACGAGCGCGCGCTCGAACTGCGACTCGGCCTCGGCGACCGCTGGGGCCTGGCGCAGCTCTACAATAACCTCGGCTTGACCTACTCGTTGATGGGGTATCAGCCGCAGGCGGGCGAGAACTACGAGAAGGCGCTGCCGCTCTGGCGCGCCCTCGGCATGCGCAACGAGGAGATGCGCACCCTCGTCAACGCCGCCAAGGCTCACGCCGAGACGGGCGACTCGAACGCCGCCCTGACGCAGTATCAAGAAGTCCTGAACTTCTGCGACGTGGAGGTCACAAAGGAAGGCTCACCCCTGAAGCCTTTCGCCGTCTTCCTCAAGCCTTTCGCGGTGAACGGCCTCGGCTTGGTCTACGACAACTGGGCTGACTCGGACGCGGCGCTGGATAATTATAATCAGGCCCTCGAACTCTTCCGCGCGAATAAGTACGATAGTGGGGAGGCGGACGTACTCGACAACCTTGGCTGGGCGCACGCGTTTCTCGGGGACGCGCGGCAGGCGCTCGAATATTTCACGCAGGCACTCCACATCCGCGAGCGCCTGAGCGAGCCGAAGGGCTGGGCCGCCACGTTGAGCAACATCGGCTACGCACACACTCTGCTCGGCCAACACGAGGAGGCGCTGAAGCACCTGGCCCTCGCCCTCCCGCTCAGCCAGCGAGCACGCGACAGGCGCTTCGAAGCCTACACGCTCATCTGGACAGGGACGGTGCACGTCGCACGCAACGAGCCGTGCAAGGCGCTGGAGGTCTATGAGCAGGCGCTCGCTATCCAGCAGGAGAAAGGCTTCGCTGACCGCCGCGGGCAGGCCATCACGCTGGACAAGATGGGCGAGGCGCTGGGGCTCTGCGGCCAGACGGCCGAGGCGCTCAAACGCTACGGGCGTGCGCTCGAACTTTGGAAGGCCGTGGGCGACGAGCAGGGACGTGCGCTCTCCCTGTACGGCCTCGCGCGCGTCGAGAGCGAGCGGCAGAATCTGGCCAACGCCCGCGACCGTGCCGAGGAGGCCGTCGCAGTTGTCGAGCGGTTGCGCAGCAAGGTCAGCCGACGCCAGCTCCAGATGACCTACTTCGCCGGCAAGCAGGATTACTACGCGCTCGCCATCGACATCAGGATGCGTCTGTACGGGCTGACTGGCTCGCCGTCGGACACGGCCGCCGCGCTCTCGCTGAGCGAGCGCGCACGCACCCGCAACCTCATCGATCTTTTGACGGAAGCGCGCGCCGAACTGCCCAAAGGCACGTCAGCAAAGGACGCCGACAGAAGCGTCCGCCTTGAGCGCGAGATCAGCGCCCTCACGCAATCCCTGCTGCGCATGCGCGGTATTGAGAACAGTGAAGGTGTCGCCCTTGTCGAACGGACACTCTCCGCCCGCATGAAAGAGCAGGAAGAGCTTCAGGCGGCGGCGAGGAAGTCCGGCGCACGTTCGGCCGGTGCCATCGCGGGTCGGCCGCTGTCCGCGGGCGAGATACAGCAGCTACTGGGCGACGACACGGTGCTTCTTCAGTACGCGCTCGGCGAGCGGCACAGTAACCTCTGGGCGGTGATGCGGACGGGCATCGAGCACCACCAACTCGCAGGGCGCGCGGAGTTGGAGCGGGCGGCCGAGCATCTCCGTGATACGTTCACGGCCTACGAGCCGCGCAGGGCCGGCCAGGGCGACGTGGAATACCTTGCGCGTCGGAGGGCCGCCCCCAAACAGTACCGGCAGAGCGCCACGGAGCTCGGCCGCCTGTTGCTCGGCCCAGTGGCCGCGAAGCTGAGCGGCAAGCGGGTCGTCGTCGTCGCAGACGGCGTGTTGCAGTACATCCCTTTCGAGGCGCTGCTCGTGCCCGCGGGCGTTGCCGACGGCCAGACGACGACGCTGCTCAAGCAGAACGAGGTCGTCTACCAGCCGTCTGCCTCCACGCTGGCGCTGCTGCGCGGGTCGCAACGGCGCGCGGGCGCGCACAAGACGGTCGCCGTGCTGGCCGATCCCGTATTCGACAGCAACGACCGGCGCGTCCGTGCGCCCGGCGGCGGGCCGGCCGTCGCGGCCTTGACGGGCACGCCGCCCAAAGAGTTGATTCGCTCCTTAAGAGATGTCGGCGACCTCGCGGGCGAAGAGTTCGCCCTGACGAAGCTGGACTATTCGCTGCATGAGGCGAACGCTATCACCGCCGTCGCGCCGCGCGGCTCGTGGATGAAGGCCGTCGGGTTCAAGGCCAGCCGCGCCACGGCGACCGACCCGGCCCTCAGGCAGTTCTCCATCGTGCATTTCGCCACGCACGGCCTGCTCAACGAAAAACACCCGGAGCTGTCCGGCATCGTGCTCTCGCTGGTGGACGAGCGCGGGCGGCCGTCAGACGGCTTCCTGAGTCTGCGGGACATTTATCAGCTCGACCTGCCGGCCGACCTCGTCGTGTTGAGCGCGTGCCGGACCGGCATCGGAAAGCAGGTGAGGGGCGAAGGAATGATCGGGCTGACGCGGGGCTTCATGTACGCAGGTGCGCCGAGGGTCGTGGTCAGCCTTTGGCGCGTAGACGACGAGGCCACCGCCGAACTGATGAAGCGATTTTACCGGCACTTGCTCGGAAAGGAGAGGCCGACGGCGGCGGCGGCGCTAAGACGGGCGAAGATTGAGATGGCGGAAGGGGACGAGCGTTGGCACGCGCCCTACTACTGGGCCGGGTTCGTTTTGCAGGGCGACTGGAAATAGGATGGCGTTTGTGTTAGATAGCGGTCTCATCAATCGGGATGCTCGTACAATCCGACCGTCTGATGGGAGCCGCACCATCTTGAAAGACCCGCCCCCGCCCAAACAGGAATGGGCGCTCACAGGGGAAGCCT
This sequence comes from Pyrinomonadaceae bacterium, assembly GCA_040510435.1. Taxonomy (GTDB): domain Bacteria; phylum Acidobacteriota; class Blastocatellia; order Pyrinomonadales; family Pyrinomonadaceae; genus QHXN01. The sequence continues at coordinate 20,301 of JBEVJD010000476.1, read as the reverse complement.
TCGAAAGGTTGCTCTCGTGGCTCGACCCGGACCGCGAACGGGCCGGCGTGAGGTATGAGGAGATACGCGCGAGGTTAATCGCCCGCTTCACACGGCTCCGCTGCGTGGAGCCCGAAGACCTCGCCAACAAGACGATAGACCGCGTCGCCCAGATTCTCCCGAAAGTGATCGACAGGTACAAAGGACGGCCGGAGCCCTACTTCTATTCCGTCGCGTATTTCATCTATGAGGAATACCTGAAGAAGCCTACAGACCTCACGCTCCCCGAGACCGACTTGCCCCAACCGGACTCGTTGAAGAGTCCGGAACTGCTTGACAACGAGGAACTCCTCGACTCGTGCCTGAGCAAATGCGTACAAAGCTTGTCCGGCCCGAGCCGCGAGATAATCCTCCACTACTACCGCTGCCAAGGGCGGGAGAAGATCAGGCTACACAAGGAGATGGCCGAGCGTCTGGGCATCAAGTTGGAGAACCTGAGGTTGAAGGCACAAAGGATCAGGGCGAGCTTGAGGGGGTGCATCACCGATTGCGTGAAGAGTAGCTCAGTGACGTGAGGCTCACCCGGGGACGAAGTGAACCCGACTTTTCCACTTCGGAAAGCCGCGAGTGATGAAAGAGCAATTAGTAGAAGAGACGGAACTCAGACGCTACCTGCTGGGAGAGTTGACCCTTGAGGAGCGTGTGTTGGTCGAGGAGCGGATGTTCCTCGACAGCGCGTACATGCAACTGGCGCGGGCAGTGAAGGACGGGCTGGTTGACGAGTACGCGCATCAAGACCTCACGCCTGCCGAGCGGGAGCAGTTCGAGTCACACTTCCTTGCGCGGCCCGAGCACCGCGACGACCTCAGAATTGCTCAGGCTCTCAAGCGGTATCTGGCCTCCGAAGCCGCGTCGGCGGAAGCTGCGACCGCGCCGAGCGTCGCCGTCTCTCCCGCCGCTTCCGGCGGCAACGCCCGGCCCTTCACGAAACGGGTGAGGGAATTTTTATCTTCACTGTTCGGGCGCAGAGCAATCCTCGGACTATCGTTTGCCGCGGCTCTCATCATACTCTCCGTCATCACATGGCTGGCCGTCGGGTCGTGGCGTCTTCAGGAGATTCGTCCGCCGCTGCAAGCGCAAGACCCCACGCCGCCGCCGCCCGCGCAGGGGCCGCAACAGCCGCCCGAATCTGCGGGTGCTGCTCCTGACAACAGCCGGGGCCCCGGCGGCGGCGAGGTCGCGGGCGGGCAGGACGGCGTCCGGCCTTCCACGACGCCGGGCGGAAGGCCGGGGGGCGACCCCGCGGGGCGGCAAGGCGGAAGACAACAAGGGACTCCGCCCCCGACCGGTCAGACGCCGACGCGAGTCGTGGCATTCGTGCTCCTGCCCGGGGGCGGCGTCCGCGGGGGAGAGCGGGGCGAAAGCGTCTCCGTCGCCGCCGATGTCGGCACGGTCGTGCTGCGTCTGCCGCTGGTTGATGAGGGGGACTACAGCCACTACCGCGCGACGCTTGAGACCCGCGGGCGCTTGGCCCGCGCCTTCGACAGGCTGCCGGCCGAGGTTGACCCCGAACTCGGAAGCGTCGTACAGGTCAGAGTTCCCGCCGACCTTCTTCGTGGCCGACGCTATCAAGTCAAACTCACCGGCATCACCGCCGACGGCCGAACCCGGAATCTGCCTTCATACACCTTCGCGGTCGAGCGAAGGTGATCGCAGATACAAATTCTTCCAACCCGCCTAAACCCGCCGATACGTTTCTCCCTTCCGTCTCATAGAGAGTTAGAAGCGCTGCTCGTCCCGGCTCTCTTCACGCCGTGAAGTAAGCGTCTCTACGCCTGCTCCGGTTCGCACTACGGAAACCTATCGCCGGCGCCGCTCGTCATCGCCTTGCCGTACGAATTGAACGCATAGAGGAGAATCCACATGTTTAAGCTGAGAAAGCCACTCGCCCCAACGCTGCTCGCGGCAGCCATCCTGTGCGCGGGCTGCTTCAAAAGTGAGAACGTAGTCACCAAGGTCAAGCCCGACGGCGACATGCGCCTCGACGGCGTCACCTACGCGCTGCCGCGCACGGTCGTGCAGGTGCGCATCCCCTTCAAGAGCATTGACGCGAAGCCCGGACTCTACGAGCGCTATGCGCCCTGCTTCTTCCCGAAGTCGATAGCCGACGAGCGCGTCAGGGTCGAGAAGACCACGTTCAGCATGGAGCAGCCGACGTTTAGTTCAAGCGGCGAGCCCGACCCGGACGAGCACTACATCGCGAGAATCAAGGGCGGCTACTTCGAGAATAAAACGATGTTCCTCGAATTCAACTCCGACGGCATCATCACCAAGGGCGAGGCTTCCTCCGAGAACAAGGCTATCGACTTCGCCATCAAGACCGCGCGCACCGCCATCTCGGTCGCGGCCGGCGGGTTCACGCCTCGCACCGAGAGAGCCGGCGGCGATGAGGCGTTCGACAGGAAGGTGCGAGAGGCAGAGGTGAACATCTGCCGCAGTGTGGTCGTGACCGATGCCGCCGCCGCGGCTGTCGCGTCGGCCACGGCCGCTGCCAAGGCCGCGAGGAAGGTCGTCCCTCCGGCAACCCCCGACGATAAGACGCCGGCCGAGGTCATGGCCGAGGAGGCGGGAACGTTGGTCAAGACGGCCGAACTCAAAATCGCGGCGGCCAGGAAGAAGGAGCAGAATCGGATTGACAGACAGACCGAGCCGTCGAGCCCATCCCGCTCGACCCCCGGGCCGGGCGTGGAAGGAGCGAACCCCGCCGTGGAGCAGATGAAGCCCGGGAACGACGGTAAGAATACCGAAGAGATGGTCGGTGGTACTTCGTCGCACCTGCTCGACGATGTTATCAACCTCGCCGAACAGGTGCGGGGAAAAGTGAAGGAGGTGGCTCAAGCGGCGAAGCCGGCGGCCGGCGCGCTGGAGACCGGCGACACGAAAGCGGCCGCCGAGGCGGCGAAAGCTGCGGAAGAAGCCGCCAAGGGGATCGCCTCAACCATTAAGCTCGTCGGGAGTAACAAGGACAACGATGACGCCGAAGCTTTCGCCAACGAGTTCGAATTGGCGAGGAAGGTTAACAAGCGCATCGAGGAATTGCGGGAAAACCGCGAAGACCTCACCAGCGGTGTCCGGCTGCCGACCAACCTCTCGGCCGACGCCATCAAGCTGCTCATCGAGCAGGCCGAAGCGACCATCACCAAACTCGAACGGACGTACTTTCTGGGCACCAAAGACAGCGACACCTGGACGGGAGACTTCAGGTTCGTGCCGGTCAAGGCCGACCCCTCCGGCGTCAACGCCGTCCAGACCTCACAGATGTTGATAGTGCAGACTAAGGGTGGCCTCTGCCCTACCGTCGAGTCCAATCGGCAGGAGATCAAGATCAAGCCTTCGTTCGTGGCCAAAGACTGCCCGGATCCAAGTTACCCGGATGGACTCCTCAAGGGGGGCGAGGGGGTGTGGGTGCGCGTGAGCCGCGTGCGCGACAACGACGGCTTCCTCAACGGCATGGCCGTCGCCAACGCGCGGGACGAGCAGCGGGGCAAGCGCGGCTTCTACTACCGCATCCCGGCGGCGGCCATCGTGACCCTTTTCAAAAGCAAGACGCTGCCGGGCGACGGCTTCAAGCCGGAGGCGAAGAACGTCGCCGCGCGCGAGAACATGAAGGTCGCGCAACTCGGCGTCACCGCGTCGCTCCCGGCTTCCTCCTCCGGCCGCACGACGCAGTACACGATAGATTTCAACGAGGCGACGGGCGCCATGAAGAATTTCAAGCTCGCCTCGAACGCCTTGCTGGAGGCTTCGCTCGCGGAGGAGGCGGGCGGGGCGGTCACCGATGTCATCACGGCCAAGAAGGCGCGCGACGCCGCCGCAGAGGCAGAAGCCAAGGCGGCCGCCGATGCCGCAGCGGCCGCCTCCGACGAGCTTAATCAAATGAAGCAATTGCTTGAGAAGTTGAAGACGGAGAACGCCATCAACGAGGAGTTGAAGAAGAAGGCCGCGTCGCCGCAGCCCACGCCGGAGCCCTGACCCCAACTCCCCGGCGAAAGCCGCCGTCACGACGGGCGGCTCCTATCGCGTCCCCTGCGCACTCCTCACACCGCATGGGGCGCGTCCCCTTTTTGAGAGGCGGAGAGACGTAGCGTACGCACCACGCCGACGGCGGCACGTTTCCGACATCTACGGAGCACAGCCCGCGGTTCGTCCCCGGGCCAGACCATCCATCGTCTACAGGGAGTTTTTGGCCATGTCTCGTCAATCGCACAGCGTTGTTACACACCGGGTGTCGCCCTTCGCGCTGCCCGTTGCGTTCTGCCTGCTTCTTTTGGTCGCTCTTGCCGTTTCGCCGTGGCAACGCCCGGCTGCGGGGAAACGGGGGGAGGAGGTCAAGCTGAAGAAGGTGTCGGATATGATCGTCGTCAAGGGCGAACAGGGAGACGTAGTCTACGTCGCCGACGGGGACACTGGCGCCATCTTCTACCTTGAGACCCCCGCCGTCGCGCAGGGGTTGCGGCCCTACAGCGACTTCAAACTACTGAAGCTGACGGCCCCCGAGTTCAAAAAGCCCACCGGGATCGCATACCGACAAGGGAAGCTCATCGGCTGCGACCGCCAAGCCAACGCCTGCTTTGAGATGGACCTCGCCGCCGGCGCCGACCGGACGCCGAAAGCCATCGTCAGCCCCGGGCTGGTACGCGCGCCCAAGCACGTCGCGGTGACGGAGGCTGGAGTGCTCGCCGTCGCCTCGGAGGAACAAGTCCAGTACATCATCCCGGGCATGAGCGCGCCCCGTACGGTCGTGAAAGACGTCCCGGACATTGACCGCATCGGCTTCGACGGGCAGACACTACTCGTGTTCGACGAGAAGAACGGTGGTGACCTGTACGGGTTCGAACTCGGCGGCGGCCCCGAGTCCGGCACGGAGAGTCTGAAGGATTACCCAAAATTCCTGCCGCCCGGCACACGGAGCCGGATGCCTCAGCTCAAGGACTTCGCGCACTTTCGCGGCGTGTACTATCTGGCGGGGGTGAAGGAGGTTTTCGTCGTCTCGCGCCCCCAGCCCCGCGCCCCCACCGAGCCGGATGTGTTGCCGCTGCCGCTCCCCGCCGACCCCGAACGGGACTTCAACCGCGTGGCCGTCTCGGAGGAGAACGTCTACATCTCGGACGAGGGCCGGCGCGTCCTTCTCACCGCGCCGCGCCCCGTGCCGGTCGTCGTCGAATTCCCGTACGCTTCGAACATCGTGGCCGACCAGCAGGTCGCCATCATCGAGCAGCTTCATAAGAAGGGCGCCCTGCTGCGTCGCACGATCCGCGCGCGCGCCGTTTACGACAGCGTTAACGACTTCGCTCGTGCCGAGCTGCTCTCAAACCCGCAGCCCACGGCGAACTGGCCCGCCAACTCCGCGAGCGTGACCCGGCTGGCGAGCCTCGTCTGCGAATTTAACGACTGGAAGTGCGAGACTACGACAACGCCAGCGGGGGCGCGCGCTCAGGCGGGGCTGGTCATCAGGAAGGGCACCAAGATCGGAGAGGGGCATGAGGTCGTCGTGCCCTCTGCGTCGGCGAAGGGCTACGAGGTCGAGAAGGTCAAGCGGGAGAACGGCCAGTTCGTAGGGCTGGATAGCCTCCTGAACGAGCGCGGCGTTATCGCGCTGGCGGCCCAACCCTCGGCGCTGGCGCCCGGCGACATCGTCAAAATAGATGAAGACCAACAGGCGGCGCCGACCGCGGCAGGTGACTGCGACGCCCGCGACGCCGTCGAGTCGAGCCCGGCCGTCTTCCCCTCCGAGGTGCGACTTGAGCCGGACAGGTTCGCCGCGCAGATCGGCTCGCAGGTGACTGCCCGTGACTTGCAGCGGCTGGGCGTCGTGGATGTCACCGCCCAGTATACGAACATGACGTTCGACAGGCTGAACCTCAGCGTCGTGGAGAAGAAGAGGGCCTGCGCCCGTGCGGCCGCCGAACCCGGGGCATACGTCATCGACAGGGTGCTTGCGGCTTCTTCCGCCAACTACACCTTCCGCGACCGCAACGGGAAGCCCTTTGTCCCGGACCCGAAGAGGCTGGCCGCGCTGGGGCTGCCCGGCGCGGCCGACCCGAACAACAAGGGAGGCTGGGTCTTACCAACGAGGCTCCTGCTGGGTTACAGGGCCTTCGGCCTCGCGCCGGGCGGCGCGCAGGGGGACTTCGAAGTCACGTACCTTGAGCCCATCCCGCCCACCACGAAGTTTTACGTCCAGGAATTGACCCTCGCGGTCGAGGCGGCGAAACTCGCGGGCGTTTTACAGGAGTTGCACAACTCGGCCGCGCAGAGCCGGATTCGCTTCTACGCCTTCTCCGAACAGGATGCCGCGATGTGGGGCTCTCAGAAATCGCACGGCCTGCGGGCGGGCGCGCCGCCCCAAGAGCCGGCCGCGCTCGAATCGCGGGCGACGTTGAGGCGGCTGATCCACTTCCCGGAGGAGTTGTCGAAGAGAGACCTCGAAGGCATCAAGGTGGGCGTCGTCGAAGACCCCGCCACCATCAACTACCAACACCCATCTTTCTTCAAAGACAACGGCGAGTGGTCTTGGGGCGACGAACCGCCGCCTACGAAACCCGACCTCATCGGGCAGACTGACTTCCACGGGACGATGGTCGCCTCGATCATCGGGGCCAGACAGGGACTGCTCGGGCTCGTGCCCACCGCGAGGCTCGTCAATATCAACCCGAGGGAGCTGCGCGATGAGATGAAGGATAACGTGAAGGACGTGCAGATTTTCAACATGAGCCTTCACCTCTCGCCGGGTGAAGACTGCAAGGCGCTGATCCAACTCCTAAGCGACGGCACGCTGGGAAGGAAAGACCTGCTGCTCGTGGTCGCGGCGGGCGACGATGCCGTCGACTACTGGGAGGGCGTCGAGAGCGACAAGCCCCCGCCGGTCTCGTGGCTGACGAAACTGTCCGACAACATCATCGTCGTCGGTACCTCGACGACCACCGATATCCCGCGACTCAACCTGAATGCAAACCACGCGAAGAAGTACGTCCACCTGCTCGCACCGGGCGACACGATCTACGCGGCGTCGAAGAAAGACGGCTACACCTCAGACTCGGGCTCCTCGCTGGCGGCCCCGCAGGTGACAGCCGTGGCCGCGCTGCTGCGGGGGAAAAGGCTGCCGGCGCCGTGGATCAAAGCGGTGCTCATCTACACCGCCGACTGGTACGCAAACCTCTCCGACCACGCGTGGGGGGGCGTCCTGAACGCCCAGAGGGCCTTCGACACCATCGCCAACGACAACCCCAACAACATCTACCTCCCCGGCGAGACGGGGCCGCGTTTCGCCAAGCTGGTTAACAAGGCTACGGCAAAGATCATCGTCAAAAAGGGGGCCTCCTTCGACGACCCCAACATGAAGAGGGCGGTTCGCGAGCGGCTCCGCAACGACAAGCCGCTCTTCCTTAAAGACGTGTTGCGGATTCAGCGGCTGGGGGGCGGCTCTTACCGCATCATCTACCTCGACGAAAAAGCCACGATGAGGGTGCTCGATGAAGCCACCATCAATGGCGTCATCAGGTGCGCGGTTCCGACTGACGCCGCCGGCAACCCCATCACCGTCGAGGGTGACGCCTGCGCAGATTACGCGAACGGCCAGAGGGAGGGCGAAATCCCTTTCGAAATAATTCAGGACTACGTTGGGAAGCCGCTGCACGGACTGGTGCAGGTGAATTTCCCGACGGTCGTTGACGCCCCGTGACGGGGCGCGGATGGGAGGACACAATGAGGCTTTTGAAGATCGGGTCGGCCTTCATCCTCTGTCTGCTGTGGGCGGCGGTGTCGTGTCACGCGCGACAGGAGTCGGGGGAGAATCTGGAGAATGAAGACCCCGAGGTCTTGAGGCAGGAGAGGGTGAGGAGGCTGTCCATTAACGGCCTCCTCGTGTCGAAAGACATCAAGCTCCACCCCGTCCTGCCGACCGACGGCGAGATTCTCCAGTGGCCGGCGATCATCCGGGCCAGCCGCCCCGTCGGACAAATCAAGGCGATGCGGCTCCACTTCATCGTCCGCCGGCTCGACGAGCCGCAGCGCGGGACTTGGGGCGTGACGGTGACGGCCGGAAATCGGACATGGAAGTTCGACTCCCGCGACGAGCCCGAGAGCGCGGATTTTTGGACGCCCCAGATGCCTGAACAACTCCTGACGGTGCGCGTGTTCAGCACCGTCCCGCGCTCGACCCTCCAACTGGAAATCGACCAGGTGATCGAGTACGAGGAGCCGGTGCGGCAAAAGACCATCGTCGGTTTGAAGGACGACACGGTTCCGATGAGAGATGTCTCCAGCCCTACCTACAGAGAGTGGGCTCGCTCGGTCGCGCTGCTGACGTTCAAAGGCCGCACGGACGGGAAGCTCTACACCTGCACGGGGTTTCTTGTCAGCCCCCGCCACCTCATCACCAACGACCACTGCCCGCGCTCCAAGTCAGAGATCACCTCGGCGATCGTCGAGTTCGACTACGACGACGATTTCGCCGCGACCGACAGATATAAACTCACGCTGGATCAGCTCCCCAGGGACAAGTTCCTCGACTTCGCCGTCTACAGGTTGGACAGGGATGCGACCAGCCGGAGCTACCTGCGGCTGAGAGACGACGACGGAAATCTCACTGACCTCAGACCTCTCATCATCATCCAGCACCCCGGCGGCAGGCCCAAGCGGCTGGCATCATACAAGTGTAACCTGACAAGGCCGCGCAGTCCGGTGGCGCCGCGGACTGACTTCGGGCACCTGTGCGACACGGAGGGGGGGAGTTCCGGCTCGCCCGTCCAGAACACGCGCGGCGAGGTGATCGGGCTGCATCACTTCGGCTACGGCGACGACGATTCCCAGAAAATCAACCAGGCAGTTAAGGTAGGCGAGATACTCAGGTTCATCGGCAACAGTGACTTGGGCCAGGATTTGTATAGACTCCTGACAAGACCCTGAGGTCTGGCGACGGCGCAGGGCCGTGAGGAAATAGAGCAACAACAGTGCGTAATTCCGCGTTTCCCTACTACGGAACCGGCGTCGGCCTTCGACTTCACGGACGCGAGGAGCCAGTACATCTCCTCGTCGGTCAGAGATTTGTCGAGCCACTATGGTAGGGACTAGGGCGCTCGGGGCGGGCGAGCTGCGCCAGATCTGTTTTTACGCATTGGCACAAGGCGGGGTCCTTCATCGCCCATCGGTAAGAGGCATGACAACCGCGAAACCTGCATATAGACAGCGTTTGGCTTGAGTCCCTTGTCTCCCGTCGCCTTCCGCCATTTCCACCCGTGAGTCTAAAATAACGTCAGTTCAACATAAGGAAAGAGAACTCCAAAGCGCGGTAAGATGTCGTCGGCCAAAACCACAGACTTCCCGCGCAAGGAGTTCTCCCGATGGACATTCTACCGCTGTCGAGCGCAAGGTGACACGACCGTAAGCGAACCGCCGGCCGAGACCACCCGTCAGGTGGAGGCGGCCGAGCGGGTGGGGAGCGAAGACAGTAACGCGCTCCGCAAATTAGCCGAGTGACCCACGCTATACGGGCGGAGGGCCAGCGAGGTTATGCGGTGGAGTCGCGGAAGCCCACACGCTTTAATCGGGTATTTGCGGGTATGTTTGCTGGTATTGCGTGACGGTGCTCTTGAAAAGAATAGTGGAAGAGACTGCTCTACAGAGAATAAGTGATGGGGAAACCCACCTGATAGTTCGCGCCGTCGCACAGGCTTGGCGTCAAGAACCTTAAACGTTACGCCAGAGAGGCCGGCCTCGAACACATCCACAATCACCTGACGCGCCACACGTTCGCGCGGCTAATTAACGAGGAGTCCGGGTCGCTCATGGAAACGCAGGAGGCCATGAGGCTTTGGCGCGAGTCAGCCGCCTACGAGCGTGAGGAGGAAGCCGAGCGTATCGGCGAGCTGATCGGGGCGGGTTACGCCGAAGATCGGGGGCAGATGACGCCCGAGAGGCGCGCGTATCCGCTCGAACTCTTCCGGCTTGAGGTTGTGCGCGGCGACTACTTCCGGCGTGATGGTCTCAGAGTTCATGGCGGAGAAAACGGCGGAGCCCCTGTTCGAATTATCCGGCTGTCAGATGGACAGCACAGGCTAAAGGCTCGCGCCGTTTTCTTCAAACCGCGCAGGTCAGTTCTTACTGTTGCGCGCCGGCCTCGGCCGGCTTCTTCTCTTTGAGCGCTTCGTCGAGCGCGTCGCGCAGCTCCGCCGGCTTGACGCGCCCCCTGTGTTTGAAGACGAGCGCGCCCGAGCGGTCGTAGAGGAAGGTCGCGGGAAGCTCGCCGCTCCAGGTCGGGTCCACGAGGTTGATGGCGGCGTCCGAGTCGTCGGCGTTCAGAAGGTAAGAGGGGAAGGCCGTGGCCCGCGCCTCGGCCAGAAACTCCGGCACGGCCTTGCCGATGTCCGAAGGGTCGTCGAGCGAGACGAGGACGAAGTCGAGCGTGTCGGGGCCGTACTGCCCGCGAATCTCGACGAGGTCGGGGAACTCCTCGCGGCAGGGTCCGCACCATGTCGCCCAGAAGTTGACGAGCAGCGGGCGCTCGCGGCCGGCGCCCGCGCCGAGGAGAGACTTGAGGTCTGCCTCCTTGATCTCAGTCACCTTCGGGGCGGCCGCCGCCGACTTCACGCCGCCGCCATCCGGCTGCGCGGCGCCGCCCTGCGGTTTGGCCGCGGGCTTCGCCGCACCCTGCTTCGGCGCCGCGCCCGGCCCGGCGCACGAGGACGTGAGTCCAGCCGCGCAGGCGAGCGCCGCGCAGAGCGCCGCGGCCGTCAGAAGTCCCCTCGTCATTCCCGTACAGCCTTCCTCTCTTACCCGCGCTTGATGGAGCACCCGAACGCCTTGACCTCGGCCTTCTCGACGGGCTTGCCGGCGAGCGTCGCCTCGATGGCGTCGCGCAGCTCGGTCGAGGTGATGACGTAGCCATAGCGCGAGTTGTCGATGCGGCCCTGGTAGACGAGCTTGCCCGAGGGGTCGAGCAGATAAGCCTCGGGCGTGACCTGCGCGTCGTAGCGGTCGGCGATCTGGTTGCCGGCGTCCTTCAGGATGGTGAAGTTGAGCCCCTTGTCGGCGGCGTGCTGCTTGACTTCGGCGGCCGGCTCGGTCGAGTTCGAGTTGATGCCGACGACGTTAACGCCGCGCGCGCGGTAGTCGTCCGCGAGCTTCTGCATGCGCGCGTTGTAGGCGTTCGAGACCGGGCACTGCGTCGCGATGAAGAGGATGAGCGTGCCCGACTTGCCCTTCAGGGAGGCGAGCGAGTGCTCCTTGCCGTCGGCGTCGGGCAGCGTGAAGTCGGGGGCGGCGGCCCCGACGGCGAGCGCGGCCTTCGCGTTCGGCGTGTCGGAAGCCTTCGTCCCGCACGCCGTGGAGGCGAACGCGAGCGCGAGCAGGAGTGCGATTGCGGAGAGCTTCTTCATAACCTTGTCTTCAGACTCCTTTCGGGAAAGTCAGGGAAGTGGCGCCGGCTGCTTGACGGAGGGCAGGGAATCCTCCGGCGGAAGCCGCCCCATCGCCACGGCCGTCTTAATTTGCTGGACGATCTGTATGTAGATCGTCAGACCGCTCGACGGGTCGATGTTTATGAACACGCTTCCCCCGACCGTCACTGTATCGGTCAACTAATACAGTGACACAGAGTACGGGGCGGGTCGAGGCGAAGTTTCAAAAAAGTTTCGGCCGCCCGTCATCCTTCCGCCCGCGGTGCTGCCGCTCGCTTGAGCTGTACTCGCGCGGCACCAGCCCGAGGTAAGAGCGGACGTGCTTGGCCCCCATGAAGCGCGATGCCTCGTCGAGCGTCGCGGCGAACGTGGTGGCGACTACCGGGCCGACTCCGGGTACACTGCATAGCCGCTGCACCACCTTGTCAGCTCTCACGATCTCTTCGAGCCGCCTGTCAGCAGTCTTGATCTGTTCGTTGAGCGCCTGGAGCATGACGAGCAGCGGCTCGATCTGCTCTAGTGTGCGCGCGGGCAGCCCCGCCTGCTCGACGCGGCGGGCGAAATTCGGCGACGGGCCGGCCTTGATGCGGCGCTCGATGAGTTCGCCGTCTTCGGTCAGGATGCAGACCTGACTTGAGGTCTTGTGCAAGTCGATGCCGATGTAATCCATGGCTGGTCCTGACTCCTTCCTGCGGTCTTGAGCCGCAAAGTGTGTGGAGCATTATGTCACCCGCGACGTGGCGGCCAGCCGCTTCATCCAATTCCGTTGTGAACCCATTCATCTGGATACCAAAAAACATATAAATGCGCCCCATGCTCGCCTACCTCTTGACTATCAGAGGCTATCCCGACCGCCCCTCGCCCTTTATGCATATTAATTGGGCGTTCGCCGCCCGGTCTGACGGCCGGTAATGATTCCGGTTGAAATTTCTTAAAGCCCGAGTATCATACGAACACGAAATCACCTTTCACCAAGATACTGCGCGGGTCGAAGCGGGCTGAGTATCGCCCTGCTCGCAGGGGCCCGAGTCGCGGCTGTCTGTAGGAAGGCGCACGGGCTCAGCAGAAGTACGGGCGGTGTCGCCCGTGAACCTACGACTATCGAACACATCGGGGAGATATCAATGGGTAAAGGCAAGCAGAAAAAGGACGGGCGGGGAGTAAACAATAAGGTGGATGATTTGGCCGCGAACACGGTCGAAGACCAGGGTGAATACCTCACCACCAACCAGGGCGTGCGCGTCAACGACGACCAGAACACGCTCAAGGACGGCGAGCGCGGCGCGTCCCTGCTCGAAGACTTCATCTTCCGCGAGAAGATTACGCACTTCGACCACGAGCGCATACCCGAGCGCGTCGTCCACGCGCGCGGCGCGGGCGCGCACGGCTACTTCCAGGTCTACGAGTCGATGGCCGAATTCACCAAGGCCAAGTTCCTGCAAGACCCGGGGGTGAAGACGCCGGTCTTCGTGCGCTTCTCGACCGTTGCCGGCTCGCGCGGCTCGACCGACCTCGCGCGCGACGTGCGCGGCTTCGCCACCAAGTTCTACACCGAGGAGGGCAACTTCGACCTCGTCGGCAACAACATGCCGGTCTTCTTCATCCAGGACGCCATCAAGTTCCCGGACGTGATCCACGCCGTCAAGCCGGAGCCGCACAACGAAATCCCGCAGGCCGCCTCGGCCCACGACACCTTCTGGGACTTCATCTCGCTGACGCCCGAGTCCACGCACATGATCATGTGGGTGATGTCCGACCGCGCCATCCCGCGCAGCTACCGGATGATGGAAGGCTTCGGCGTCCACACCTTCCGCTTCGTCAACGAGAAGGGGAAGGCACGTTTCGTCAAGTTCCACTGGAAGCCGCTGCTCGGCGTCCACTCGGTCGTCTGGGACGAGGCGCAGAAGATTTCGGGCAAAGACCCCGACTTCCACCGGCGCGATTTGTGGGAGGCGATAGAGAATGGCGACTACCCCGAGTACGAGTTCGGCGTGCAGATCGTCGAAGAGCGCGACGAGCACAAGTTCGACTTCGACCTGCTCGACCCGACGAAGATCATCCCCGAAGAGCTGGTGCCCGTCCGCCGCATCGGCAAGCTGACTTTGAACCGCAACCCCGACAACTTCTTTGCCGAGACCGAGCAGGTCGCCTTCCACATCGGCCACGTCGTGCCCGGCATCGACTTCACCAACGACCCGCTCCTGCAAGGCCGCCTCTTCTCTTACACGGACACGCAGCTCATCCGGCTCGGCGGCCCGAACTTCCACGAGATACCGATTAACCGGCCCCTCGCGCCGGTACATAACAACCAGCGGGACGGCTTCATGCGGCAGGCCATCAATCGCGGCCGCCAGAGCTACCAGCCCAACACGGTCGGCGGCGGCTGCCCCTTCCAGGCGGGCGCGGCCGAGGGCGGGTTCACGACCTACGCCGAGAAGATAGACGGCCGGAAGGTGCGCGCGCGCAGCGAGAGCTTCTTCGACCACTTCAGCCAGGCGACGCTCTTCTACAACAGCCAGTCCGAGCCCGAGCAGGAACACATCGTCCGCGCCCTCCGGTTCGAACTGGGCAAGGTCGAGACGCCCGCCATCCGCGAGCGCATGGTCTACGTCCTGTCACAGGTGGACAAGACGCTGGCAGCGCGCGTCGCCGAGGGGCTCGGCATCGACGTTCCAAAGAAGATCGAAGGCCCTCTGAACATGAACGTCCCGGCGGACGGCGACCCCAAACGATTTCAGCCGAAACGCGTCGCGAAGGATGCCGGCGTCTCGCCCGCCCTGAGCATGGAGAACACGGTCAAGGACACGGTCAGGACGCGCAAGGTGGCGGTGCTGGCCGCCGACGGTTTCGACGGCGCGGCGCTCGCGGCGATGAAGAAGGCGCTGACCGACGCGGGAGCGCAGGCCAAGGTCGTCGCCCCGCGGCTCGGCACGCTGAAGGGCGCTAAAGGCGAAGAGGTCAAAATAGATTTCAGCTTCCTGACGGCGGCCTCCGTCCTCTTCGACGCGGTCTACGTGCCCGGCGGCGAGAAGAGCGTCGCGGCCCTCAAGCTCGAACCGGACGCCATCCACTTCGTCAACGAGGCTTACAAACACTGCAAGGCGTTGGCCGCTACCGGCGCGGGCGTCGAACTCCTGCGGGCCTCCTACGTCGGCGCCGGGGAGAAAGGGAGCGCGCAGGCAGATGAGGCCGTCATCACTGGCGGCGACGGCCAGGCGCGCATGGTGGCGGCGGACTTCATCAAGGCCATCGCCAGGCACCGCAACTGGGCGCGTGAGAAGGTGGATCAGGTTCCGGCCTGAAGGGGTCGGACGGGTGGCATAGGTTCGACGACGAACCGGCGGACGGAGTTGAGGGGCCGCCCCGAAACCCTCGCGCGCAGCCGTAAAGTCTCGGGCTGACGCGAGAGTTTCGGGGCGGCCCCTCGGCGGGTAGTGTCGCAGGAAATGTGTTGATGCGTGAAGGTGCTTGCTAGGGCTTCTGTTAAGCAGCGACGCCAAATAGGCTCCAGTCAGAATTATCTTCCGAATAATCCCTGCCAGACCGAGGCAGGGAAACCTTGAGCAAATTTTTCATCCACCTTAATGGGTTCACGACCGGCTCCTTCGTGAACCTTTGCTCACGAGCCTTCTCTAATCATGTTGAGGCGTTACAGATGCCGAGGAAGAGACAAGTTAAGAGAAGGTTGCAGCCGCTTCTGGGAGCGTCCTCAGGGCCGGCGGCTGTGTTGCAAGAAATGATTTGAGGCGCGAAGGGGCTTAACCGGGGGGGCGTTGCAAAGATTATTTTCAAGCGCGAAAGTTCTTCAAGTGCATTCTGCTAAGCGGCTGCCCCGAACAGCGAGGCGACGAACTTCGCCTGACCTTGTGCATCGCTCCCGGCTAATCTTTTGACCTGCCCCTTCCTCATCATGTTCATGGCTTCAATGCCTTCGAGAGTTCGCTCCGCCTGTGAGTAACTGAATGCCTCAGGGTAGGCGGCGTTCTTATCAACGCAGATGGTGAACGGTAACCTGCGATAGTCGGCCCTCATCAGCTTCTTTAAGAAACGTTTTGCCGCAGAAACGTCGCGCTTAGCGCTGAGCATGAACTCGATGGTCTGCCCTTTAAAAAGAGGCGGCCGGGCCGCGGGCCCGGCCGCCTCTCGTCGATCCGGAGGGTGGCTTACGCCTGATTCAACTTGCTTGGCGCGCCCCTCGTCAGGAGCCGAATCTCTGTCGATACTCGACTGAAGAGATGAACGCTTGAACCATCTCGGCGTCGAGGAAGTTGCCGTTGAACTGGTTGAGTTTCGCGAGCCAGAACTGATAGCCCACGTCGTTGTTGTCGGGCGCGTCGGTCGGGTTGCGCCGTAGATAGCCGAAGTACTGTGCCAGCACGAACGCCGAGTTGAACTCGGCCGAACGCAACGAGGCCGAGTCAGATACCGACCGCACGGCCGCCGTGCGACCGGCCACGCCGCCGGCACCGAAGGCGTTGATAGCCGCCTGACGCTCGGCGGCGGTCGGCGTCACGACCGCCGCCGTGAACAGGTTATCGACGAGCTGCGCGCCGGTGAGCGCCTCCGGATAGAGCGCCACGAACTGAGGGCTCGTGACAATCTGCTCGGCGTAAGCCTGCTTGTTCTGTTCGAGCCTCAGGTCTGAGCCGGCCTGCCCGACTACAACCCCCTCGCCGAGCCTGCGCGCGTCGCGTATGAAGTCGCGGTAGGTCATCCGCGTCGAGGCCGATTCGGACTTCTTGCCGAAGGTGGCCCGCTGGAAGCGGATGGCGAAGAAGCCCGTCTCCTGAAACTCGATGGAGAGGAAGAAGGCGGCCGACGTGTGGATGCGCTTGACCTCGCGGCAGCCCGCGTTCGGCCCGCACGACTCGATGCCGCTCACCCAGAAGGCGAGACCCGAAGGGTCGGGCTCGCGGTTGAGGAAGTCGAAGTAGTGCTGGCGGACGAAGAACTCCGACCCGTCAATCGGGTTGGAGGCCGACGCCGAGCTGTCGTTGTCGTTGATGGTCAACGTCTGCGTCGAGGTCGTGCCCAGACCCGCCCCCGAGGGGTTGCTGAGCGTCACGGTGAGAGTCTCCACGCCCTCGACGAAGGCGTCGTCCGTGACGAGCACGTTAAAGCGCTTCTCCATCTCCGACGGGGCGAAGCGCAGGGTTCCGATGGCAGTCGTGTAGTCGGACTTGTCGGTGGCGGTGCCGTTCGCGGTCGCGAAATCGACCGCCGCCGCGCCCGTGTTGTCGCCCGAACGCGT
The DNA here is from genome assembly GCA_040510435.1 of Pyrinomonadaceae bacterium. Taxonomy (GTDB): domain Bacteria; phylum Acidobacteriota; class Blastocatellia; order Pyrinomonadales; family Pyrinomonadaceae; genus QHXN01. The sequence goes on along the minus strand of JBEVJD010000476.1, from coordinate 3,615 downwards.
GACGACGACCTCCGCGCTGCCCGCGCCCTCGCTCACGCTCTGCGAGGAGACGGTGAACTGGAAGAGCTTGAGCGGCGGGGTCGTCACGGTCGCGCTCACGATATTGTTCGACGAGTTCGGGTCGTCCACAGGCGAGGAGATGGTGGCGGTGTTTTCGATGGTCGTGCCGTCGGGCACGGACGCGCCCACCTGAGTCTTTAGCGTGATGGTCGCGGAGGCGCCGGAGGCGAGCGACGAGAAGGTCACCGTGCGGTTGTTGCCCGAGCCGCCGCAGACGCCTGAGCCGGTCGAGGCGCAGGAGACGAACGAGGTCGTGAGCGGAAGGTTGTCGCTCACGACGACGCTGGTCGCCGCGTCCGGGCCGGCGTTGTTGACCGTCAAGGTGTAGGTCAGCTCCGTGCCCGCCGCGACGACGCCGTTCGGGGCCACCGTCTTGGTGATCGACAGGTTGGCACTCCCGCTCACCGCGGGCACGCCCGTCACGACCGCCGTCGTGTTGCTTGAGCGCTGGAACCGCGAGACGGGACTTTCGTTCGACGCGGCGAAGTCGAAGATGTCTTCGCCGCGGTACGTCCTGCCGTTGAAGACGACTGCCGTCACGTCGAAGGTGTAAGTGCCGTTGCCGTTGTACTGATTGAAGCGCGCCGAGTAGGTTCCGTCGCCGGCTACGGCGTCGCCGGTCGCGGGCGAGCCGTCGTCGGCCAGGGCGATGGCGACGGACGAGCCGTTCGGGCGCGTCACGAAGCCGGTGATCGTCGCCCCGGTCACGCTCTCACCGCGGAAGCGGGGCGTCGCCTGAAGCTCAACCACCTCGGGGAAGACCAGCGTGTCCTTCGTCACCGAAAGGTTGAACTGGACGCCGTCGTGGTCGGCGAACGCCTGCGCGACGACGCGGCCGTTGCTGACCGTCAAGCTGTTGACGACGAGCGTCCACACTCCGGGCTCGGGAGAGCGGACGCGGAAGACGCGGCTGTTCGGGTCGGAGAAGGTCTCGACGTTCGGGTTGCTCCCCACGTTCGTGACATCGATGACGGCGCCCGAGGGCGAGCGCAGCGAAAGTCTGATGTCGTCGGATGAACTGGCGAGGCCGAGGGTGAAGGTGGCGGTCTCCGAGCCGGGCTCGACGAAGACCTGAATCTCCCTCGTCTGCGCGGGCGAGAGCGTCATCGGGGAGCGAGTCAGCAGCCCGCTCCCGGTCGTCTCGGCGGCGAGCTGCTGGAAGAGGGCGGTCAAATCCGCGCCGCCCGAGACGCGGTAGAACTTGCCGCCGGTCTGGTTGGCGACGTTCTGCAAGGTGGCCTGGCCGGAGGCCGAGATGCCTGCGCCGAGGCCGACCGAGAGCACCGTCACGCCCTCCTCCTGAAGCGCGGGGATGACGGAGGCGGGAGCCGTCCCCGTGTTGTGGTCGCCGTCGCTCAGCAGGACGACGACGTTGTTGCACGAGTGGTCGGTCGGCGCGGTGATCTGGTTCAGCGCGGCCTGAAGGCCGCCGCCGATGTTGGTGTTGCCGCCGAGCGAGATGGCGTCGATGCTGCCCTTGGCGGCGGTCTTGGTGGCGCTGCCGTTGATGGTGGTGAGTGTGAAGTTGACCGTCGCCGTGTCATCGAAAGAGACAACGCTGATCTGGTCGCCGTCCTGCAAGAGGTCTACGAACTGCTTGGCCCCCTGCTTCGCCAGGACGAGGCGGTTGTCTGTGCTCATGCTCCCCGAGTGGTCGAGGACGAGAACGACGCGCAGGCCGGCGGTTCCGTCCTCGAAGGTGACGGTGTGGCCCGCGGGCGCGGCGTCGGTCGGCAGCCCCGAAGGCGCCGTCGCGGCGCGCTTCGGATGTGCGCCGATCTGCACCCAGCAAGACCTGTGGTTGCGATCCTCCTGATAGGTGTCGGCGTCCGGGTCGTGGTTGCTCGCGACGCAGAACTCGTTGAGCGTGTAGGTCGAGCCCCCTCCGGACTTGCCGCCACGCGTGAAGTAGTTGTCCATCAGGCAGAAGTTGAGGTTGGCGGTGTCGGGCGGCGCGGCGCACTCCGCGTTCCCGGAGGGGCCGGAGTACTCGTCGAGGACGCCGTAGGCGTGGTGTGCGTGCTCGTGCGCGACGGTGTAAGCGTCGCCGTCGGCCCCGTTGGTGGCCTGGAAGTTATCGGGGAAGTACAGCATGACGTGTTCGCCGCGGATGCCGTAACGTCCCTGCGTGGCGTAGGCCCTGCCGCTCTGTGGATTGATCCAGTACTCGGCGGACTCTGAAGCACCACTGTCATTGACGATGGAGATCGTGCCGAAGCGGTGCTGGCCGTCAGTGGCGTCGGAGAGCACCTGGCTCGCGTTCTGAAAGGCGGTGCGAATCTGTTGGAGCTGCGCCGCCGTCGCGTTGAAGCGCACCGAGACGCAGAAGTTGAACTTCCCGCCGTTGAAGGTGCCGTTACCGGCATGCACGGTGGAGGGGGACATCGTGAGTATCAGGAGGCAGAGGGTTGAGAGTAGAAAGTACTTGTGCGGTATGCGAGGAGATTTTGATGCTTGCATAGATAGGCTCCTTCCTGGAGAGCGCGCAGGGCGACGGTGTGAGTCGCGGGTTAGGGCCGCGCTTGGTAGAGAGACAGTTGGTGACCCTCGTCGCCCGAGGTGGCGAAGAGTTCGGGGCCGTGGCTGGTGAACGTGAGGAGCCGGTCATACTGTGACCGGCTCAGTGGCTGGAATCGGAGCGGCTGCTTGACGGCGGTGGTCAAAGCGGCTTGGAGGTCGGCGGGGAAATCGTCCAGCGGGATGAGACGAACCTTGCCGGCGCGCCGCAGCGTGTCGAGCCGCTGCCGTCCGATGGGTTCCCCGCGCAGATAGGCTTCGGCGGTCGGCGCTTTGCCGAGTTGACCTTCGAGCGACAGTAACTCTTTGATGAACTCCCGCACCGCCCGCGGCGCCTTGTGGAGCAGCCCCCGCGCCGCAGGCCCTCTCGGCCCCAGCGTCAGTTGGAACAAGTCGCCTTCCTCTAACCCGCCGCCGCCGAAGTCCCCGCCCGTTAGTGCGGACTGGAAGTCCGGCGCGCCGGCCGTCGCCCGCAGGCGCTCAAGGGTCTCCCTCGGCGTGCGGCCGCGGCGAACTTCAAGGACTGTGAGTTGTGTGGGCGAGTAGCGCACGACCTCGGACTCGCCGTCGGCGCGGAGCGACACCGCCACCGCCACGGGGTCTTGCAAAGGGGTGACGGTCAGGAGGAACTCGTCCACGCCCGCTTCAGCCCTCCGCTCGAGAGGCTGGCGCGAGGCAACGCTGCCACACGCCACGACGGCGACGCAGAGCGACACGGCGAACAAATGCCCCAGGCGCCGCCGCCGACTCCTTTCCGACCCTACCCCGCGGCAGCAGGCAGTGGCAGCTATTCTCTTGTGGTAGTACGTGTGAGGCGAAGACATGAAACATGACTCCAAATAAGGCTGAGGTCGGGAGGCGCGGTCGTCGTAACGACCAGAGCGTCAGGGCTCTCTCCATAGGCAGATCGAGTGAATCTGAGAATGGGTGTATGAGTTACGGGCTAGCGAGGTGAGTTGCTCGTCGTGGTAAAGATCAACTAGGTGCGCGTAACGTATGCCATGAGCGGTGGATTGTCAAGGTTTTATTCTCCCGTGT